>CAZKRR010000026.1:0-15922 GCA_964555135.1 uncultured Nitrososphaeria archaeon
AAAGCCTGCTGTCAGCTTAACAGTCTCTAACAGCATCTTCAACCGCCGCCACGATAATATGCTTCTTATGACTTCTAGCTCCATAGATCCTCCCAGAACAAGCCCACTTCTTCACAGCCACATAGGAAAACCGAAGATCTTCGCAACCTCGCCAGTTATGTACAGCTTCTCTGGCATCAACATTACTGAAGCTATTATAGTTAATAAACTTACGCTAAATAGAGGCAGTTTTCAGCTCCCAGAAAGCTTATCATACCCTGATAAATAAAGCTGATTTATCTAGTTCTCTTCCCGTCCTAGGATATTTCAACCCAGGGTTACCCGAGTATTCTTTTATATCTTCCAAGGATACTATTGTCTGGTCTAGATTGGAGAAGTTTAAGACATTGAGACAGTTTAAGCTCGTCAAGGATCCCGTCCATGGATATATTGTTTTAGATGAAGATATGTTAAGGATTGTTGATTCAACTGCTTTCCAGAGGCTTAGGAGGATTAGCCAGCTACCCTTCGTCTACTTAGTTTATCCAGGGGCTAGGCATTCTAGGTTTGACCATTCTCTTGGATGTATGCATCTAGCTAGGATGTTTGGGGAAAAGCTTGGTTTAGATGAGTATAAGCTTAAAGTCTTAACTATTGCAGGGCTGGTCCACGACCTAGGTCATACACCATACTCTCATCTCTTAGAGACGTTGCTTAGAGAGAAGGGTTTAACCCATGAAGACATGACTTTGAGGATACTAGAAGAAGATAACGAGGTATCCAGCAGTATTGAGAAGTGTGGTGTATCAGTTAAAGATGTTGAAAGTATACTTGAGAAGAGGGATCCTCTTGGAAGCATTATTAGTGGTCCGGTAGATGTAGATAAGCTGGATTTCCTTCTTAGAGATTCCTACTTCACGGGTGCTTTCTACGGTGTAATAGATATTGCTAGAATAATATATACGAGTAGGTTGATCGATGGGAGAGTTGCGTTAAGTACTAGGGCTTTAGGGGTTCTGGAGGAATTAGCTATAGCGAGATATCAGAGCTTCATGAATATCTACTTCCATCATACTGTTAGAGCTGTACAAACAATGTTCTTGAGAGGTGTTAGGATGCTTAGAGATATACTTGATTTCCCCCGTATGAGTATTGAAGAATATCTAGGTCATGATGACTTTACAGTATGGTGTCTCATGCATCAAAACGAAGAGACAAGAGAAATAGTAAGAAAGATCGAGAAGAGGATACTACCGAAAGTTGCATACGAGTACAGAGTATATGAAAGAAGAGAACACCTTGAATTGATTAGGAATGCTGAAGCAATCAAGAATATCGAAGAATTGATTGCTAGAGAAGCTGGAGTTCCTCATGAATATGTCTGGATAGATACACCATACATTCCACCTCTACCCTATGTTGACCAAGACAGGATAGAGTTCTACGTAGAAGAAGATGGAAAAACAATACTGAGAGAATACATCTCCCCACTCCTTAAATTTACTTCAGAAATCTATGAAATCCTTAGAGTATACACTATGAAAGAATATCTAGATAGGGTTAGTAAAGCTTCAGCTAAGATTCTTAATAGAAAGCTATTCTAGTCCTGCTCCAAGAGATGCTGAAAGAGCATACTTAGCGTATCTAGCAAGTATCCCAGAAGTGTATCTCGGTTTCGGTGGAGACCATTCTGAAAGCCTCTTCTCTATCTCATTCTCATCTAACTCTACATTAATCCTACTGCTTGGAACATCTATAGTAATAGTATCCCCGTTTCTTAGAGCTGCTATTGGCCCACCTACTGCTGCTTCAGGGGATACATGTCCAACCATTAAGCCTCTTGTGGCCCCTGAGAATCTTCCATCTGTGACTAATGCTACTTTATCTCCTAGACCTTGGCCGACTATAGCTGCTGTAACTGAGAGCATCTCTCTCATCCCAGGTCCTCCACGTGGTCCTTCATACCTGATTACTACTACGTCTCCAGCTTCTATCTGCTTATCTATTACTGCATTAAATGCTTCTTCTTCTGAATCATAGACTTTCGCTGGACCTTTATGGTATATGTTCTTTACACCGCTTATCTTTACTACTGCTCCTTCAGGTGCTAGGTTACCTTTTAAGATTACTATGGACCCCTGCCTAGATATTGGGCTACTAGGTTCTCTAACTACTTCTCCTGTCTCTCTTACCGGAGGCTTAAAATCCTCTAGGTTTTCTTTAACCGTTTTCCCTGTTACTGTCAATGCTTCACCATTTATGAGACCTCCATCTAGAAGCTTCTTCATTACTACTGGTAATCCCCCAATCTTATCAAGGTCTTCTACAGGATGTCTACCTCCAGGTATCAAGTCTACAATGTACGGAGTCTTCCTACTTATTCTATCAAAGTCTTCTAATGTTAGTTTTATTTTTGCTTCCCTAGCTATAGCTAGTAAGTGTAAGATAGCGTTTGTTGACCCGCCCATAGCCGCATCTACTGCAATAGCATTCTCAAATGCTTCAAATGTAAGTATGTCTAGAGGTTTTAAGCTTGTTTCAAGCATATTCATAAGCGTTAATCCTGTCTTATATGCTGCTTCAAGCCTCCTAGAATCTAAAGCAGGAATAGTTGAAGCTCCCGGAAGCATCATTCCAAGAGCTTCAAAGAGTATAGCCATGGTATTCGCAGTATACAATCCAGCACATGATCCTGGACCTGGGCAAGCATACTTCTCGATAAGCTTTAATTCTTCAAGGGTCATCTTTCCCGCAGAGTATCTTCCAACCGCTTCAAATACGTCTCCTGTGCTTAGTCTCCTATCTCCGAGTCTCCCTGAGTACATTGGTCCACCATTCAAGAATATCGATGGTATGTTGAGGCGGGCCACAGCCATCATCATCCCAGGCTCGATCTTATCACAGCTTGATAATGCAATCAATCCATCAAATCTATGTGCTTCAATCATTATCTCAACACTATCAGCTATTAGTTCTCTACTAACAAGACTGAAACGCATGCCCTCATGACCCATAGCTAAACCATCGCATACAGCTATAGTATTGAATTCGAGTGGAGTGCCTCCACCATTTTTTACACCATCTTTAATCTTCCGACTAAGAATGTTTAAATGAACATGACCTGGGACGACTTCATTCCACGAGTTGGCTATAGCGATTAAGGGCTTAGAGAATTCTTCGTCAACTAATCCTAAAGCTCTAAGGAGAGCACGGTGAGGTGCACGCTCTACACCTTCAACTATAACACTGCTTCTCCTTTTTACCCCTAGACTATACATTTCGATTAAACATCATTCCTAGAATTATTAAGAATTTCCAAGCCACTCTACGATATAAATGTGGCCACTGTTTTTCTTATCTGTGGTTTTATTCTCTCCAGCTTTGTCTCAATCCTATTATCGAAGCTTATTGAACCATCCATACTCTTAACTATGATCCCGAATACTGTTTCAACAGGTTCATCTAATATTGTTATCTCTATATTTTTCTTCCTTGATACATTTTCTGAAACTCTTCTTAAGCTCTCTCTAAGATACTCGTTGGTGTAAACCTTGACTTTCTTAACATTAACTATATCTATAGCTTCTTCAAGCATCTTCTCAAGATGTTTATCTAGCTCTCCTCTACCTGCTTTCTCCTCTATTATCTCCAAGACTTTCTTAATTACTTCATCTACACATTCTTCAAGTTGTTCAAGCTTCTTCCCTCTAATCTTTACTTGGGTTAAGCTTTGTATCCTAGACTTTATCATCTCACCTCTCTTCTCAGCTTGCTCAACCATTTCATCAACAATCCTTAAAGTCTCTTCAAGCTCTCTCTCAACAATCTTTCTAACATCTCTAGATAATTCTTGAAAAGAAGAATCAAGGCTTTCAACGATCTTCTCAGCAACCTCATCAACTACTTTCGCTAGACCGTGCATAACCAATATTACACGCTCCCAACACCTTATACTGATGCTACAATTTATACTCAATATATCAATATCATCTAGCTTTATACCCCAAGTATCTTTCTAAGAGCTGCTCTATAATCTATTTTTTCTTTTTCAAGTCTAATCCCAGATAATTCATAGATTAGTGGTACTGCACGCTCAGCTCTAATCCTATTTATCCTATCTCTAACATGCTTAGAAAGATCTTCATCAACTATGATTAACCCAACATCTTCTCTAACAATATTTCTCTCAACCTCCTTAACCAGTTCTTCAGGCGTAACTACCTCTATCCCCCCAACACCTGAAAGCCTAAAACCAGAAACAAACGGCTTAGAACCAATAACTACAACCTTCAAGCCAATATATCATAAAAGAAAGCTAGGAAATAAACATACTCAAGCAATCCTTTACTCTCAAGACACTTGAATTATTTTCATACAGGGAAGAACCAGTTATACAAGAATAATGAGATTTAAACTATGCTATATAAATAATTTGCCTGACCGTTGAACATGGTATAATCTTGAAGGAAAATTTATTAGCCTCTCATGTTATACTTCAAAATAGCTATGAAAAATATTATCATAAAATATCGTATCATAGCTACTCTCTTAGTGATTGTTAGTTTTTATCCTATAACATAGCTTTTAACTATAGTGTATTATCCGAAGAAAATTATAATCAAATTAGAACGATTATGCATCCCTTCCATATGGGGAATCTCACTATATCAAATATTACAACTACAACAGTAACAAGTTTTCATAATACTACGACAACAACTACAACTTATTACAATGAAACTACTTCAGATACCCATCGATGGATACCCTACATTCCACTCTCTGAACAAGTCAGAATACTGGCTAATACTAGGGCGGGCAACATATTTCTTGATATTATTCTTACTCTTCCAAGTACAGATTTTAGAATAATAGATTGGGGAGGCATTCAAAAGGAAGGAAACAAATTCTATTTGAATATAAAGATCATAGAATGGACAGGGCCTTCAGCATTAATGATAATTAATTTTTCCCAAAGATATGAATTAGGAAATTTATCTGAAGGTGCTTATACATTTACATTTAAGGCCTGGGGAGGACTGTAAAAACACGGTCTTTTAATGTAACAAGAAGTGTAAACATTAACATAACAAAACCGAAAAACCAGTTGTAATTGTTCATCCTCCATTGATCGAGGCTAGAATAGGTAGTAAATTTATCTTAAATGTTAGTGTCATCTCCAAAAGGTATGGTAATAGTAGGGGTGAGCTAACATTAAAGTTTGACCCAGATGCTCTCAAGATAATAGATATCACACCAGGAGATCTATTAGGGATAAACCCTCTAGAAGGAACAAAGCAAATAGATAATGTAAATGGAACGTTAGTTTATGCGTTGAGTAGGGCTGGATATACCGTTCCTCCTACATCTAATGGGACACTCGCCTTTATATTATTCAAAGCTTTACCCCGAGCTAGAGTAGGAGAATATACGATTCAAATAATTGTTAAGCTATCTGATGAAATGTTTCAAGAGATCGAAGGAATAACTATTCAAGAATTTATTGTGAAGATATCAAATACTCTCTTAGGAGTTATCAACGGAGATGGTATAGTCGATTATAGAAACCTTGCGATACTAGGTTCATCATATGGGAAATCAAAGAGTGAACTTGGTTACAAAGATGAAGCTGACCTTAATAATGACGGCATAGTTGATTATAGAGATTTAGCAATATTAGGTGCCAATTATGGAGGATCGACTCAGTAAGATTAACCTAGAAAGCCAGCAATAATATTTCCTAGCATTGTTATAACTCTAATAACTTTAACTATCTTTTTACCAATTATTTCAGTGGAGAATGAAGTAAAAGTTATCATTGAATCTTCAAAATATGAAGTGAGGCCCGGTGAAATCTTTACAATTTCTGTCAAAGTTAATCCTCAAATCTATGGAATTAGCGGTGGAGAGATCGTATTGAAATATGATCCACTAATATTTGAATTAACTAACGTTTAAGTCGGAGATCTTTTTGGACCAAATCCAATCACCGGGTTTAAATCCATTGACGAATCAGCTGGAATGATACGATATGCAGTAGCTCGTACAGGTGAAACTGAAAGACCTTCATCTCCAGGTATTTTCTTAATATTAACCTTTAAAAACGGCGGAGACAGAACATGTTAATGAAGGCTTCTATGATCTTAGAATAGCAACATCAAATTAAGTGATGAAAAATTTGAAGAAATATCAAATATCAAGATCAAAACGTAAAAATTCGTTTATCCAGAGAATTCACATCAACTTTTATAGAAACTACTCCCATCTCAGTCTCCGCTACCACTTTAGTTATTAGCAGCATATTCACTTATACGACAATAATAACACATATAGTAACATCAAAGATTGAAAGTACGAAGACTGTTACAATATTATTTTCCGAGCCAACTAATATTATCTTTGGGATAAGTCTTATATTAATTGCAATATTACTAGTAGGATTACTTATCAAGTCTTTAAGAGAATAGGTAATGAGAACCACTCATTGCTGCCTAAATTATTAACAGAAAGAGAATGCTAACCTGACATTTTGTTCTCCCTGAATACTATTACAGATGCATTATTGATGTTTATATTGTGCATACAATTAGATGTATTTAGCAGGGTTAAGGGAGGTCTTCTTTGGGGCTTACAGAGCTTGTGAAGACTGTACTGGTAGTTCCTGAGCATAGGCTTACTGAGGTTATTAGAGAGCTTTATGATTTTGAGTGGTTTCATGCTGAGGAGACGGAGGAGGGACTAGATGAAAGAGTTAGGAAAGCATATGATGTTCTACGGAGACTAAGTCTAGAGCTTGATACGTTGATATCTTCACTCAATATATCTGTAGAGGCTGGGGTAATAAATCAGCTTGTTAAGAGTTACCGTGTATATAGAGAGAGGATAGAAGTTGAAGATATTGAAGAGCTAATTTCGAAGTTGAAGAGTGATGCTGAGCCGCTCATACGTGAGGCTAGAGAGTCTATGGAGAGTCAGAGGAGGATAAGAGAGGAACTTAAGCATATTGAGATTCTCCATTCTACTCTTAAGACCCTGCTCGACTTCAATATAGACCCATCTAGACTTCAGAAGCTTAAGAGATTCTATGCTGTCTTCACAGTAGTTGAGAGTAGAAGCGTTGATGAGATTAAGAAGAGTTTACCTACATCTCACATTACAGATACTCCAATCGGTAAGAATTACTCAGCACTCTTAATAGTATCTCTGAGAGAAGAGGAAGAGAGGGTTGATAGAGTTTTAAGAGGGTTCGGCGTTAAGCCTTTCACTATACCTCCAGACCTTCCACAGAATATCAATGAAGCATACAATCTAATCGTTGAGAAAGAGAAGAAGCTTGAAGAAGATTTGAAGAAGGCTGAAGAAAGCCTTGTTAAGATTAAAGAACAGGCCGGGCCGAGGATTATAGCATCAAGAGAGGCCGTGCAAGTAGTTGAAGAACTTCTAGATCGCCTTGGAAGAAAAAGCAGGTTAAAGAGGTTTAAACTGATAAATGGGTATATTCCAAGAGATATGAAGAAAGAGTTTGAGTCAAGGTTTGGAGAGAGGTATGGAGTATTCTTCGAGGAAGAAGATGGAGGACGTGAACATCGTTCTCCAACCCTCTTAAAAAATAAGGGCGTGGTTAAGAGTTTCGAGAATATTACATTGATTCAAGGATATCCTAGAAGCGATGAAGTCGACCCTACACCATACATAGCAGTATTCTTCTCAATATTCTATGGTATAATGTTTGCAGATTTAGGTCAAGGTTTAGTGCTTGCATTGTTTGGGCTATTCGTGTATAAGAGGGTTTCCGGAGAGAACCTTAAGCAGTGGGCTAAACTCCTCACTATTCTAGGTATATCTGCAGCTGTAGCAGGGTTCATACTTGGGGAAGCTTTTGGGTTCAAGATACATTTTCCATTCCCTAAGCCTGAAGTACTCCATCTAGTTGAAGAACATGGTGAAGGAACTCGGTTTAACATGGTTGAAGTACTCAAGCTTATACAGTTTACATTATTTTTAGGGGCTATGCATTTAACAACAGGCTATACTCTAAGCTTTAAGAAAGCCTTAAAACATCGAGAATACATCGAGGCATTTACTGCTAGGCTTCCAACAATAACCATGTATATCTTCGGAATACTTTTCGCATTATGCTTTTTCGGAGCAGGCGGAGACATGGGTGGAATAATGTCTTCAGAGAACCCCGTACCGTACCTAGGTATCCCGACAAAGAATATTGCACCAATAGCAATTGGAGGAGCAGTTTCAAGCATATTTATAATAATCTTAGGTAGAGCGGTAATAGAAGGTGCCTTCAAGAAGAAGGGAATAGTTGGATTAATAGGTGGAGGGTTACTTGAAGTATTAGAGAATATAATACATTTTATGTCTAATAGTCTTAGCTATGTTAGGATTACAGTACTCCTGCTTGTTCACTCAGCACTACTGATGCTACTTAATGCTTCATGGCATGCACTAGGATGGAACAGCTTACCCATCCTAATAATAGGCAACCTTGGAATCATGGCTCTAGAGGGGTTAATGGTATTCATCCAAGCTCTCAGGCTCCATTTATACGAGTTCTTTACAAAATTCTATGAAGGGACAGGTACACCCTTTAAGAAGATAAAACCAAGTACAAGCTACGTAGAGATAGTTTTCAAAAGTAAGCTTAGGACTACAACATCTTTTATGTAAACTTCTTTAGCTTAACCGATAATGTTTTCAAGTTTACCAATACTGCTGTTCCAACCGTTGGCTCCAATCCTACTTCCCTCTGGTAGCTTGTCTGCTCCTGCCATGTTCCACTATTAACTAAGACTACATCACGGTAATTCCCAGCATATGCAACATGTACATGACCTGTATGGAGTATGTCCGGGATATCTTCTATGACCAGCAGGTCTTCAGGAGTAGGTAGGATAGGTGTATTCTCACCATATATTGGTGCAAGATGCCTACATTGAATTAGTGTTTCAAGAACACTTCTAATCTCTCTATCTAGTATAGAATATGATGCATTTGGAAGATGCTGTATAATATCATCTAAGCTTTGACCATGATATACAAGTATTCTTCTATCCTCAACCCTGATTAATGCAGGATTACCCACGAAGATATACTCTCTATATTTCTCCAGCATCTTTCTATATTTTTTAGGTAGAGGAGGCTGAGGGAGGGCTTTCACTACAGGGTCATGGTTTCCAACAGAGATTATCAACTTGATCTCTTTAGGTACTTCAGAGAGAAGTTTAGCTACTTCTTCCATCTGCTGTATAACTGAGGTATATTCAAGCTCTCTGTCCTGCTTGGGAAAGATGCCTACACCGTCAACGATGTCTCCTGCAACAATCATGTACCTAATCCTCTTAACTTCAGGGTCGCGTGGATTACTTAACCAATCTAGAAAGTTCTCCCACAGGTCTCTCCTAAAACTTCTACTACCTACATGGAGGTCTGAGATTAAGATTATATAGACTTCTGGAGCATCCTCGTTCACGCTCCTCCACTTTAAAGGTACATCAGGCATGAAAACATCCTTAACAAACAATGCATTATCAATCTTAACTACTCTGACTCCTAAGACTTGATCTACTAGAAGTCTTTCAATCTTCCTTGTTAGCTCACTATCCTTCCTAGAGGCCACGAGCTTAACTGTAGAAGTATCATCTTCAACCTGGAGTATTATTGATTGTTCTTTCTCAACCTTCTCTAGTAACATAACTATTAATGTGGATTCGCTTCCCTTAGGGCTCTTTAATACATCGATTATCTTCGAGAAAGGTTCTCCTCTCTTCTGAAGTATGCTCTTTAACTTCATATATCTACTCTTGAAATAGTTTTGGAATTCTGCTATACTTCCTTCAATCTTGTAGTTCTTCAGGAATCTATCATCCACCTCAATCTTCGGAGCCCATTCTTCCAGAGGTTCTTTCTCAATCATTATATCGGAGACTATGTATCCAGCTTCAGTAGTCTTTAAGCCTACTTCCATGATATGACTTGAATCAACCACAATAACTTCTGGTCTACTTGTTCTCAGATAATTGATAATCTGTCTAAGTGTTTCTAGAGGTTTCTGCTGAGACTCGATTATGGATACGGCCTCAGCAGTTAGATTGTATCCTTCTCTTAAAGCTTCTTCAACAATCTTCTTCCTCAGCAGTTCCATGACCTCTACACTATCCAAGATAATGATACAGCTATACTAAGAGTTTTTACCGACTTTACAAACCATACTTATCTTTTACAACCATAGGCTTATGGTTTAAAAGAGATCTGAGTAGTTCATCACTCTCTATTACTTGCTGTACTTCATCCAGAGGGGTCATAATCGTTATCCTTCTAGTTCTACCATATCTACCTAGGCTTACGACCTCACTCCTCAACACACCTAGCATATCGAGTTCTGAGATGAGAGTACTAACTCTCCTATCACTTAGAGGTTCTATACTGAGTATAGAACATATTTCACGGTATGTCTCGTAGAGGGGGCCAGAAGTAAGATCATGTATATCGTTTCTTGCTAGAAGAAATAGCGTTGTCAAAACAAGCTTGCTGTGGAGAGGGAGTGTAGATAATGCTTCAAATATTCTACCTCTCTCAATCATGTTCTGAGCTAATCTAACATGCTTCTCCTCGACAATGTGTGCACCGCTCCTCTCAGCTATCTCAGCTGCAACCCTTAGTAGGTCTATGGCTCTCCTAGCGTCTCCATGCTCCTGTGCAGCAAGTGCTGCACATAGTTTAACTACTTCTTCTGGAACTGTTCCTGGATAGAAGGCTATGGTTGCTCTCTCCATTAATATATCCACTAGCTCTGGTGCTGTATATGGGTGGAAGACAAGTTCTTCTTCACTTAAACTACTTAATACTCTTGGGTCGAGCAATTCTTTAAAGTGTAGGTCATTTGATACACCGACTATGTTTAATCCCCCTGTGTCAAAGCTTTCATTAGCTCTAGTCAACTCATATAAAAGGTTGTCACCATAATTTTTAACTAGTATGTCTATCTCGTCAAGGCATATTATCAAGATTGTATTCTTTTCCCTTAGTGAACTCCTAAACCTATTGAATACTTCTGCTTTTGATAAACCTGTAAAAGGAACCTTAACGCCTATCGATTCGCATAGTTCAGCTAATACACGGTATTCTGTTCCAGCGATACGGCAGTTAATATATGTAAATTGTAGTGGAAGACCTTCAAGATCGGCAGCTTCTCTGAACCTATTAAATACATACTTTACGACAGCCGTCTTACCTGTTCCGGTCTTCCCATATATGAAGACGTTACTTGCTCTAGAGAGACGTAGCGATGGAGAGAGAATTTCTCCAAGCCTTCTAATATGCTCAGATCTATGGGGGAGATTTCCAGGTATATAATCTGAGCGCATGACTCTTCTATCCCTAAAAATTCTTGGTTTCTGAAGAGCTTTCCAGACAACATCCTGTAAGGGATCTTCCGAACCCCATTTTTTCGACTGGAGATCATGCCCCCTAAACGATCTATTCTCGTTTTTAACATTTTCTTTCATTGTTAAGCCCCCATTAGATAAAAGTCTTGGAGAAATTAGAAACTGGTTCACTAGAAGATTGTATCTACTTCACTACTTTTATTAGGAAAGCTCGTTATCTTGGATAAGTTAAAGGTTGATGAGCTTCCAATGGAAACAAGGGGGTAGACAGGTATTCAACCTGGTATTCAAGTGGAACCCAAGATACTTCACAGTCTGTTAACAAAGATGTAAAATCTCCATCGAAAACCGTTATTCTAGCCTTTTTGGATAATGAGTAACTAGATAAAGCTTCTTCACAGGAAATCTGGCTAACCCCTCTTTTTCTAATGGAAAAATAACAGCATCCTCAGCATATTGATTTATCTCAATGTGAAGTGTTGAGAGCAATCCAAGTAGATATGGGCTGAACCTAATCGGATTAATGCCTGAACTGTTAAATTAACCATTTTCTAAGCATACTTATACGACGATGTGATATAATTACTCAGAATACGGTTATGTTTGTGGCCACATCACTGACTAGACTCTTCTACAGTTTTCTACATATTGTTAAACACCATAAACTGATAATCCAATGGTATGCTCCATAGAAATATGTGAGCATTAACCCTAATTGATGTGATGTGTAAAGCTTTTCACTAATTCTAAAGATTTTTCTAAAGAGTCTAATATATTAGTCTTACTCTTAATCTGGAGTGCATATCATTGCTACATAGAATAAGTGAATACTGTTATGACTTTTTTCCTCGTTGGCCACATTGTGAAGATTGGAAGGTATATGAGCTGAAGCCCTACGGCTTTTAGGTCTCTTCTTTCAGAAGCCTTCTTACTTTAAGCGTTTGCTCAAGAGTCTTCAGTAATACTTCGAGAGCCTCGGAGAGTTTTCTTACCTCATCCACTTCAATAGCTCTAGAGAGAAGTATAGTTAACTCTTCTATTTTCACTGCTATGATGGATGCTGTATTCATTAGAGTATATACTGATAATGCTGATCCTACTTCTTCATCTGACTTAACTTTTACCACCCTCTTATTACATCTTAGACACCATAATTCTTCTTTAATCTTGAAGATTGGGCTACCGCATATAGGACAGTGTTCTGAAAGCATCTTAGCTCCACTCCTCAATGCGTCAGTCATCCTCTTCATGTAATTATCCTCACTCATCCCCCTCACCAGCTCTGACCTAAGCTCTACCTTCTACACGATCCTTCCGATAACATACTTAGCCTATATTATATTTATTCCTATGTCATGTAATAAAAATTTAGGAAGGGGCTGGTTTGGTAGCCCTAGCCACCCGACACATAAAAAATTCCAGCCCTTGATTCGAGCCCTCTTAGGCCCGCCGAGGACTATAAGTAGGCTCATGTAGGTATTGCCAAGGCTTATACCCCAGCCCCATCCCCGGCGAGCCCCATCTGCTCTTTTAGATTTGCTAAAATCCTCAGAATCCTCCTTAAATCTCTACACCTTGGTGGATGTTTCTCGCCACTCTTATATAGGGTTACGCTTGTTAGTATTATCAGATATCTTTGAGCTTTATGGTTATACTTCTTCATCTTCCTTCCAATACTACCTTTAGATTTATAGAGTCCAGGATATTTTATAGACTTCCGATATGATATTGATTTATCGTGTAATAGAAGTCCTGTTAGACCAGCCAATCCATTGATGCCATCTGAATCCAGTCCAAGATTCTTAGCTATATCCATGAATCTTGGAATTAGTTTAACAGCTTTCTCAACAATCTCTCCCCCTAATATCTTCAACCATCTTCTCCCACATCTCTACATCGCTTCCAACATCAACACCGACTATACTAGCGTTTTGAACTCTTTGAAGATTCCTATATAACATCTCTTCTCTCATTAATAGAGGTCTTAGTTCAATATCAACAAGAGTTAGAGGTTAAAGTATTTATGAGTATTCTTTTTAATCGATGAGAACTCGTAGACCTTCCATAATAGGAAAGCATCACTTTTATGCTCTTTAATTTTTTGTGAGTCTTAGCCTTCTTTGATACCTTACCAATCTTAGCCTCTAACTCTTCTCTGAACCTCTCCCTAACCTCATTCCACTTCCATGGTTTAGTAAAATAATAGACTTTCCTATCGTCATCGATTACTTCCCTTAATTGTTGCCACATGTTTGGGAATATTAATGAGTCAAGATATATTTCATTATAGTCCTTGAGTTCGGCAAGGCTATCAGCCTCAAAGAATATGTCTTTCTCTTGGTCATAGCATACATGCTTCTTAGATTTCTGACGTTTCTTGGGATTCCATTTAATATCAATGAAGACTACCACCGACAGGATAAGAAGAAATATAACAGCGTTTTTACTCTCTTTAATTGATTACTTAAAAAGTTCATCACGATCATTCTAGAACTATTAAAGAACATCTTAACCTGTTTTTCATGCTCTAAGTCTTCTTCTTAGAGCTGGGTCTCTTGCTTCTAGGAAGCTGAGGATCTCTTCAAAGCTTTCTTCTCTGGATACATCCACCTCTCTATAGACTCCTGTTCTCCCATGTTCCATCCTCTTCTTCAATACTCTTATCCTATTCCTTATCGTCTGAGGATTGAGACCTATAATCTTAGCAGCTAATTCTACATTTGATTCTAAAGGTATTTCTACATGACCTTCTTCTACTGGGATTATTAGTTTTAGTTCTTTGTTTATTCCAGGGACTCTATGATTTTGTTTCAACATAGTATAATCGAGCTGGCCTGCTAGTCTATAGAATTCAACTTCTTCTCCCCTCATCTTAGCTAATGGAAAACTTACTGAAGTTAGTTCTTCTTCATCAAGATAAATGTAAGCTTTAGGAACATAGCTTGGAGTAGCTTGAACAAGTACCTTCCTGTATATCTTAAGATTGTTTTCTTCTAGGTAGACTTGCAGTAGTGTTGAGCCGACTGGGTAAGGTATGAAGACATCAACATCACTTGTAGGTTTTACATCTCCACGAGCTATACTTCCATAAACTATCGCTTCCATACTTGTGGCCGCTAAGATATTCATTATCTTTTCAGCTTTACTCCTAAGATTCTTCAACAACATCCATCTATCCTGGCTATAGACGACTTTTACCTCCAAGCTCCCATCCACTATACCTAGTCTCAGTCAATGATATTTATTATTGCCTTATTCTTGATATTATCTAGTAGATGATAATGGGTGTTCAGAGTGATTATCCAGCAAGTTAATTTATTAAAGAAGTTTATTAAAGTACTTCCTGAGAATACTTTAGACCTACTAAATATCTTCAGACTTGTTAGTATAGGCGACATTCTTTACTCTGAGACGAGTAGAGAGGTTAAGAAGGAACGTGCAGATGGTAGATATGATAGTGAGAGAGTGCTTGTAACGCTAGGGATAGATGTCGAGAAGAAATCTATTGACCCTCTCTTAAAGAGGATAAGCTTCACGGGACGTATAATCTACGAAAGTAGAGAATTAGGCTTAACTGGAAAATACCATACAATCCATGTAAATCCAGGTTTAGAGGTGAGGATAGAGAGTAAGGAGAGATTCGATAGACTATACTCATTCTCATTAAGCTATCCAAAGAGGAAGAAGAGTAA
The DNA here is from genome assembly GCA_964555135.1 of uncultured Nitrososphaeria archaeon. Lineage (GTDB taxonomy): Archaea > Thermoproteota > Nitrososphaeria_A > Caldarchaeales > Wolframiiraptoraceae > Geocrenenecus. The sequence continues at coordinate 15,071 of CAZKRR010000026.1, forward strand.
GAAGATTCTATGTATAACCTTGGATAACGAAGGAATTGCAGTTTCAGAGTTTAGTAATCTAGGATTGAAGACACTGTGTTCTAGGAATATTCCCTCGAGGATAAAGATGTATGAAGAATCGGTTGAAGACTTAATGTACGATAGATTCAGTGAAGTAGTTAAGATGGTGCTAGATGTCTTAAAAGAAGATAAAGATGTAGAGGTAGCTATCCTGGGCTCAGGCATTATTGTTGAAGACTTCATAAACTATCTAAAAAAGAGGGACATCAAAAAAATCTTGGATAAGATCAAGAAGAAGGGTTATACCTCCACGGGTAGGGAGGAAGGATTGAGGGAAGCTCTTAGAAGTGGAGAGCTGAAAGAATACGCTGAGGAAATCAAACCAGTCAAAGACTCACTAGAAGTAGAAGATTTTATTCAGAGAATGTCTAAGAGCCCTGAGAGGGTGGCACTTGGATTAAGAGAAGTATTAGAAGCTATGAAGATGAAGGCTGTAGAGAAGATTCTTGTCTCAGAGAGCTTCTTATGGGAGAACATCGTAGATGAGCAGTTATCATCTCTATTAGATGAAGCCGAGCATGGAAGAATAAAATTAAGAGTTATACTTGACGGATTAGAAGCTTCAGAAAAAATACGTGGACTAGGAGGAATAGTGGCCACGTTATACTATCCAGTGAGAATACCTAACGCCCAGAATAAAGAAACCCACTAGTATATCACGCTTTCAAGACTCTATCTTTAATTATCCTTCCGATTAAATATAATCTATACTCTACTAGATATGAGCATGTGGATTCTAGGTGATGGATTTACTACATCTCCTATTCTAACGCCTATCATGTATACTTCTCT
>CAZKRR010000027.1:0-15559 GCA_964555135.1 uncultured Nitrososphaeria archaeon
GAGGTTTAGTGAAATCTCTAGGCGGTATACCTATAACCTCTTCTAACTCAATAAGTGTGAACATTTCCCAACACTCAGAATCCTTTAATACAATTTTCTAACAAAATATATCCCTTTTCCCTATTCAATGAAAACCTAAGTTGAAGCTATTATTTAGCTATATCCCTCACTTCATTAGCAGGCATACATGGAATAGACTCAAATTATAGATTAGTGTACTACTTATTGCCAAGGAGGTCTCGTATCTTGGCTCAAATCTCCAAGCTTGGAAACCTACTCACCCTCGAAGAATACAATCTTGTCTCAAGTATACTAGGAGAAGCCGGTTTTAAGCTAGACCAAGACCTGAAGATGATGGATGATAGAATTCTTGAAGCATTCATAAGACTACTAGTAGAAAGAGAGCAATCAAAAGATAAGAGGAAGAAGATAATATATTCATTGAGGCAGCTGCTTGAAGAATCTGGAAACCCTATAGCTAGCAAGTTCAATCCTAGAACGCCTATGAGCATTCTCCCACCTCATGTTAGAAAGACAAGCTTCCAAGAAGTTAGGAAAGGCTATACCTTAGATGAGGCCATTAGAGAAGCTCAGAGGTGTCTAACATGCAAGAATCCTAGATGTGTTGAAGCATGCCCAATACACTTCGGTATCCCCGCAGTGTTCAGATTGATCGCTCAAGGCAAGATCGATGCAGCCTACAAACTATCCCTCTCTTACTACCCATGCCTTGGAATAACCGGTAGGATATGCGTAAGATTCTGTGAAGATGCATGTATTATGAATGAGATAGGTATGGAGCCGCTTGCTATAAGGTACTCGCATAGAGTTATTGCAGATTACGCTGATAGGAGTAGCATCCGGATCACACCTAAGCCGTCAACGGGTAAGAAAGTAGCCATCGTAGGGTCAGGCCCAGCAGGATTAAATGCAGCATATCATTTAGCGTTAAATGGTTACTCAGTAATAGTCTATGATGCGGCTGACAAAATCGGTGGAATGCTTAGACTTTCTATTCCAGAGTTTAGGCTCCCATCATATATTGTGGAAGATGAAGTTAGCGTCCTGAACAAGTTAGGTGTAAGATTCGAGCTTAGGAAAAAAGTAGGTAGAGATATAACAATATCTGATCTAGCAAGAGAATATGATGCAGTATTCATCGGCGTTGGAGCCAACAAACCTAAAAGAATGGGTATCCCAGGAGAAGACCTTCAAGGAGTCATTCAAGCTTTACCGTTCCTATACAAAGTGAAGAATGGAGAGATTAAGAAGATCTCTGGGAAAGTCTTGGTAATCGGTGGAGGAGACGTAGCAATGGATGCAGCCAGAACATCGTTAAGGTTAGGTGCTTCACAGGTAAAGATAATGTATAGAAGGAGTAGAGCAGAAATGCCTGCAGACCATGAGCAGGTAGCCGATGCAGAAGAAGAGGGGATTGAGATACTACTCCTTGCTACACCAATAGAATTCATAGGAGAGGATGGAGTAGTAAAGAAGATGAAGTGTATAAGAATGAAGCTTGGTGAGCCTGGACCAGACGGTAGGAGGAGACCAGAACCTATCCCAGGCTCAGAATTCATAGAAGAAGTAGATTACGTAATACTCGCTATTGGGCAAGACCCTGAGCTAGATTTTATCAAACCTGAAGATGGTATAGAATTAACAAAATGGGGCACCATCATGGTAGATGAGAATATGGCTACGAGTAGACTAGGTGTATTTGCAGGTGGAGACGCTGTAAGAGGACCTGCGACCGCTATAGAAGCATTCGCAGATGGTAAGAAAGCCGCTGAATCGATCCACAAATACCTACAGTCTAAGTAGAAGAATTCTTGAGACCTCACAACCCTGTATCCACTCCTAATATTCTACGCTTACTAGTACATGGATATTAAGAGAGGTGTAGTGGGATCATTACGTAGGAAGCTTACCTCCCCTTATTTTTTGATAGCTCTAGTACTGTACACTTATCATAACATGGTCTTTCTCATATGGTTCGAGATCAACTACTTCAAGTATCTTGAATGAGTTTTCTTCAAGTATTCTTATCTCTCTCTTATAGACTAGCTCAGGCTCCTCAACACTATCAATACTTCTAGCTTTTACAGCTATCATCCCGTGACCTCCATTCTTCAGTGTTAAGATAGCATTATCAACAAGAATCTTTGCTTGTTCTGGTTGAGCGACATCACAGTATATAAAATCGACTTTCCCAACTATATGTGCATATTCTTTAGGTTTACGTGCGTCTGCAAAGATCGGGATAACATTTTTTCTATGTTGGACAACATTCTGCTTAAACTGTATCATAACTCTTGGAGCAAAATCTACTCCATAAAGTATCCCCTTACTACTTATAATGTCGGAGACATGGCTTGCAGTAGTCCCAGTTGCGCATCCCAAGTAAAGGATCCTGAAGCCCTCTGTAACATATATCTGCTTAATCTTATTCCATATAGCTGCAGAAAGCTTACTACGGTATGGGCTCCATGCTCTATACTCTTCTCCACCAACTTTGAATAATCTCTCTCCATAGACTTGAACTCCTGGAGCAAGATTCTTTGTTGTAAGGATTTTTTCTCCTTCATTAGTTAAAACCCAATAAACTCCACAGAATTTCTCATGAGGTTTAACAATCACCATCTCTACCAGCTAGATACTCTCACAGTCAAGATAAAAAGTTTGACATCACTCTACCTTTTCTACCTTCTACTCACAGCTTCATTTACGTTTCTTCCTTTCTTTAGATTTCCTTACTTCTTTACCTATAGGCTTAATCTTCTTAGCAGGTGGTTGAGCATACTTCTTCTTGATCTCAGCTAGTCTTTCTTCTAGGGTCTTCCTCAACTCTGCACTCCTATCTTCTCTAGAGAAGTAATCAATCCTAGCAGCAATAGCTATCTTTGTAGCTAGAAGCCTCGCAATCTTACCTCTCTGCCACTTAGGAGAGCCATGAATATATGGATGCTGAAAGATAATTCCATGTTTTGGGGCACCTTTACCTGTTCTGAAGAATCTGAATAGAGCTTTTTCTGCTCCAAGAACTTGGATTGTGCTGGCTGGAAGTTTAGCAAGTTTTTCCAGCCCCCCTGCTAATGATATGAGTTTAGCTCCAAGTATTGCCCCGGCTACCGCTGACAGGTTTGGCGCCTCAGAATTCATAAGCTCTCTGATATATGCTTCTTGTTGATGTTTCATTTCCACCAGTCTGAGACCCTCCCTTGCAACTCTCTTAAGCTGTTCTTCATCTTCAGGGCTTAATTCTGCTCCAATAGATTTTGAAGTCTTCTCCATTATTGCCTTGGCTTTCTTCTCCCCGACTAGTCTTGATAAACTCTCTAGACTGAATTTACTCCTAGCTCCAATTTCACCCACTATCTTCATGTATTCTTCAGGTTCTTCTAATATATCGGCAAGCTCCGGAAAATGTAGACTATACCATTCCCTACACCTAGTATAGAACATATTTATCTGCTTATCTAAATCTTCTAGGACGTGAACTGCGTATACGATCATCATGTCTCTCCTAGCTACAGCCTCCTTTAATTGAACCGTTAGGATGGCATCAGTTATCTTCCTCAATCTATCCCTATACTCTTCGATGCTTCCAACTAGACCATTATCAACTAGTAAGCTCTCAACATCTACAGAACTTGATGATTCTAAAAACTTGTATTCAGGATAGTTTAATGAAAGACTGTTAATTATTTGTGGAGGATCAATTGAAAATTCTCTGAAACCCTTAGAAGAAAGCTCATCAATGACTTCTCTTACATCTTCTATCATTTCACCTTTAATAGTCCTTGAATATTTCGAGACAGCATCATCCACGTCTTTAAATATTCTATGAGCAATTATTCTTCCATCATCCCCTACAGAGATAACGCCAAGCGGGGTCACGAATAAATCAACAGGTGACATCTTCTCAATATAATATCTAAGATGAGCAGTTTATAAGGTTGGTCAGATATAAGAAAAGGAAATACAGAGTTCACCTCAAAAAAATCTATATGCCTATAAGGTCTAATCTATGAGTTCTGCCTAGGTAGAAGACAATGCTTATATTCTAAAGCTTAATGTACTAATGCTGGTATGCCGAGTCATGGTTCAATAACAAAGGCCGGGAAAGTTAGGTCTCAAACTCCTAAGATAGAAGCAAGACCCAAGAAAGGCGTTATACCAAGAATTAGGAATAGGTACAACTTTACTAAGAGAATACTGGAAGCCTCATCTCCACAGACTTCTGAAAGAATGTAAAGATATCCGTATCGGTTTCTAGATAGGTTGTTTTCAAATCTTTTAGATTAGTAGATATAGTAAAGCCTTACTAGTATGTAGCCTATTCTCTGCTTGGTCCCATACGAGAGAGTAGTTAGAATCTATTACTTCATCTACGACTTCTTCACCTCTATGTGCGGGAAGAGGGTGCATGAAAACTACTCCATGTTTTGCTTTAACTATCAACTCACTATTAACTTGGTATCTCGGATAAAAGATAGACATTCTCCTCTCTCTTTCTTCCTCCTGGCCCATGCTAACGAAAACATCCGTCATAATAGCGTCAGCATCAATAACTGCTTCTGACGGCTCGTTAACTAACTTAATACTTGAACCAGACTGGCTAGCGTTCATCTTAGCCCACTCAAGATACTTTGGATGAGGTTCATATCCATGTGGACAAGCAATATTAACATTTATACCTAGTTTAGATGCACCAATAAGTAGAGAATTACATACATTATTTCCATCACCTATCCATGTAATAGTTAATCCTCTAAGCCTCTTAAATCTCTCCCATAAAGTATAAAGGTCTGCGAGAATCTGTAACGGATGATTTATATCTGATAAACCATTTACAACTGGCACAGATGAATATCTTGCTAGTTCTTCGAGTGTTTCATACTTGTACACCCGAGCCATGATTAAATGAACATAGCGGGAGAGGACTCTGGCTGTATCAGCTATTGTTTCACCTCTACCAAGCTGAAGCTCATTCCTACTTAGATATAGAGCTCTACCACCAAGTTCTTCTACAGCTACTTCAAATGATACTCTAGTTCTTGTAGAAGGTTTCTCAAAAATCATGGCCACACTCTTGCCTCTGAGCTTATTGACCTGCTTCTTACCTCTATACTTCTTCAGGATACGTGCAGTCTTCAGTATCTTCCAAATCTCTTCCGCTGAGAAATCTTGAAGCTCAAGAAAATCCCTACCCTTCAGATTAATCTTCTTCCTTGACACATAACCTATCTCATACATTACGTATATCAAGAATATCTGCTGAGATATTAGTTTAATCTATCTATTTAATAGACTGCATGGAATGAAAATATTACATATATCAGCACTTTATCATAACAGGAAGATCAGCATTGTCGAGGATTACTGAGCCGTCTTCTTCTAAATGCATCTTAATAGATTTAATCAGGATATCCAGCTTCAAAGACGTGCAGAGAATAGTTCTTAACCTCGGGTCTACATCGAAATTTGGACGGAAATATCTTGCATATGGGTGGGCGGCAATGAAAACTATTGAAGTATTCTTCCCCATTAGTTTAAGCTTATTCAGTATCTCGAAATGTTTTATACCACGTTCTGATATAGTATCAGGATACATTACAGCACCATCATAAGACAGGTATACCGCTGACTTAAGTTCAAGAATAATCTCATCCAATCCATTACTCAAAAGATAGTCGAACCTCGAACCATACTTAATTATCTCTCTTCTCTCTACCTTGTATCCTTGAAGCCATGGGATTAACTTAAGTTCTAGTGCTTTTTCAAACATTCTAGCTTGGAGGATTGTATCGATTAAAGCTGCAGAATCACCTAGCGATACTCCTACAACTCTACCAGACACTCTTCTCCCATGAAGTAGATTGATATAAAGTATTTTAGAGCCGGGATAGACTAGGTCATTTAGCCTCCCAGTATTTGTTAAATGTAGTCTAAAGGTTTTCCCACTGTCTGTAGCTATTACTGTTACTCTACTATCTCTCTTAACAATCTTGGCATGGAATAACTCTAACTTGGCTAAGATTATTCTTTCAGTCAGGTCTTTGCCTCCTTATGGGGAGCCAATATAATCTCTCTCTAACCCATTTCTCAACAGCTTCAGTGTAAGGCATACGGTATATGTATTCTTTCAAGAACCTAATGTGTTCTTTTATTAATTTAATGAACAATTCTTCGTCTATTCTATCTAGTAGTATGAGTCTCTTCAAGATCTCTAGTGGAGTAAAGTGGTAAGGCTGGTCTAAATATCTCATCCATGACTTTACTCCAAAATGCTCTAGTCTTCTCTTAATGTATTTACCTTCAAAACCCGATATGCAGACTACTCTATCGTAACTCCTAGATATGTCAAGTATCTTAGAGAACTCTTTATCCCTTTTCTCAGTCTCCGTTAAAGCTGACTTCTTCAAGATATTCACCCACTCTTTTAACTCTACCTTCTCTCTTATAATACCCCTAATAGTGAGGAGAGCAATCTCTATAGATGTACTTGCTTCTTGATTGAACGACTGAGAGTCAATGTAACAGTATATGTCAGCTAGTCCACCGATGCTTGGAATCTCATTCAAGAATACTTCAAATTCTTTTATCCACGCACCTTTAGGCTCTGGAAGCCTTTCATGTACAGAATCTATGAAGCTCTCATAATCTAGGTCACCCCTACTGTAATCGTTTAGGACCCCCTCAATATTCTCTGGAAGACTTAAGAGGATAGCTTGAGGACGGAGCCTCCTAACACTTTCTAAAGCCTCTATATCAGCTCTCCTAGTCGGAGGCTTAACGAGCAGACCAGTCTCAACCATATACTAAGATAGAAATAGCTAGCGGAAATTTAACACTAACTCTTTAAAATATGCAAACTTATATCTCCCTTTGTATCTTCCAGAAATTAGTATAATTAAAAATGATGAATACAGATAGGTTGAATAAGGTAATGAAGATTTATCTCAACATATAAACTGTTACCGATCATGCTTATGATTTCTATCCACCTTACCCTACCAGGTCTTTGGCTCTGCTCTCTCTTACCATGTCTTCTTGACCATCTACCAACCTCCCAGATTCTTTCTTTAGGACTGGTAAGATCATCCCTAATACACTACAAACATAATCGCTTAAGATTACTCTCTTATATGTGGGTATACTATAAGATTTACATCATATAGCTTTTTATCAGGCCGGTCAATTAATGATGATTCTACTGACTATTCAATGTAGAAGAGCTCAACTTCTCCGCTACCAATCTCGACTGTAATAAGTTTTGCTCTACTAGGAGGCCACAACCCTAGAGTCTTAACAGCTTCTAGCAGTAAAACTATATCGGGAGTTGCAGCCTCAAACCCAGTATTTACCAGTCCGGATGTTTCTATTTCATTCTTTCCTGACTTTATCTTGATCCTCACTCTCATAGCCACGTAGCTCGCCTATAACCTTCTTTATACGCATATGTCCAATCCCCTCCTCAAGCCTCTTCATTTCCCTTCTAAGCTCAAGTATTAGACGAAGTCTTTCAGTAGCTCCTCAAGCACACAGTATCTCCGGTAATTTTCTTGTAGAATGCAGTATGTAAGTAGTTAAAAAAGTTGGAGAGATATAACAGTTTAAAACGTAGAGGTCTTACTTGCTAAGCTGCTAGGTCTAGGTGCAAAATCTTAATAAGTTAAACTTACCTCAATAAGCCGTGGGAAGCATTTCTCTCAAAATAACAATCTTTAATAGAGGGTTAGAGATAACTTGAATGTCAGATAAGGATGCATACAGAGATCTATTCATTAAAGAATAGCGAGGTTACATTATATGAGTAGGATCTCATCTAAACCGAGGAAGCAGAGGAAGCTTCTCTACAATGCTCCTTACCATAGATTACCCAAGCTTATGTCAGCCCATCTATCTCCCCAATTAAGAGAGAAGCATGCACGTCGATCTTTTCCAGTTAGAGTTGGTGATACAGTTAAGATTATGAGAGGAGAATATAGAGGTGTAGAGGGGAAGGTAACAAGCGTGGATAGGAAGAGGCAGTACGTTTATGTCGAGAATGTTACTATTAAGAAAGCAGATGGAACGACTAAGCCTCGCCCTATCCATGTATCAAATATTATGATAACACAGTTGAAGTTAGACGATAAAGATAGGCAGTCTTCGCTAACTAGAGGTAAAGAGGTTGGGTAGCTATGGTTCATCTAAAAAGACCTGCAGCACCACCCCATCTAGACATACAGGTTAAAGAATATGTTTTTACAGTTGCACCCAGCCCTGGCCCTCATTCAAAGACTGAATGTATCCCGTTACTCTTGATCTTGAGAGAGTATCTAGGATATGCAGAGGGAGCTGGAGAAGCTAAGAAGATAATCAAGGCTGGCAAAATACTGGTAGACGGTAGAGTCGTAAGAGACTACAAGTTTCCAGTAGGATTAATGGATGTTATATCTATCCCTGAGACAGGTGAAAACTATCGCATCCTCCCAATATATAGAAGGGGGTTGAGACTGATAGAGATACCTCAAGATGAATCAGGAATAAAACTTGGAAAAATAATCAGGAAGATGCATATAGCTGGAGCTAGGTTCCAGATAACACTCCATGATGGTAGAAACATATTATTTAAAGAGGTAACAGAAGAAGTACGCCGGATCAATACTAAGGATACATTAAAGATATCGGTACCCAGCCAGACTATACTGGAATATATAAGACTAGAAGAAGGATGCTATGGATTGATAATTAAAGGACCCAAGCAAGGATTACATGGTGAGATAGCTGAAGTTAAACGTGATGCACCTTACCCCTCAAAACCTACTGTTAAATTATCTAAGACGAAGATAGGTGAAGTTTCAACGATACTAGATTACGTGATGGTCGTCGGAAGAGAAAAGCCTGAAATAACCCTGCCAGAATAACAGTCATAAATCTAACTCTCATCATTCATAGATGATGTCTGTGGTTGAATCCTCAATCATTATTAAAAAGTTAGACTATTTATTGGTGGGTCTAGTATGGGTGAGCAAGCACTTAATGCTTCTTTGAGTGCTCCGAGGCTAGATAACCCGATGAGGAGGATTAGGATAGAGAAGGTAGTCGTAAACTGCTCTGTAGGTAAATCTGGGGCATCCTTAGAGAGAGCCGAGAAAATATTGGAGATGCTTACAGGTCAGAAGCCGAGCATAAGGAAAGCGAAGAAGACTATTAGAGGTTTCGGGATTCATCGTGGCGAACCAATAGCAGTAATGGTCACTCTAAGAAGAGATAAAGCTAGAGAATTCCTACAAAAAGCATTTGCAGCAGTAGGGTATAGAGTAAGAGAGGAAAATTTTGACCAGTATGGTAACCTCTCTTTCGGGATTAAAGAACACCTAGACTTACCTGGAACAAAGTATAACCCAGAGCTCGGAGTAATCGGCATGGATATAATAATCCACGTCTCAAGGCCTGGGAGAAGAGTAATGCTTAGGAGAAGAGCTAGGTCGAGGATAGGTAAAAAACATTTAGTAACTAAGGAAGAATCTATGAAGTTCTTCCAAGAGGAATTTGGAGTAAAAATAGTATCTTAGCCTTGAAGAACCAGCTTAGCTTTATGCTGGTTTAATAAAATAAAAATAAAGAGATATATTAGAGATGTTGCAGGCCTTAAACTTCTGATATCCTCTCGATCTTGAATGGTAGAGTTATCTCTTGATACCTCCTTACCCCTTCTTCGAATATGTCTCCACCATAGATATCATTTGCAACAATCACTGGAAAATCTTCTACTTCAAGCTCCATTACAGCTTCTGGACCAAGATCTTCATAAGCTACAACACGAGCCTTCTTTATCTTCTTTGAGATTAATGCACCAACACCACCTGTAGCTATAAAGTAGACAGCTTTATACTTCTTCAATAGGTCTACTACACCCCAGCTCCTATATCCTTTACCTATAGTTGCTTTTAGACCCGCCTTAAGCATCGGCTCCATATAGCTATCCATCCTGATAGAAGTCGTTGGACCAGCAGATCCTATAACATATCCAGGCTTAGGTGGTGTTGGACCAACATAATATATAACCTGGCCCTTGAGATCAATTGGGAGCTGTCCACCTTTATTGATTGTCTCAACAAATCTCTTGTGAGCAGCATCTCTAGCAGTGTATATCTTCCCTGTAATCAATACTTTATCTCCTATCCTTAGGTCTCCAAGTATCTTATCATCCAATGGTGGAGTAATTCTCTTAATCACTTTTCCCACACCCCTACTCTATGTGCATGGCAATCCAAGTTTACAGCTACTGGTAGAGCACCGATATGGCATGGCGCGGTCTCAATCCTTACATCTAGAGCTGTTATACGTCCACCTAAGCCTTGAGGGCCAATGCCCAGCTTGTTTATCTCATCGAGGAGTTCAAGTTCAAGCTTTGCATAATTTGGGTCTGGATGCCTAGAGCCGAATCTACGCATTAGTGCTTTCTTCGCAAGCCACCCAACAGTATCAAATGTTCCACCTATCCCAATACCTACGACTATAGGTGGGCAGGGGTTTGGACCAGCCTCTGCGACAGTCTTTAAAATAAAGTCTCTTATACCTTTTACACCTGCTGCGGGAGTAAGCATTGCAAGCCTAGACATGTTTTCTGCTCCAGTTCCCTTAGCCATGAATGTTATCCTGAACACATCTCCTGGGGCAACCTCCACATGAATCATAGCTGGTGTATTGTCTCCAGTGTTAACCCTATTGAATAGCGGGTCTCTAACGACCGATTTTCTTAGATACCCTTCTCTATACCCTCTTGAGACACCTCTATTTATTGCATCATACAGGTCTCCACCCTCAATCTTTACATCCTGCCCCATTTCTACATAGACGATTGAGACACCTGTATCTTGACATATTGGAAGCTGCTCGCTTGCAGCTAATTCCACGTTCTCAATTATCTGGCTGAGTATCTCCTTACCTGTCTCTGAGACTTCTCTCTCCAATGCTCTTTTATATGCTTCCCTCAATTCATCTCTAATATAATAGTTCACATCCATCGAGAGTCTTCTAACGGCTTCTTCAATCTCTTCAACTCTAACAATCTTCAAGAGGGATCACGTCATTAATTGGTGACTGCCTTCTGAAAAATCTTTCCATACTAGAAAGAGGTTGGTTCATACATTATCATTACCTTTTAACCGCTTCATAGCGAAGCTCTCCTATATAAAAAGGATAATAACTAGGTTATATGGATGACAGCAATAATGGTTCGGGGTTAAATTCTAGTAGAGATGATATCTTCTCCAGTTTTTCTATTACTTGTTTTCTAACTTCTACGGTAGGCTTCACATCTCTAACTATTTCCCCGTCTAGTATTAGGGGCTTCAGTAGGGGCTCAGCAGCTTCCCCGCATACTGGGCATCTACTAAGTTGTTTATCAAAGGGTGTAATAGTATCATGGAGTTTAACACATCTATAAACCTGCTTTCTTCCCGGCATCTTCCCTTTCTTCGAAGAAGGTTTTCCTGCTACTTCTACGATATCTAATGCAAGATCTACAGATGGTGGGAAAGCAATAGAAGTTCCCACACCGAACCCATCAACTACATCTCTAAGCTCTAATATTTCTTCTTCATCCAATCCACCGCTAACATATATCTTAACATGCTTATATCCCGAGATGTCGAGAGCCCATCTAGCTTCTTGTACGATCTTTCTCATATCACCTCTTCTAGATCCAGGTGTATCGAATCTTACACCGTGTAGTCGTTCTCCTAGAGTTTCAGCAGCTTTTAATGCTTCAAACCTTTCATCAGATAACGTATCACACAATGCTATACGGGGGACATCTTCAGGCATATGTTGATCAAATAGCTTCCAAGCAGTTTCCTGGTTTCCAGCTGTTAGTATTAATGCATGAGGCATAGTGCCGGTTGGAGGTATCCCAAGAAGTTTAGCTCCTATAACACCTGATACAGCATCGCATCCAGCTAGGTAAGCATATTTATCAACCATTGGTGCGATAGCCGGATGAACACATCTTATCCCGAAGAAGAGTACTCTTTTATTACCTGCAGCGATCTTAATTCTAGCAGCTTTTGTTGAGATGCTGGTTGCATGCCTGAGTATACCGAGTAAGCTTGATTCATATATGCCAAACTCGGTGTAGCTTCCTTCTATAGCCATAACTGGTTCATATACTCTGAAGATCTCTCCTTCATCCATACTGTAGACGTTTACTTTCTTTCCTTCAAGTAACAAAGACGCCTCCATTATCCCTGTGACTACTGCCCACTGATACCCTCTAGGAAGAGAATATGCGTGTACTTCAGCGTAGACTTTCTTATCTATACCAGTCTTCTGTAAGACTTCTCTACTCCTAATAAAATATATATCGGTTGATTCCCCACCAAGAATCTCCTCCTCGGTAGCTATCGATAACTTCCTCGTTTAGAACACCTCCAAGGCTTTCATACGTCATTCAGTATCCCTATTATTCAACTTTTTGGATTATTATAGAAGCGTAGTCTATCCCTTATAGAGCTTACACAAAACTTATCCTCTCATGAGTAGTAAGCAGCCCCCTGTATAGGAATGTTACCTGTCTAAGAGTTGAGATATAGTCAAACATACTTAAAGATGAGATGCAATCGATTGGGATAACTACTTTATATCCTCTTAATGCAGCGCTCCCCGCTGTATGTAGAACGCATATATTGGCCACAGTCCCGGTTATCACGGTGTTCACGATCTTCCTCATTCTTAAAACGTCATCAAGATACGTTCCATAGAATCCATCATATCTTAGCTTCCTTATTAATACATCTCCATCAATTGGTTTAATCTCATCTATAATCTCCGCCTCCCACGTTCCTGCAACGGCATGCTCACCCCAAACACTAAACTCTGGGTCATCCTTCTGATGCCAGTCTTGCGTATAGATTACTAAGACATTCTTTGAACGAGCTTTCTCAAGAAGCTTTCTTATGGGTTCAATTGTTTTTCTAGATTCTGGAACAAACAATCTGCCTTTCTCATGGACGAAAGCGTTCTGCATATCAACAATTATTAAGGCACTCTTTGATGCTTCTAACTCAATAGAATTAACATTAATCTCCCCAGGAACCTTAACATATTCAGGGAACATAGCTCATTCTATGGATTAGAAATATTAACCTCTCATATAAAATTTAAGCTTCTACAAAAACAAAAATTAAGACTCTAAGCGCTCATGTTATTGCTTTAACGAGTTTTACTGCAAATATAGGATGCATAGCCAGCTTTTTAGCCACTCTAAGTATATCTAAGCCGTTTGCTAAATCGAGTATGTCTTGGTCACTCAATATTTCTGCAAGTAGGTTTAATTCATCATCACTCATCTTCTCCAATGCTCTCATAACTTTCAAGCTCTTCTTAATCCTATCTATCCAGGGCTTGTAGAGTATGTAGAATTCACTTAACCTCTCTCTTGAAGTATTGCCTTCCTGTGCTGCTTCTCCAGCTACTCTCCCAGCTGCAAGACCTGCAGCTATGGATGAGTGTATACCTGCGCCTGTCAGTGGGATAACTGTTCCAGCTGCATCTCCAATCAGCATAACTCTGTCTTTTATAGGTTCACTAATCAATCCTCCTATAGGTACTGGAGCACCTCTATAATCTATTATCTGCGCTCTACCAAGTTCATCACTGAATCTCTTAACGAAAGCATCTAGATATTCCTTTGAGGATCCACCTCTGACACCTATACCTACTTCAGCTATCTTCTCATTATGTGGGAATATCCATGCATACCCTCCTGGAGCAATTTTATTTCCAAGATAGAACCTAACTGCGTCAGGATACTTTACATTACAGTTAACCATAACATATTGCACTGTTGGTATAGGCTCTGGCTTCTCAGTTATTCCTAAGCTTCTAGCTACAGTAGAATTATAACCATCTGCACCAATTAACATCGAAGCTTCATACTCTCTCCTATTCGTCTTGACTTTAACAGCTTCATCCCCTACTTTAACATCTTGAGCTTCTTCTCTAACATGTATCTCAGCACCATACTCTGCTGCTTGAGCAGCAATATATTGTAGAAGCCTAGACTTATCTATTAAGAATCCTATCCTATCTATCTTTACATAGTTAAGGTTTGGAGCATAGACTAGAGCATAAGCTCTATGAAGTACTATACTCGGCTCAGGCTTAACTTCAGCTGTCTGGAGAGTCTCTTGGCTAATAGCTTGACCACACGGCTTATTAGCCATAATAGTTGGAGCTTTCTCTAAAAGAAGAGTCTTGGCGCCAGTCTTCCCGGCAGCCTTAGCAGCTGACACACCTGCAGGTCCACCACCTACAACAATTACATCATACTTTCTCATCATACCCTAAACCAAAATACTCTAGTTATAAGTATTCTCTAGCTATACTAACAGAGAAAAGTATGTAAATTAACTTATTGTAACCCATAATTTTAGACTTAGCTCATCATCTAATTTGTGAGGTAACCATTGAGTAACTAGATTTCAAGGTCTTCTCTGAGCAGCCACGTATTCATCTAGTAATTGGAAGATGTCATCTAACCTCATAAAGTTCAAACAATATCTTTTCTCAGTCCTCTTAATTAAGTCATCGTTAATTAATCTACTAACCTCATACTCAATATCTGAAGAAGTTATGAAAGGCAATTCTATTAATTCTCTTTCTGAAGCATCGTCTCTATCTTCAAGACCTCCAATCCATTTATAAAGTTTAGCTAGAAGATATGCTAAAATAAGATATCTGCCACCAAACATTATCTTAAACATTACAGCTCCCGAATTTGGTAATTCAAAATAGTTGATGGCTGATTTTTTATCTATTAAGTATCTTAGAGAGATTTTCTATGTTTATAATCGTCTTAGGTCTAATCTATCTTCGTAACTTCTTATAGCTGGACATCTCTATGCACGATTATTCTTTGATTCTTCGGATAATACCCCTCAACCCTATTTAATACATCAATAATTGCTATAGGACTTATTCTATATAGTCCAGCTTTAAGTCTATCTACTTGCGATTTTTCTTACGAGTTCAGAGAGCCGTATTCCAATGACTTTTTCATTTATTCCCAGCTTATCTCCTAACTCAGATATTGAGCAAGCGTCAGACTCTACTAATTCTGCTTCATGGGCAAGTTTTTCCCGGCTAAATAGAGTAGAATCTGGTTTGATATTGAAATCCTTCTTCTATCTATTTTGAATATTATTTTACCATTTTTTGTCAAGCCGATCAATCTACTCGCTTTATCTATTGTTTCATCTGTAATTGTAGATTCAATTAGGAGTTTTTTACGAATCTTCTCAGCTAATACTTTTGTTCCATCTTCCACGGAAAAGAATCACTCATCTTTAGATATGTGTGTTCATGTTTTCCTGATAGCTGAGATAGTAACCTTACCTAAGATAAATTACGAAGATGTCTAAACAAAGGATAATATGCCAGTAAGTTATCATTAAGAACTACTTAGTTGATATTAACTGGTTTCTTATTGCTCCTATCTTCTCTATCCATACTTCTACGATATCTCCTTCTTTCAGTAGCCCGTCTTCCCTTGTAAAACCTATTC
>CAZKRR010000028.1:0-15338 GCA_964555135.1 uncultured Nitrososphaeria archaeon
AATTATACGCAAATTCAAGGTTAAGATTCCTAAAAAACCTTTTCCTCTTAAGATTAATATTCTAACAGAAACTGGTTTATAGAATTGACATGGTGTAACTTAATTATTTCATTCGCCTCTGAGGATTTTCATTACTTCTCGATTTCCTAATAGTTCGTTCGGGGCTCCTTCGAAGATTATTTCACCTCTCTCTATTACGTAGATTTTTTCAGCTACTTTTGTTGCTATTAGAACGTTTGATTCAGCGATCACGACTCCAATATGTTGTTCTTTAATCATGTTGATCGCTTTCATAAATCTCTCTATTACTATAGGTGCTAAACCTTCAAATGCTTCATCAATAAGTAAATGTTTTGGTAGAGTTGCTAAACTTCTTGCTATTGAAAGCATTTTCTTTTCGCCGCCACTCAAGTAGTAGCCTTCTCTCTCCATGAATTGTTTTATTTCTGGAAAGATAGTCAAAATAATATCAAGTATATCGTCTAGTTTAGAAAGATTTCCGGAAAGGTATGCTGCTAGACGTATGTTCTCTTCTGCTGTTAGCCATGGAAATATACGCATATCTTCTGGGACGTAGCCTATCCCATTCTTCACCCTTATATGGGTCGGCATGTTTGTTATATCAGTATCATTTACGAAGATCCTCCCTTTAGATGGTTTATAAATTCCAATGATTGATTTGAACGTGCTTGATTTACCTGCTCCATTTCTACCGACTATAGCTACGATCTTTTCTTCCTCAGCATTGATCGATACCCCTCTCAAGATATCGGTTTCCGCTATTCTTAGATGTAGATTTTCTACTTTAAGCATATGTGCCACCTAGTAAAACCTTCTTCACTTCTTCACTTCTTCTAACTTCCTCGGCTTCCCCATCAGCTATTATTTTTCCTTGATGCATTACTATCACTCTTTCACTGTACCTAAAGACTATATCCATATCATGCTCAATTATGATGCTAGTGACCTCCGTCTTCCGGATTATTTCTAAGATTTTCTCCATGATTTCATCTTTATCTTTCGTAGCGACACCGCTTGTAGGCTCATCTAACATTATTAATCTAGGATTCATTGCGAAGGAAACGGCTATATCTAAAAGTTTTCTATCACCATAAGATATGCTCTTAACATTCTTATCGGCTACATCTATTAAACCAAAGAGTCTAAGAACATTCTCAGCCTCATTGAATACTTCTACATAATCATCTACTAGTTTATACATCTTGCTGTAATTTTTCCGTCTCGAGAATAATGCAGTCATAAGATTTTCATAGACTGTTAATCCATCAAATATATTCACAAGCTGAAAACTTCTAACAATTCCTTTCTCAATTCTTTTCAAGGGAGGATATTTAGTAATCTCTTCACCTGAATATATTATTTTCCCTCCATCTGGAAAAACGTAGCCGCTTATTACGTTTACAAGTGTTGTCTTGCCTGCTCCATTCGGTCCTATCACCATGACGATTTCACCTTCATTTAGTGTTGTAGTAATGTTTTCTAATGCTCTAACTCCACCGAAATGCTTTTTTACATCTATAAGTTTTAAAATCTCCATATCTATTCACCTTATCTTCTAATTAAGCGGCTGCCACGCTCTATAGAAGTTTTTATAAGCTGGATGAATCCACCAGGCATTACTATGATTATTATAACGATGAGGAGGCCCATAATCAATTGCCAGTAAATGAACCTCATAGCGAAGCTCTCTATAATGTGGAATATGAAGGACCCAAGCACAGGGCCGATAAACACTTTCGCTCCGCCTAGAAGTGTTGCAAAAACTACTTTCCCAGAAGTAGTCCAGTATGCGATATCTGGAGTAACTAGCCGGTGATGGTTTGCGACTAAAGCGCCGGTGATACTCGCATAGATTGCAGAGATTATAAAAGCGTACAGCCTCATTTTGTAAACATCTATCCCTATGAATCTAGCTCTTGTTTCATTGTCTCTAATAGCTTTAAGAGCGAGCCCAAAAGGTGAATTCACAATCCTCCACATTATATACACAAGCACTAGAGCGATACCTGTCACGAGATAGAAATATATGTGGTGGTAGCTTGCGAAGTCTAGATTTTCTAGAGAGACTCCGAGAATCGAGAATCTAGCAACTTTAATACCATCTGTTCCGCCTGTGATCCAATAAAACTTATAATATAAGCTCCAGAATATCTGAGCGATAGCTAGCATAAATATAGCGAAGAATATCCTTGTATACTTAACAACTACAAAACCCACTATAAAAGCGATTACAGCAGAAGATAGAATGCTACCGAGTAGATGAAGCTCGATATTAGTGACTGCCAGATACTTATACATAAATCCAACTGTGTATGCTCCTATCCCTAAAAATAGTGCATGTCCAAAGCTTAACAGACCTGCATAGCTAAATAGTAGATTAAATCCTATCAATGCTATAACCCACGTGATACCGTGACCTAGAACGACTCCCCAACCCGGTGAGACCACATAAACTATAGGATATGCTATCGCAATAATAATTATGAGAAGTATGGTAACTCTAATATCGTCACCGAAAGCTCTTCCAGGCATCCTTACCATTTTTTCCCTCCTCCTAGACCCTCTGGTTTTAATGTAAGAATAATTATAGCGACTATGTAGATTAATGCAAGCTCTAATTCTGGAAATATGATTAAAGTGATTGTTCTTAGCAGGCTTACAATAAACGATCCTATAAGGGAGCCCAGGAAGCTGCCCAGCCCACCAATTACTACTACGACGAAGGCCAGAACTAGAAGCTCAACAGACATTCCTAACATTACCGAGCCCGAAGGAATGTACAGACCGCCTCCCAGCCCTGCAAGAAATGCAGCAAATAATACTGTTATTAATAGTACTCTTCTAACGTTTGCACCTAGAGCGGACGTCATCTCAATATCCATGGATGCAGCCCTAATGAGTACTCCTTGCTTAGTCTTAAATAAGAAAAACCATAATAGAAGAGCTACAGTTAATGCTGAGATAATTACATAGATATTGTAAACTGGAACGATGTATTCACCGATGTATATTGACCCAGCCAGCTCATAAGGTTGGGATGCTCTAAGTGGTTCAGAACCCCATATCAATCTGAATAAGTCTTCGAATATTAGAAGCAACCCATAGGTGAGTAGAAGTTGGACTTCATCACCTTTTCCACTCATGAAGAGGAATAATGGAAATATTAGAAGAGAAGCAATAACTACAATTAATGCAGCAAATAGTGGAGGTGCAATAAGTATAGGCGTTATGGATGATGAACCGAAAATACTAATTATAATCCCCATGCCGAAACCTGCAACTGCATAGCATCCTAGCGTGAAGAATGCCGGATGGGCTAGATTTACGATCTTCATTACACCGTATATGATGTTGAGCCCGACAGCAATTAAGAAAAGTACTGAAGCTCCGAAAAAAATATTGTAGGATCTTATTAGGATCTCTTCTACTCCAATCATATCTGATCAATCTTGTTGCTGAGTACTGCTATTTCCGTTGTTCTAAACTGGTAGCTCCCCTTCCCGCCATGTTTGGCTAATCCAACTATATGCAAGTGTTCCAGCTTTAGGATCTGGTGTACCATCCCACCCCTCTGGAACTGTGATCTTAGATATCGGTATCGTTATCGGGTTTGCTAGAATACTGAAGCCATATGTTGGATCATATTTCGAGATCCCCACTATCCCGTCTTTATAACATTGATGCTTATTCGGCTTTCCGGCTCTTACATGGACTGGACCAGCTGGACCATATATCGTCATGCCTTCCAAAGTTTTTATTATATCATCTACCTCCGGCCATTTCCCCATTATTTCGTACGCTCTTTCTACCGCATTCTTATACATGTAAACGGCTACATATGCTCCCTCTGAAGGACTATCTGGATAAGTTCCCCATTTCCGATAATAGTTTTCTACAAAAGATCTGTTTATGGGGTATCTAGTCCACTCTGGATATAGGAAGAAGTAATTAGCATGAACTCCTGCGATATGACCGTCTGGAAAATCTTTTACTGCCTCCATGGGGCTTGCAGCATGAGCTATGCATGATACAAACTTCATTTTTTCAAACAATCCATATCCTAACGCTTGCTTATAGAAGTTAACTACGTCTGCTCCCCATAATGAGGAAGCCAGAATATCAGGTTTACTAGCAATTATCTCAGTAATATAGGGTGTGAAATCAGTAACCTTAAAGAGTCCCGGGAAAGCTTCATAGACTACTTCAACTCTATCTCTACTCAATACTTTCTCAAAAGTTATCTGCATGTGAGCGTGTGCGTTCCTCCCATAAGCATAATCTGGATGGATGTGAGCTATCCTCACTTTATCTTTCTCTATTAGGTTTAGTAGTTTGATTGCTCCAATTGCTGCAGCTGTTCCATCAGCTGATTGTATATTTGTTATCCTGAAGCAGAAACGAGGGTCGGGCACAACCTTCTCAAATAGAAAATCTGTACATCCATCTACAAAGAATGTTAATGTTTGAAGTTCCTCTGCTACAGGACCTACTGCTGGAGTATTTGAAGAAGATATCAGCCCAACGTAGAAATCTATTTTCTCATCAAGTACCATTGTTCTGTACTCTCTAACTGTTTCTTCAGGTCCAGTCTCAGATTTTACTACATAGTTTATTTTTCTACCTAATATTCCTCCATGTTCATTGATTTCTTCTATCGCTAGGACTGCTCCTTGCATCATCGGTTTTCCCCATAGGGCTCCACCCCCAGTAAGGTATGCTTGGATTCCTGCTTTTAATGGGGTTGTAGGTATTTCTTCTTTAACAGGTGGCGGGGGAGGCGCAATCATACTTCTATAAATTTCCGACCCAGCTACTCCAACAGCTCCTCCCGCAACAAGACCCCCAATTAATCCTTTTAAGAAATCCCTCCTACCAGTTTTTACGCTCATACATAGTCTAGTATTACCATAATATATAAAGGTTTGTTATATTTTATTACGTCACTATTCTCTCTGCTAATTTAGGATTTTAGAGAGTAGGGTTTACCTTCTAATAGTATTCTCTCTGGTATTCTTGTTCTCCATTTTGCTAGGAACCGGGTATCTTCATTCTTGTTTCTAAGTTCATCTGGTAGCATTCTCGGTATTTCTTCTTCTATTGGATACCATCTTCCACAGTTGCTACACATTATTATTCCATCTCTTATCTCGATGCTATAGCATTTTAAGCATTCTGTAGATACGTTGCTTGAGACTTCTATGTTATGGTAGGCGCAGTATAGCTCACATCTATTGATCTTCTTGGGAGGCTGGATCTCCGACTCAGTGAATACCTTCAGTTCAAGTGGAAACTTCTTACATATTGGGCATGCTAGGAGATCCATCAGCCTGTACTTCATGTCTTTTCTTCGATGATTATCACGTTCTAATCTTTAATTAAGTTTTCTAATGTTATGGTTTTTATTCTTGGTGGTCCTAGTTTATAGTTGAGTTGGAGGCTCCGAGGATAGGTAATATTCTGAATTATGTTCCTGTACTGCTTACCGTATGTTTAACGTGGTTTTTCTCATATATTGTTCTTGTTCTTAACGTTAAGCTTGATAGACCATTCATTACACCTCTTGAGGAGCCTGAGCCTACAGCGCCTCCCTCTGAAGCATTGGTAAACCTTGCACCATACCTTAACACTCTAGTAGTAATACTTGTTATAACTGTCGCTGGAGTAGTTTTACTCTATATGGCTAGGAGGATGCCTAGAATATTCAAGAGCTTGATAACTGCTTTGATATGGACTGTATCCTTCGGTATATCAATACTATACCTATTCTTGGGGATGATCCTCATCAATACATCTATTTCTGAAGCGTTATTCATATACTCGATCATCCTTGCATCAGTAATCACATACTTTATAGTGAAAGGTGGAGAGCTTAAATCATCTATTGCCTCCTCATATATTGCATCGGGTGCAGGAAGCATACTAGGTGTAAGCATACCGTACTGGACATTCCTAATACTCATTATCGGCATCTCGATATACGATATAATCGCTGTCTTCAAGGGGCACTTATCATCTATAACCAAGTCTGATGCACCACTACTGAGAGGGTTAGTCGTAGAGATAGGTGATGTAGCACTAGGGCTTGGAGACCTCTTCTTCTACTCACTCACACTCTCAGCAATACTATTCAACTATGGTATAGCTCCAGCAATAACATCGTCAACCTCAATCATAATAGGATACACGATGGTAATCTATACGTTAAACAAGAGAAAACAACTGCCAGGACTACCAATACCACTACTTCTAGCACTAGCAACAGCCTTAGTCATTTACTATATGCTTTAAAGAGGCTAGCACACTCACATAAAAGTAGGTTTTGAAGAGATCCATCATAGAATATATGTATTCATCCAATACTCGTAGATAGGAAATGTGGGGGTATTCTGAACTCTATACTATCATCTGTATTTACATAAGCTTTATTTATAGGTCTTCTTTCATATCTCATGATGAACATGAAAAACACGTTCTTCTTCGTAGGAGTAATATTGGTATTTACGTTGCTTCTATCGCCGCTAGCTGTATATGCAGAATATACCCCGCCACATACAAAGCCAGGCCCAGCAGCGGAGACTTTAATCTATAAATCTGTTGCTGTTGATGTTGCTCCAGCAGCTCTAGAAGCAGGAGAGATTGACGCATATCTTTTTGGTTTACGTTCTACTGTTGCTGCAGAATTAATAGGAAAGCCTGGAATAAAATTAATGAGCGCTCCATCCGGATTATATAGTATTGTGTTGAATCCTGCTCCCGCTCCTACTGGGCAGCTAAACCCATTATCGATCCCCGAAGTAAGAATTGCGCTCCAATACATAGTGAACAGAGACTATATAACTAAAGAGATATTCAAGGGATTTGCCGCTCCGATGGTTACATTCTTAAGCGCATATGACCCAGACTATATAACTATATTCGATATAGCCAAGAAGTATGACTTTAGATACGATCCAGAATATGCAAAGAAGCTAGTCACAGAAGCTATGACGAAGGCCGGTGCAGTAATGAGAGAGGGTAAATGGTATTATAGAGATCAGCCAATTAAGTTAAAATTCATAATTAGGATTGAAGATGAGAGAAGACAGATAGGAGACTCGATAGCTACAGACTTAGAGAGGCTAGGTTTCGAGGTTGAAAGACTATATCATCCATTTGGAGTAGCGATAGAAAAAGTATACCTGACAGATCCTAAAGACTTTGAGTGGCATCTATATACAGAAGGTTGGGGTAAGGGTGCACCCGAGAAATATGATTCCTCTACGATAAATCAGATGTGTGCACCATGGTTTGGGTACATGCCTGGGTGGCAGGACCCTGCATACTGGAACTACGTTAATGATGAGGTAGATGCTTTAGGAAAGAAGATATCTTTAAGTGAGTTTCAAGATCTTGAAACAAGGAATAAATTGTATAGAGAAGCAACTGAGCTGTGTATCCATGATTCTATAAGACTTTGGGTTGCTACACGTCTTGATGCTTATATGCTTAATCCGAACATTAAAGGCGTAACAAACGATGTTGGAACAGGTCTCAGAGGAACATGGAATATGAGAGAAGCATGGATTCCGGGTAAAGATATATTGGTTTTTGGGCACTTATGGGTTTGGACTGAGACAACAACATGGAACTGGATTGGAGGATTCCAGGACGTTTACAGCGTGGATGTGAGAAAAGCAACTTATGATTCACCAGTCTATAGACATCCATTCACAGGTCTGCCGATGCCATTCAGAGCAAGTTATGAAGTTGAAACAGCTGGACCATTCGGTAAACTAACAGTACCCGAGGGAACATATACCTGGGATGCTAAAGAAGATAAATGGGTATCTGTTGCAGGCAAAGAAGCCACAAGCAAGATCACATGGGACCTAAGTAAATACTTTAACTCGAAATGGCATCATGGTCAGCCGATAACTATTGCTGATGTACTATTCTTCTTGGCATCACAGATAGAGAATACTTATGATGAAGATAAAGCAGCGATGGAGAGCGCTATAGCTGAGACTGTAAGAGTAACACTTGATAAGTTTGTTGGAATAAGGATAGTTGATGAAAAAACTGTAGAGACATATGTTAACTACTGGCACTTCGACCCTAACTACATTGCTGAATTCGGCTCTCCACTCGGCTATGATTACGCTATGTACTATAGCGAGACACCGCCCTGGGAGCTAATGGCCGCTATGAACGAACTTGTATTTACTAAGAAGCAGGCAGCATACGGTCAGACAACAGCTGAGAAACTTGGCATCCCATGGCTCTCAGTTGTTCTAAGAGATCATGCTGAAATGGTAAAGAACGTACTAGAAGAATTCGTACAGAAAGGGTATTTCCCTGAAAACTACTTTAAGCTCGGAGACAAAGTATACGCTACTAAAGACCAAGCATCAGCTAGATATCGTGCAGCAGTCTCATGGTTTAACGAGCATGGACATATGCAGATAAGCAATGGCCCATATTATCTAAACAGGTTTGACTCAGCAGCCCAATACGCTGAACTGAAAGCTTTCAGAGACTCAACATACCCATTCAAGCCGGGAGACTGGTACTATGGAGAGCCAGAGATGGTGGAAGTTATAGATGTTAGAGTAAGCGATGTAACAGCCGGGGATGAAGCAGTCTTCACGGCAGAACTCTCAGGGCCTGGAACACTTGGAGCAAAATACCTCATAGTTGATCCAGCTACAGGGCAGGTCTTAGGGGTTAGTGAAGCAGAAAAGATTTCTCCAACAACGTTTAGGATCAAACTATCTAGAGGATTTACTTGGGATATAGGTCCAGGAACGTATAACCTAGTCATAGGAGCATACAGCGACCAAGTAGCATTTGTATCAGAAGCTATTGAATCATTTAGCGTATTAAAACGTGAAGTAGCCCCTGCAACCGTTACCGTAACGAAATCTACCGTAGAGACAACCTCGATAGTATCAACTGTAACAACAATGCCAGTAGAAGTTATCGGAATATTTGCAGTTATCCTGATAGTCGCAGTCGCTTTAACAGCCATACTCTCCAGAAGAATGAAGAAATCAACTTAATCTACTCAAGCGTTAACATCAAAACCAGAGAAAAGTCTTTCTTACCTAAACATCCTCTTTTTATTGAAAATTTATTAGAACGTAATATATTAGGCGATTGTCGATGGGATTAACAAGAACACTTTCAATGAGAGCCTTAACACTATTCGCTGTACTCATACTGGTTGTCTTCTTCATAGTAATAATACTTGGGGCGACAGGAACATCTGACAAGATCCTTCAAGCTATGGTTAATGAAGAAGTAATGATGCTAAGACAGTTTCTAGCGAAAACCATTAAAGACCCTCAGGAGCTTGAAAAAGTAATCGATGTAAGGAGACACGAGTTGATGGAGTTTTATGGCTTAACTAAACCATGGTATGTACGTTTACCAGATATGGCTTGGAGAGTATTAACTCTCGACCTGGGGAAAGCAAGAACATTGAAAACCTTCGCAGGTGGAAATAAGGTTTCAGACATAGTTATAGAGAGGCTTGCAAACACGTTGATCCTCGTAACTTCTGCTACAGTTATCAGCGCTATAATAGGTCTAGTTCTAGGCGTAAGGATAGCTACAAGGGTTGGAGGAATCCTAGATAGGATATCATCATACCTTTCAGCCATCTCGTATGCTATCCCTACATGGTGGATAGGAATAATCCTGATACTCGTATTTGCTTTTCTCCTCAGAATTTTCCCATTCGGCGGTCTATATAGCACGCCTCCGCCCTCAGACTTTTACATGAGGCTTCTAGACATACTCTGGCACGCAGTCCTCCCAGTAGCAACACTGGTAATAGCATCGGTTGGAGTATGGATATATACTACCAGAACCATAGTGTTGAACACTGCTCAAGAAGACTTCGTAAATGCTGCGAGAGCCAAAGGTCTACCAGAAGAATTAGTTAGAAGAAGATATATAATGAGGGTTGCAGCACCACCCATCCTTACAAACGTAATCTTAGGACTTGCAACCTCAATCTCTGGAGCAATTCTAACAGAAACCGTTTTTAATTGGCCTGGGTTAGGTAGGCTCTTCTATGATGCTGTATTAGTAATGGATGAAGTAGTAGTTATCGCTTTGACATACATATTTACACTAGTCTACGTAGTTGCTAGATTCCTACTAGAAGTCTTATACGTAATTCTAGACCCTAGGGTGAGATATTAATGTCAAAAAGCTTTAAAGAAGCATTCCAAGAATTCTGGAGATTAAACGTCTCAAAAGTAGGGGTAGCATTCTTAACAATACTTGTGATCTTGAGCATATACGTCATCGCAACATACCCGCTTGATTTCGGAGTAAGATACTGGAATAACCCAGCATACTGGGCTGATTATCCTAAATCTGCTCCACCAAGCTGGATTAACTACTTTTCACATGAAAAGATCCCTGAACATCATGTCTTCTCCTCGGATAAACCATCAAATGCATCGATTACAGAGTCAGGAAAACGCTTAATATATCTCTTCAAGCTAGATTTCCAAGCAGATAGGACACCGACTTTCCTCTCACTTACTATAAAAAATGTAACGTATTATGATAAACCAGTAATGATCCGGTTAAATGTTACAAGACCTGATGGAAAAAATATTGAATTGTATGGGTATACTGTTCCAGCTCCATATGGAGATGAATCTCCACCCTATAGGAGATTTTATGACCAACCAAAGAGGATCTCGCTAACTGGAGACATGTCGGTGGCCAGTACTTTAGCAAGATTCCTACTAAGAGAATATAACGTAACGGTCAAACCAAGTGAAGTCAACTCTATAGGTCAGCATACGGTAATATTTAGCGTACCGGAAAATAATACTCGATTTAATGTATTGAAAGGAGACTACATATTCTATATCATGGTAGATACTTATGATCAAAGAGATTCAATTGGAGAAGTAAAACTAGTTGTTGGAGGAGACGTTTACGGGTTTATGGGGACAGATTCTCTTGGGAGAGATCTTTCGGTTGGATTACTTTTCGGCTTCCCCATAGCTCTATTCATAGGCATAGTGACATCAACGATAACAACTTTGCTAGGTGCAGGACTAGGGATAGTGGGAGGATATATTGGAGGAAAACTAGATGAAGTTATACAGAGGACGGCTGATTTTGTTAACAACATCCCATTACTACCTTTACTAATATTCTTGGCATTTATACTCGGGCAAAATATATGGATAATCGTACTCCTGTTGGTAGTATTTGGTTGGCCAACCTTGACGATTATTGTCAGGTCTATGGTCCTCCAGCTAAAGTCGGGTCAATTCATAGAAGCAGCTATCGCTATAGGAGCACCTAGATGGTGGATCATGTTTAGACATATATTTCCGCAGGTTGCTCCATTCGTCTTCGCTCAATTAATCTTCTTTACACCGACATTCATACTTCTTGAAGCTGCTTTAAGTTTCCTCGGGCTGGGAGATCCAACTATGCCTACTTGGGGTCAAATACTTGAATACGGTTTTCGAAGTGGAGGAATATATGTAGGGTTATGGTGGTGGATTATACCTCCAGGTCTACTCATAATATGGACGGCTATAACTTTCGTACTCGTAGCACTTGGAATGGAACCTGTAGTAAACCCGAGGTTAAGGAGGATGAAGTAGCTAAGAGGTGTGAGAGCCTATGGTATTGCTAGAGCTTAATCACTTGAGACTTTACTACAAGACTGTTAGAGGTATTGTTAGAGCTGTTGATGATGTAGATCTTAACGTTGAATCTGGTGAAGCTGTTGGGGTTGTAGGTGAATCTGGATGCGGCAAGACCAGCATGGCTAACGCTATTATAAAGATGCTCCCAAGCAATGTAGCTCTCTATGATGGCAGGATAATCCTAGATGGATTAAACATCGTTGATCTACCTGAAGACGAGGTTAGAAGAAAGGTTAGGTGGAGGCAGATATCGATTGTTTTCCAGGGAGCGATGAATGTATTAAACCCGGTAATCAGGGTTGGGCATCAAGTTGCAGAACCACTAATAATCCATGCAGAGATGGATAGAGATGAAGCATACAAGATAGCTAGAGAGAGGATGAAGCTGGTCGGATTACATGAAGAAGTATTCAATAGATATCCGCATGAGCTAAGTGGAGGTATGAAGCAGAGGGTTGTGATAGCTATGGCCTTAGTCATGAACCCTAAGATAGTTATACTAGATGAACCTACATCAGCTCTTGACGTAAGTATACAAGCTCAGATAATGAATCTGCTAAAGAAGCTGAAGAGAGAACTAAACATCTCTATGATCTTCATAACTCATGATATAGCTTTAGCAAGCGATATAAGCGATAAGATAGCAGTAATGTATGCTGGACAGATCGTCGAGATAGGCGCAGCTGAGCAAGTCCTACTGTCTCCAAAACATCCATATACCCAAAAACTCTTAAAAGCAACTCCTAGACTATCAGGAGAAGAAAAACCAGAATTTATACCAGGTACACCTCCAGACCTGGTGAATCCGCCGAATGGATGTAGATTCCATCCAAGATGCCCCTACGTCATGGATGTTTGTAGAGAAAGAGGGCCTGGAAGATTTGAGCCTGAGAAAGGTCGGAGAGTAATGTGCTGGCTATACGGTGGAGAAAATGAGTAGCGAGCTTATCAGACTGGAGAATGTAAAGATGTACTTTGAGTCTAGAGTCGGCTTATTCAAGACTATACCTGTAAAAGCCGTAGATGGGGTTGATGTAAGAATATCGAGGGGGGAAGCTCTAGCACTCGTGGGAGAATCTGGATGTGGGAAAACAACTCTTGGGAGACTATCTCTAAGATTACTAAAACCAATAAGTGGGAGAATAATCTTCGATGGAGTAGATATAACAGATAAAGACGAGAAAGAATTAAAATGGTTTAGGAGGAGGGCTCAAGCAGTCTTCCAAGACCCATACTCAAGCATAAACCCATTCATGACAGTAAGAGAAATACTTGAAGAACCACTCATCCTCCACCGCATAGGAAATAATGAAGAAAGACTAGAAATGATAGCTAAAGCCTTGACAGATGTAAAACTCACACCGATAGAAGAATTCATGGGGAAATACCCCCACATGTTAAGTGGAGGGCAGAGGCAGAGGGTAGGTATTGCCCGCGCACTAATCCTTAAACCTGAATATATAGTCGCTGATGAACCCGTCTCAATGATAGACGCGTCTAGTAGAGCAGAGATACTATACCTTTTGAAGGAACTCCAAGAAAAATACAAGATCTCATTCCTCTATATCACCCACGATATTGCTACAGCTAAACACTTCAGCGATAGGATAGCAGTAATGTATCTTGGAAAAATAGTTGAACTAGCTGAAGCCCACGAGCTGGTAAGAAACTCCCTACACCCATATACAAAAGGATTGATAGAAGCAGTACCAGAACCGGACCCATCCAATAGACTAAGAGAAAGAAAGGTTATACTAGGTGAGCCTCCAAGCCCAGTTAATCCTCCCAGTGGATGCAGGTTCCACCCAAGATGCCCTTACAGATTTGAGCCATGCGATAAAAATGAGCCAGAATTAAAAGAAGCAAAAACAAACCACTATGTTGCATGCTATCTATACTAGCCCTTCTTCAAGAAAGCTTAATAAATCCAAGAGAATGATAACCCTGCCAGTACCTAGATAATTCTTAATACTTCTACAGCTATGTATCTTCTAGCAGTATCTGCTAGTACCTGGTCTGCAATGTACAGAATAGCTTTGGTAATCTTCGCAGTAACATAAAGTGCATCATAGAAAGTTAGATTCTCTCCTGAGAATACCATCTCTAAAGCAGTAGACGGATTGTGTACATTTATGACTACATTTGTATCACAAATGTAGCACAATATAAGCATTGCATAGACTAATCTATCCATGATAACGTCGATAACGTCTATTACCACTGACATATCGCATTACAGTTTAGTGGAGGGATAGAAGAAAACTTCTGCTCAACATACCTCATCTATAATGTAAATTTGAACGGGAAAAGTTAGTAATAGCCTTTTACCTAGGAAGAAACTATTAATAAATGCGTAAACATGGCTAACATTTGTGAGCGAGTCCCTGACACTACTCTTAATTATGCTTATTTCAATATTCACAGCAAGTACTTTCTATTTCATCTTAATCTACTATAATACATCAAAACACTTTGAAAAGAGAGTAAAGAAGCAGCCAACTAAACATGGGTTTGATCCACAGACAATAGAAAGATTAAAGAATACATTAATAGGCAGAGAAGAAATACAGAATCTTGAGGAAATAATTCATAGATTAAGGATACTGAGGAAGGAAGCAGAGGAGATCCTAAATGATTCAGGAGGAAGTTAAGAAAGCTAGAGATAAAGCTATCTTAAAAGCTCTTGAGTATATTGAAGATGGCATGATAATAGGGTATGGCACAGGCTCAACTATGGCTCAATGTATAGGCTACGTAAAGAAATTAATCCAAGACAAGAAGATGAAATTATCATTCATCCCTACATCATTCCAGTCTCGGCAGCTGCTCTTAGAGAATAATCTTCCAATAACAAGTTTATATGAGTACCCTGAACCAGACTTGATGATTGATAGCTTTGACCAAGCAGATATAGAGGGAAATGTTATCAAAGGAGGTGGAGGAGCAATGCTAATGGAGAAAATAGTTGCACAAGCATCTAGAAAAGTTATATTCATAGGAGATTATGTTAAACTAGTAAAAAAATTGAGTAGACCGGTACCTATTGAGATTCTGGAAAAAGCATACCCGCATGTCAAGAAAATACTTACAAAAACTGGGTTTAAACTAACATTGAGGGAGTCGACTGGGAAGATGGGGCCACTCATAAGTGATAATGGAAACCTCCTAGGAGATGTAGATGCAGGAGTAATAGAAGACCCAGAAAAACTAGATAAACTCTTAAGATCCATAGCAGGGATAATCGAGACAGGCTTATTCCCAAAGATAGCTGACAAGATAATCATTGGAGAGATAGATGGCAGCATAGAAGAAATAAATGTAGACAGAAAGAAGCTTTAAGACATAGTACCACGTAAAATACTAGTTAAAATATCTGATATAAAAAAGTTATAAGGTAGGCTAGAACACTTATACGTACATCTACTTTAAACCTTTACATAGTGAGTAGTATTTCTAGATTTAATAGGGAGGATAGAATAATTCATATACAGAATGGATTGAGTTATTATCTAGATATGAGCTTGACGTGGAGTATTGCGCTGAGTGGATAACCGAGGTGTTTGTTCTTGGCTACTTTAAGAGTCGCAGTTCTTGATAGGGAGAAGTGTGATTCACGTAAGTGTGGGATACCATGTATTAGGTTCTGCC
>CAZKRR010000029.1:0-14381 GCA_964555135.1 uncultured Nitrososphaeria archaeon
TTTACATTGAGATTCCCATTAAACATAAGATCATATGCTCCTCTCGGCACATACGACTTAAAGCTCGTTTTAGAATATTATGATAAATGGCTAAGTCTACAAACTCAAGAAATCTTTATACCAGTAACGATAGCAGGTAGCGGCGACTTAGATATATCCATATCCTCTTCAGTCTTGACTATTGGTTCTACTTCAAACATAGATATCAAAGTAATGAATACTGGGAGTAGCCCGGTCTACTCAGTTAGACTTTCCGTTTCTTCTGATAGCCTAGTACTAATAAATAATGAAGTTAGAATCGCAGAGGTCGATCCTGATAGAGAATTGAGGTATAGTTTTCCCGTACGTATTCCAGGGATGCTATCCGAAGGCTTCTATCCAATTACAATACAAGCTCAATATGTTGACTCAAATGGCATTACTCAGACATTATCAAAGATTGTAAAGGTTGAAGTTAGGTCTCCACCACTACTTAGCTTATCAAGCTACATAAAGAACCCTGAAGTAATCGTGGGTGGAAGCCATGACCTGTCTATCATTATAGAGAATCCCTATAATTCACCGATAACAGATATTAACATAAAGACGGTCTTTGAGAATCTTCCACTAGCGTTAACAGGCAGTAATACATTCTACTTCCAAGAAATCCCTGCCAAAAGCTTTATAGAATTAAGGATTCCAGTAAAGATTTCACCATCAGCTTCAACAGGAATCTCTTATGGAAAACTATCAATCAATTATCGCAACCCCACTGGAGAATTAAAGACGGACGAAATCTCGATTCCTATAATAATTAAACCTGACTTAAAATTTGAATTCGGCGAGATTACATTATCTTCTACTTCAGTGATGGCAGGCGAATCCATAGATATATCTGGAGATGTGTATAACAGAGGCTTATCAACTGGTAAACTATGTGAAGTAAGAGTAAAAGCATCACCGCCTCTAATTGAGACACCAGACTCGATATATTATATAGGAGACATCTCAAGCCTCTCGAAAGCATCATTCTCAGTCTCAATAGATGTAGCAGGTAATGCCAAGCCTGGAAAATATAGTGCAAACCTCTTAATCTCATGTAGTGATGTATTCGGAGGTTTCACAGAATACTCTAAGACATTCGAGATAGAAGTAACTCAAAGAGCCGTTTCCATGTTTACTACACCCACAGTACAGCGGCAGGTAACTACTCAGGGCGGGCTACAACAATTCTCAATTCTACAGAACCCGATAATAATATCATTGATAATAGCTATCGTTGTCGTCGTAGCAGTAGTGTTCCTGCTAAGGAGGCGGAAGAGACATGAAGCTTCCTGACATACTATACTTAGCTTTTGCAGCTCTAAGGTCAAGAAAACTTAGAACAAGCTTAACCATACTCGGGATGGTTATTGGTCCAGCTCTGTATGTTGCAGCAATTGCTTCGACTCAGGGATTTGGAGAAGCTTTAACAGGTAGACTACAATCTCTAGGAGCTAACGTAATCCAGTTAATACCTATGCCGAGGAGTGGAATTGAATTTACAGATAGAACAATACAGAAGATACTGAGGATCGAAGATGTAGCTGCAGTAGCTCCTATCTATTCTATATCTATGGCCACTGTTAAAATTAAAGGTAAAACAGTAGAATTGACTCCAAGTGGGGAGGAAACATACAGGATCATTGCTGTTGATCTAGACCTTCTAGACAAGATTTTTCAAGGATTAGAGATCCAAGAGGGAGAATCTTCTGGAGCTGGAAGATATATTGCAGTGATAGGTTCAAAGGTCTCAAAACCTGAACGAAGTGATCTTCCAGAAGTAAATATCGGCGACTTGATAACTATAGAAGCGACTACAGGTAGAGGTGAGACACGTATGATCACTGTGAAAGTCATAGGAATACTAAAACAGTATGGGCAGGGACTCTTCTTCAATCCTGACATGACTATATTTATCCCTCTGAAAGCTGGAAGTAAACTAACAGGTACATCAACATACAGTCAGGTACTGGTAATCGCTAGAGACACAGAATATGTAGAGAATATTCAAAATGAGATAACAAATATTCTAGGAGACGGTGTTAGAGCATTCTCCCCTCAGCAGATGGTGCAGACGATCCAGCAGACAATAGGTCAGTTCTCAATGTTCTTGGGTTCTATGGCCTTCATGTCGTTTATAGTTGCTTTCCTAGCTATAATGACAACAATGTTTACATCGGTTACCGAGAGGATTAGAGAGATAGGGATACTTAAAGCAATAGGCTTCAAGACACGACATATACTCGGGATATTCTTAACAGAAGCAACATTAATAGGTTTCATAGGAGGAATAGTAGGAATAGTAGTAGGATCCATAGGAGGTTACTTCTTCTTTACACCATTTAGTAACATTAGGATGCCTGGTGGAGGAGGACAAGCTGCTTTCTCTCTCCGGATAACTCCAAAGATAACTCTAGACCTATTAGGAACAGCGTTAGCCATGGCTGTAGTAATAGGTTTACTGGCAGGAATAATCCCAGCATGGAGAGCTGCAAGGTACACGCCACTGGAGGCTTTAAGATATGAGTAACCAGAATAAATGGAAGAACGTCTTCAGTAAGATGTTTACTGGAAAAAATAAGTGGATAACTATAGCCTGCATAATAATTATCCTATCCACTGTCTCTATTACCTCGGCATATAACTATTTTGTGAGTCTTAGAATGAAGGAGATGGAGGATTTGAAGATGCTTCTAGACTTAATGGAGAAAGAGATTAGAGAAGCAGAAGAACCCTTGTTTGGTAGCCCCCCATACCTCGGTAAAGCTGAGATTGAGAAAGCTAAAGCTTTACTTAGTGAGGCTCGATGGTTTATGGAGAGAGGCGACCGTCTCTCTGCATGGATGAAACTTAGAGAACTTATGTTTTTATTCCGTAAATCTATCCCCCCACCATCTTTAAGCAATAATGAAACATACCGTAGAGAACTAATGTTAAAGAATATTCTTCTAAGCAGATTAGAGAGAGCTAAGCATTGGTTAAACATCTTCACAAACATATACGAAAAGACAAGTAATGAAGAAGTTAGAAAGCTTCTATCAAACTCTACTGATACTTTAAAGCAATTAATCAATGAAGCCGATGAACTAATTAAGAAGAACTCATATGTTGAGGCTGAAAGAAAACTAAGTGAAGCATTTAGAATAATCAATGAAACATTAAGATCATTAAAGATTATACTTTCTCAGACATGCTTTGAGAAGACCTAAGCGAGTTCTACCTCATTTCTCTTATTAACTTGGATAACCCGCACCAATCCCTTCCTCTCAAGCCTTCTAACAATCCTCCAGACAGTTGTCTTAGGCAGATATGTTAAAGCTCTAATCTCAGCTTCAGAGACCCTCTTTCTCTTTTTAATCAATTCGAAAACTCTCTTCTCATCATATAGAAGTGTGCTTGAATTTCTTTTCTTCCTAATGTAAAATATGGCTGAGAATAATGCGACGGCCCCACCCACAAGACTTGAAATAATAACAATGTAAGAATTATCCTGCGCTTCTTGTATAGAGGCACGAGGCGTGAATTGTATTATGTACTCTATCTTCCACATTCCTGGACTCAATACCAACTTTAAGGAATCCTTTTCTCCAGCAATCATTTTCGGAACATTACTTAAAGATACGATAATACTTCTGCTCGGCATTAGGATTACTGCCTCTCTAGGTAGATATAGTTCCAGCGTCCATAGAGAACTATTCTTTACTGTTAGAGCCGGGGTCTCATAGTGGATCGTTAATTGGCTGGGTAGTTCTCCATATATTATTAATTGGTCTCCATTAAGCTCATAGTTAAGTAGTTTTCCATCCTCGCCGACCACTAAGATATTCTCTATATCATATGTAAGCAGCTTAACCGTGACGTTTCCATAACCGATCTCAGGAAAGAGCTTATCTTCTACAACTATTACACCATCTTCATATACTCGTAGAGTTAACTCACCCATACTAGTCGATGCAGTTAGAGGAATAAAGATGAGTATGGTCAACACGATGGATATAAATGAAATATAGAGCTTTACAAAGTCTTCAGCCATCTAGACACTCCTAGATATATTCTCTAGGAAACCTTATTTATACGTTTCTAAGAATAAAGATAAAGTAACTTCAACATGAAGACTTAAATTATTTACGAAATGTAAGTTAAGTCTATGGAATGGTTCGGCTGGAACATTCTGAACTAATGAATGTTATGTTAGCTTTGCTATAAGATTTAATATTGAAGATTATGCTCTATAAGCTGGATGCGCTCATTAAGTTATCTAGGACTCATTGGGCTTGGAGTTATGGGTGAGAACCTTACAGTAAACATTGCCTCAAAGGGGTTCAATATATCTGTATATAATAGGACTATAGATAAGACGAAGAAGTTTCATGAAAGAGTATCAAATATTCTTGAGATTAAGCCTACGTATAGTATTGAAGAATTTATTAATACGCTTGAAAAACCTAGAAAGATAATCTTGGTAATACAAGCAGGTACACCAGTCGACCAGATCCTAAAAGTTCTCTTAAATTATCTAGATGAGGGAGACATAGTATGCGATTGTGGTAACTCTTTCTACAAGGATACAGAGAGAAGACAGCAAGAACTAAAAAAGAAGGGTATAGTATTCATGGGCGTCGGGGTAAGTGGTGGAAAGGAAGGAGCATTGAAAGGTCCATCCATAATGATTGGAGGAGAAGAATATGGATATCTAGCTATGAGAGAATTGTGGGTTAGCATCTCTGCTAAAGTAAATGGTGAACCTTGTGCGGGGCATGTTGGAACCAAAGGAGCAGGACACTTTGTAAAAATGGTTCATAATGGTATTGAATACGCCATCCTTGAATCGATTGCAGAAGTATACGATATCATGAAGAATGGTATGAAGTTAGAAATCAATCATATTAGAGATATATTTAGAGAGTGGCTTAGAAGCGAATTAAATTCATATCTTCTTGAAATAACAGTAGACGTCTTGGAAAGAGTGGATCCCAACGTAACGCTACCTCTTATTGAGTTAATATCTGATAAAGCTGAACAGAAAGGAACAGGTAAATGGACATTGCAGACAGCAGTAGATTTAGGAGTCCCAACACCAAGCATTGATGCAGCAGTCACTTCTAGAATAATATCCACTTATAAGGAGCTACGTACATTACTATCACGAAAACTTGGAGAAACCCGAAGAATAAATAATGTGAGGATATCAGAAGCCCTCTTACCTCATTTAAAAAACTCATTATACTTAGCCATGATTCTATCTTATGTTCAAGGTCTACATCTTATCAGGAAGGCTTCGAAAGAATTCTCATACAATATTGACATAATAAAATTATTGAAGATATGGAGAGGTGGATGCTTAATACGTTCTAGACTACTATACAAGTTCATAGAGGTGGTTGAGAAAAATCCAGAAATAGAAAACATTCTAATGGATGATGAGCTATTCGAAGAGATTATCAGCATAGAAGACTCTCTCAGAACATTACTCTCCAGTTTGAAGTTAATAGATATTCCTACACCAGTGTTAGACTCAACTCTAAATTATCTAATAGGTTTGAGACGTGAGAAACTACCAGCAAACCTTATTCAAGCTCTTAGAGATAAGTTTGGATATCATGGATTTGAAAGAATAGATATGGCTGGTAGATTTCACTTAGACTAGCTGGAAAACCCTCAATTATAGGAATAGAGGATACTTTAAACCCTTTCTCCTTATTAACATATTAACATACTTCTTCTACTAACATTGTTTCGAACATGTTCCAGCAGATTCCTTATAAGATCGGGTGTCACTATAGTTATATGCGTTTAGATGCGTGTTTAAGAGGAGGCCAAAGAGATGAATAGAGCATACGTTGTATTGTCATTAGTAGTCGCTGCTGCTTTAATCTTATCTATAGGCTCATTCCTCCTATACCAATTGTCTATCAACGAATTTAACTTAAAACTCTCACAACTTTCAGGGAAGATCGATGATTTGAAAGCTAAGCTCTCAAACTATGAATATCGTTTAATGAATGTTGAAGAAAATCTATTTAACCTTAGCTTAAATCTATCTTCAACAGCCGTCTTAACGATAGCTCAATATAATCTTACAGCTCCAGAGACAGTATACGAGAAGGTTAAGGACTCTGTTGTTCTAATAAAATCTAGAATTGTTGTAGGAACAATCTTCGGTAAAACCTATACTTCAGCTGAAGGATCAGGCTTTGTATATTCTCCCGACGGATACATTATCACGAATTATCATGTTGTAGAGAATGCTGAAATCATACAAGTATTCTTCCCAGATAGAAGCATATATACAGCAAGTATAGTTGGAGTAGACCCTCATGCTGATTTAGCAGTATTAAAGATAGAGCCTGGAGAAAAGATTCTACATCCATTATCTTTCAGTGATTCTTCAAAGCTTAGAGTTGGGCAACCTGTTATCGCTGTTGGAAACCCCTTCGGATTAACAGCAACCTTAACCACAGGAGTGATAAGTCAGTTGAATAGACTTCTCGAAAGCCCAGGTGGTAGAGGTATACCGGGAGTAATACAGTTTGATGCAGCTGTAAACCCGGGAAGTAGTGGTGGACCATTACTAGATTATTCTGGGAGGGTTATCGGCGTTACAACTGCTATAGCATCGAGAACTGGAGAGTTTGCAGGTATAGGTTTTGCAATACCCTCTAATATTGTTTTAAGAGTTGTCAAATCATTGATCGAGACAGGAAAATATGAACATCCATGGATGGGTATTGGTGGAATAGATGTTAACATGGAGATAGCTCAATTAATGAATTTAGAGAAAGCCTACGGATTACTAGTTACAGCTATCGCCAAAGACAGCCCTGCAGAGAAAGCTGGACTAAGAGCTGGCACCAGAATAGTCACACTTTCTGATGGTACAAGAGTAAATATTGGAGGAGATGTAATAATAGGTGTTGATAGCATAATAGTCTTCGGCTTAGCAGACCTATTATCATATATTGAAGAATATGAGAAACCCGGAGATACTATAACGCTGAGAATCCTGAGAGAAAACCGTGAAATGCATCTAAACTTAACATTGGGGGCAATCTCATAGAAATAAGATAGGACAAAATAACATTAAACTTGTATAATAGATTAAGCCTATGGCCAAAACATTCAATAGAAGACGCTAACTCTGAATTAGGCATGGCCAATCCATTTCTACGTTAAATTTAACTTATGGTGGCATGTTTTTGTGTCTACTAACAAGTTTGAAGAAGATATCTTGAGTACTGTTAAGAAAGCTGTCGCATCATACGGTGACCAGATATACAGCAGGTTGACGAGACTAAGTAGTAAGCTTATCGAATTACATAGAATAAACAAGGTTAAGGTAAACCACTCAGTAATGGAGATCGTTATAGGTGCTTACCTAGTAAACCGTGGCTATGAGGTATATGTAGAAGAAGAAGTAGGTGACTGTCTTATCGCAGATGTCGTTGCATATATAGGTGGAAAGAAAATGATTATCGAGATAGAGACAGGTTTTGTATCTCCTGAGAATGCATTAGATCCTCAAAGCTATCTAACGGCCAGGATAATTAGCAAGACTGCAAGATACGGCAAACATGCAGATGTATTCTCTCTTGCAACACCATTACATAACATTCTCCAAATACCAGACTTCTATCTAAAACCATTTAAAGAAAGAAGGAAAGAAGAAACGATTATCCTAAAAGACTTATGTGATAGATACTACTCTAACCCTACGATAACACTTGGAGATATAGAAAAATCAGAGATTAACTCAATATACCTACTAAACATCGATACATTAGAGGTTAAAAAACTAACATTAAGAAAATACGTAAAATCTATAATCTCTAAACT
This sequence comes from uncultured Nitrososphaeria archaeon, assembly GCA_964555135.1. Classification (GTDB taxonomy): domain Archaea; phylum Thermoproteota; class Nitrososphaeria_A; order Caldarchaeales; family Wolframiiraptoraceae; genus Geocrenenecus. Next base: position 7,855 of record CAZKRR010000029.1, read on the forward strand.
AACCCCCAGAAAGATAGACATTAAAAGATATGTAGAATGGAGCCAACTTTCGGAGCAGGTAAGAGCTTGAAGCTCACGACCCCACAACTCCCAGGTTGTGGCCCAATGCTCTTATAGCTACACACCCCGGTTAACCGCTTTCGCGGCGTTGTGAGGGTGTGTAGTTACACACTGTGAGTATGCATGTCGAGGCTCCCCCCGACACGCTTCCTCAACAGTGTACCTGATCCTTTTCCTGTTGGCTCCAGTATTTTCTGTCTAGGTCTGGAAAATAAGGTTTTCGATTATCGGGGGTATCCAGTAATACTGTTAGATTATTCTGAAATATTCGTATGCATGTTCACGTTAATACTGCTCTCCCATATAGGCTTTCTTTTTAAGATACTTAACAAATTCACCCTATATTCTAGATCTATCATTTCTCCTTAGTTTAGTTTCTCTTAAAGTCGAGTACTTTTCAGAAGGATAGTCGATATATGGGAAAGCTTATCTACTATTCTAAATAGTTAATTTAATGAAAACCTATGACGGTATATGCATACATCTTAGTAAGATGTAGAATGGGAAAATTGAAAGATGTAATCTCTGAAGTGCAGAAGATTGAGAATGTTAAAGCTGCTTATCCAGTAACTGGTAGATTTGATGCAGTAATAGAAGTTGAAGCAGAAGATGTGAAAAAGCTATCAAGTCTAGTTATTGAACATATCCAGGTTATCGAAGGAGTTGAGAGAACAGAAACCCTTCTCTCATTGGGGTGAGGAAAGATGCCTATTCAAGCATATGTATTCATAAGAGTATTGAAAGGTAATGCGAATGCAGTATTGAGAGCTGTTTCAAGGATTAAGGGTGTAAAATCTGCTAGAATAGTAACTGGAAGATACGATGTTGTAGCATTCATTGAAGTTGAATCAATAGAAGAGCTCAGAAAACTTATTGCTACAAGGATACATAGAGTAAGAGGCGTGCAATCCACGGAGACAGCGGTTGCTATCACATAACCCCATATTTTTTATTATAGATAAACAACTTCACTATCATGTAAACATGCGTATCTTGGAAGTTTATGTTCTATTTCTCTACCAACATCTATGATGTGTATAACTTGGAATTCTCTAGAAAATAAGTAGTCTGAGATGAATCTTCTATGGCATCTCCATGGGAATCTTTCTCTACACATTATTACAGTAGTCTTCTGCTCAGCAATAGAGGCTAGCTTCGCGAGAGCTTGCCTAGCTCCATTATTAGTAGCTAAATACGTAGTGTAAGCTCTAAACCCTTCAGATTTGATGGATCTACCGATCCCCACATCTTCAACATCCTTTCCAAACTTTCTAAACCCGCCTAGCTCCTTAATCCAAAAATAATCTATATTTAACTTCTCCAATGTTTTCAATAGATTATCATGTGAAAAATGCGGTGAAAACCTACTGGATGGAAATCTTCTAACATCAAATAAAATCTGAATAGAATAATACTGGATAATATCGATAAATTCTTTGAGACCACGGTTTGAGTGTCCTAAAGTATATACGCGCTCCACCATAACCATCTATCATAAGTACAGAATACTAGATAAATGCTAGTGAAAGTTTAGCCTAGCATATACCCCTCTACACTATTTACTCGATAGGATCTACAATTCTACTGAATGGTGGTTGACTTTTTTCTTCACGTAAATATGAAATAACCGCAGCTATAATATTCAGTACTGCTGAAGCTAACAATGAATTTCTTATACCCCGTACAAGGTCGGTAATCTGAGGTAAAGATTCCATACTACTCCTCCCACTATTAATAAGTTTAGATGACTCATTATAAGGCATAGTTGTAGATATTATGGCTACTGAGAATGGTATGCTTAATGCCATACTAGTGTTTATTATGGTGCTCCTAACACCTGCAGCTACACCCCTCATTTCACTAGGTACAGACCCCATAACTGAGCTTGCATTAGGGCTACGGAATAATCCTACACCAAGTCCCACCATCACTAATCCTATCAAGAGAACGTTATAGTCTGGAGTGATAGAGATATTGGATAATGTTATTAACGCGATAGCAGTAGCTATTAAGCCAGCTGTACTTAGCATTCTTGCTCCAATCTTATCTGAGAGCCATCCACTAACTGGACCTATAAGTATCAATGTTAAGTCGAGAGGAATCAAGCTTAAACCTGCTTGGATAGGTGAAGAGCCTGCGACAATCTCAAGGTATACTGAGATCAGGAAAGCTAAAGATGCGAAAGATAATCCATTCAGTAGATTAGATATGTTTCCAGCTGTAAATGTTCTAATCTTGAATAGTTTAAAGTCAAGCATTGGGTAAACAATCTTCTTCTCGACAATTATGAATAGTGTTAAGAGGATTAAGCTTGTAATAATTATAGATAATGGTATAGACGAAGTAATGGATCCGGAAGTTAGACCAAGCATAAGCAATGTTAGGGAAGTAGAGAATATAATTGCTCCTGTAAAGTCGAATCTTTCTACTCTTAGAGATGGATTTGTCTCCTTCAATCTAAGTTTCGCCCAGAATCCACCGAATACTCCAATCGGAACATTTATCAAGAATAGTGCTCTCCAACCATATAAACTAATTATTACACCACTAAGGGTATAGCCGATTACTGTCCCGGCATTTATCGCTATCTGGTTTATCCCTATACCTAGTCCGAGCCCTCTACCTGCAAAAGCATCTGTAACTATCGCCATAGAATTAACAAACATTAATGCTCCACCAATCCCCTGTATCGACCTAAAGATTAGTAATTGATAGATGTCTGATGAAAGCGCACATAGTAGTGAGCTAAAAGCAAATATGAAATATCCGATAGAGTATAGTCTAACTCTTCCATACATATCTCCTAACCTACCGATAGGTACAAGTAGAATAGTTATTGCAAGCCGATAGATAGTTATAAGCCAGCTTCCAGTGGCTAGGTCTGCTCGAAGTTCACTTATAACTACTGGTAAACCTACAACGAGGAGGCTTGCATCAAGAGAAGCCATAAATATGCCTATGGTAGTGACTGTAAGAACACTCCACCGACCTTCCATTCAACTAAAAAATATATGGGCAACTAAAAAATCCTACATAACGATGATTACATCATAATATATTGGATACTTTTAGACCATGTATTCAGGGATACCATTGGGACGAAAACTAATCTTTGGCCTCAACCTTCTCATCTCCAACAGCCTAACTACATGAGGATATAGTATAACATATTCTTCATCAATACATTTTGAGAGGAGTGGATGAATATTCGAAAGTTTTTCTTGAAGGAGCTCATAATCTCTTTCTTCACTGAAGCTGAGCATTACGGCTGGATAAACTTGTTCACACGGCTTTGCACCTACCTCGATAAGATTCTCTAGAGCTTTTAATTGTAGGTCGAAGAATTCTGGTCTGGCAAGAGTAATCTTATGGAAATCTTCTCTACAACATCCTTTTAGAGAAACTCTAACAACCAAATGATTATATTTTACTAGTTTTCTGGCGAAATCGGGGTCGCCTCCAATGATTAAACCATTTGTTTCTAACACGAACTGCAACTTAGAGTTTTCCAATAATCTTGATAGATCTAGCACATGTTCTCTAGAGATTGTTGGTTCTCCCCCACTCAATCTAACCATTCTAAAACCTGAAGAATATGCAATTTTTCTTAATTGCTGAAAAGACCGTCCTGGATTACAGTAAAATCCTCTAGCCATTATATAGCTTGCAGACCTCCAGCTCCAACACATACCACATCTTAAGTTACATCCTACAACATCCCCCGTAGCTATACCACCATACCATCTATCTTTCCTAAACCTATAATACTTCCTCTCTTCTACATTATCAACCATTCTAACAACTTCTCCTCTAACATATTCTGTTAACTTCAATGGATCGTAACCCCTCTCTACACTTATCCTATTCATTTTTCTCACCTTCTAAGTACTTTGAATGGGTCTCTTCCTTCACTCAAATATTTTGCACCGTAAAGATATGTAGCAGTCTGCAGCCATCCAGCAACCGCCCCAAATAATCTATACATCTTGTAAGTAATACATCTATCTATTATCTTACAATCCTTTCTAATAAAACACCTCGAATATGCACAGAGGTTTTTCAACGGTATTTTATCATCGGGGTCAATTATACCTAAAGCTTCACCGATTCTAAGTAAGTGTCTATCAACTTGGCTTAGACAGGTTAAGCCCAATGAGAATAATCCCCATCCATGAGCTATCTTGGGTCCACAATACTTTACCGATAATAGTCTCTTACGAATCTCTAGGAATTTATCGAGAGAGTAAGATTCCGCTGATGAATTATCTTTAAGTATCGATACGAGTTTCTCTTTAACCTTATAGAGCTGTCTAAGTTGGTAACTTCTACCTATGCTGTTAAGTCTTATATTGGATAGTTTATCTTCAGTCTCAGCCATCTTAAATATCTTCTTCATCCATACAACTGTATTCCGATAGTAATCTGTATTCGTAGATAAGAAGATTGTATAGAGCATGCCAACCTTATCCCATGGATTGATAGCAATCCCTAACCCAGGAAATACTTCTAGAAATTTCTCCAAGATCCTCTTTGCATTTCTACTAGTCTTAGCTATCTCTAAGTGGGGGTTATACCATGCACCACTAAGCATTAATACTTCACGAGGGCTACCAAGATTAAATCTTAAAGTATCAGCTTCAAGTTCTATTCTTAACCCTCTACTCCACCCATAAAATTTTACGTACCCTCTGTTATGTTTCTCAAAGAAAGGTAAAACAAAAGATGCATTAAGAGATTCATCAAGATTAAAGTCTCTCCAGACTTCTATAAATCCTCCACTTGATCTTAATTGCTTATCGAATGTCATCATATTCTTCTTACACTAGCATCTAGAAATAAAACTAAATACACTATGATTTATGCTTTCATGACGGTAGATGTAGTTGGAGAGACTCTTAACAGCATAAATCTTATAGCGCTTAATAATAAATAGAGTGCCTCTAACTATAACTTCTGTTGGATTCAGAAAACCATGAAGATCATACACCTGATGGTATTTTATTCATTGAGTAGACGTGTATTCAGAGGAGATGAGATAAAAGTAATAGAGTGGAGACCATGGTAAACTGGTCTTCAAAAAGATTCAGAATAGATTTATTAGAGGATTCAATATTAAATTCTAGGTATAGTTGGACCCCTCTGGTTTTGGTATCTACCACTATATGGTTTTTGAGTAGGTGAGGATAGTTTAACAAATACTATCTGAACTATCCTATCACCTCTACGTATCTTTACTGGGAAAGGTCCACCTATCAACTCTATAGTTAACTCACCTTCAGAGCCTGCATTCACTATCGTGGGAGGAATACTTAAACCTAGCCTAGCGTATGTACTCTTTAAGCTTACAAATCCCATAATATCCGCTGGGAGTTTAAGATACTCGATGCTAGATAATAGAAGATGCTCTCTAGGCTTAACAATAAATTCTTTACAATCTTCTTGGATAAAGTATCCGTTGATGTTTCCCACATCCTCTAAGTCTAAGACTTTCTTCTTATTTTTCAATCTAACAACTTTTCCATTCACTCTTAAATCTACACTGTTTGGTCCTATGAGGTTATTCTTAAAGACTTCTGAACTAGGTATTATCAGCAGACCCCTCGAAACATACTCCATTATATCTTTATCACTAAGGATCATACACTCCACCTATCATCTCGCCTCTACAAATGCTATATAGAATACAATTTAAAAAATACGCTTCGCTATGAAACCTCTTCTATCCATCTCGTCAAAAAGGACCAGCATTATTTAAGCAATACTATTTAAGGAAAGATTCTGTCAACTTTTACTTAGGTTTTCCTTTTTTGTCTATGGTCTGGTTTCTACTCTACTCTCTTATGTATGTTTTGGATTATATCCTTGATAAGATGTCTAGGCTCTACAGGTTTAACAACTATACATTAGATGAGAAAGCTTACACAGTTATACTTAATACTGCTAGTTTAAGCCTAAAAACCCCTCCAAGAGAAACCATATAACTATTGCCTCCAGAAAGAATGTTAAGAGACGACTCCACAAACTCTCAAGAATACTCTCTATAGAGAGGTGAGCATCCAACCGTCTAAGCCAATATTGGCTAAGGAGGTTCAGGATCATGCTTGTAGCCATAACCTATTCCACGACCTAGGCAAATACGTATACCATCACTTAGCAAATATGTTAGCCCCGATGATAGGGAGGTTAACGATTCCCAGAGAGTGTTCATGAAGTTATCATCTCTTAGTAATGTCTCTGGAATGAAAAGTTTTTCCCTAGCCTCAAGAACGTTTCTGTACTTTCCTAAAACAAGATGCGGCCACATCAAGGTTATTGTTCATGCCATCTCTACAATGTTTACTTGCATTCTCCACAAAATTATGGATGATATTATTAAGCATCTCCTAACAAAGACTACTTCTTCGTGCTAAAATGAAATAGAGGGGTTCAGTGTTGTACTTTCCCTAACATCTTTAATCAAGGTCGGG
>CAZKRR010000030.1:0-13648 GCA_964555135.1 uncultured Nitrososphaeria archaeon
ATTTTTGAATTTACATTGTAAACAATAAAGTAAGAACGAGACACCGAATATATTTATATTTATTACATGTTAATGTGTAATTAGACGAACCTAATTTACCAGCTTAACATATAATAATTCATATGAGTTTGAGAATGGTTATCGATGAGCTAATCGCTGAACATGGTACTTTGACAGCTGAATGGAGAGACATAGAAAAGATAATCAATGAAGTTAAACGTGAAGAACCAAAAACTAAAGAAGAAAAATACGGTTTTCTAAAACCTTTAACGGACCTCTTTGGAAGATCTCATTTATTTGTCTCTAAGTTTAAAGTCCATGAAATAAAAGAAGAAAGATTCGTCTTCACAGAAATGGCTGAGAGGGGGAAAGAATCTCTAGTGCATAGACTACTAGACGATCATAGGAGAATAGATGAATTACTTGAGAATATGAGGAGACTCTTAGAAGACTATAGATTTGAAAAAATCTCTGCAAAAGACTTAGTTGAGAAAATTCTTAAAACACATCAGGAAATAACAAAGATAGTATCAGAACATATAAAGATAGAAGACCAGGAATTCCGAAAGCTGTAAAAAGCGTAATGTGGGGGGCAAGTTATGAAGTTGGTTGACCTCGCTAAAGAAGTTCTCTCTGAACATGATTCCCTGTTAAGTGAATGGAAATCACTTAATCAGCTAATCCTTAGGGTAAGAGAGATAGATGAAAAGAGACCAAGGAGTAAAGAAAGCTTCTATGAAGCCTACAAAGATATTTCAGATCTATACTCTAAAATGTTTCTGTTCATGTCTAAGTTTACGCTTCATGAATTAAAAGAAGAGAGTTATCTCTACCCAGATCTAAACGAGAGAGGGAAACTACATCTAACTATGAGGCTTATGGAAGATCATAGAAGACTAAACCTTCTACTAGAAGAACTCCGTAAAGCTTTAGACGACTATAGATACATGAAGATAGAAGAATGGGAGTTAAGAGAAAGAGCAGAGAATGTAAATGAACAAATGAACAGTATACTAGCAGAACACATAAAGATAGAGCATGAAGAATTCTCTCAGATAAAATAAACATATCCATTTTTTATTTATTCAAGTAATGTAGATTATTTGCGGCCGCCGGGATTTGAACCCGGGACTACCAGCTTCGTCCTATCTACTCGTGTGGCAGGCTGGTTATAGGTCTCTAGGGATGTCCTACCAGACTAGACTACGGCCGCCGATTAAGTATCATTATCTAACAATATTTTAGCTTTTCCCAACTGTATACAATAAACTCATTAAACTGTTTTCTTCTTAACTTCCTACTCTTATTCTAATTGGCTAAACAGCTAGATAATAATCTACTAGATGTTTAAGCACTAGTGTAATTCTGAGTAATTTTATTTTCTCAGTAAGTTCTTGCATCCAATTGTTGGAATAGCATATAATCTAATAATTGAGTCAAATATTGTAGAAATGTTAACTTACAACTGGGTTGTTATACATGTTTTTTATTGTAATGGAGATACTGTTGGGTAAGAAAAGTTGAGTTGAGCTATATGTCTATTTTTAAAAAGTTTATAGCCTTTGTTTTTGCAGTAATAACAACTGTTCTTTTGAGTTTTTCGCCATCTTTGATAAATGGCTTCATTAAAATAGATGTGTCTAATGCTCCATCATGGGCTACAACATTGATAAGTATTTCATGGATAGCTTTCTTAGTTACATTCGTTCTTCCAACAACTTTCTTTACTACATATGCTGTATTAGGTAGAACTAGTAGAAGATACAGTGAGAATGCGCCAGTATTCGCTATCCCTATAGGAATAGCTATCATAGGTATTCTATTAATCTACTACTTCCCAGTAAACATTATTACTTGGATAGGTTATCTAGCAATCTCGCTATCGTTTGCAGCGTTCCTATTGATGGTAAAGAATAATGAAGACGGACGTCGCCTACCCCCAGATATATATGAGATGATTAACGGTGGATATCTTCCAAAAGTTTCAGTAATAATACCTGCATATAATGAAGAAGCATCTACAGGAGATGCAGTCGAATCAGTATTATATCAAACATATCCAAATGTGGAAGTCATAGTAGTTGATGATGGGTCGACAGATAACACCTCAAAGATAGTCTCAGAGTATGTTAAAGAAAATAGTGGGAGGGTTAAGCTTATTAGACACGAAAAGAATCTAGGTAAGTTTGCAGCATTAAATTCTGGAGTGAAAATTGCAGGTGGAGAATACATTTATCACATGGATGCAGATACAATCTTGGCTCCAGACAATATTGAAAGGATACTTCCATTATTCAATGATAGGAAACTAGGTGCAGCTGCCTCAATGGTTTCAATATCTAACGATGGAAGCGTACTTACGAAGTTACAGACGATAGAGTATCTCTTCGAACAATTAATAGTTAGATATGGTCAATCAATGAGTAGAAATGTTATTATATGTCCTGGAGCTGGATGTATATATAGGAAGGAAGCTGTAGAGGGTAATCTTGTATCAGATAGAACAATTACTGAAGATGCTGATTATACTTTTGAGGTTAGAAAGCAGGATTGGAAGATTGGTCAAGAAGTAGATGCCGTGAGTTTTACTGAGGCGCCTAAGAGCTTTTCTGCTTTTACGAAACAACGTATAAGATGGCTTTACGGAGTACTCCAAACAATAAGAATTCATAAATGGGCTCTTAGAGACCCATGGGTTATATGGGCTTGGCTAGGATATATACTAACCCCTATCTCGATGATTATACTTTTCTCGATACCACTTCTCGGGATAGTTCTTGGCCAAGCGTATCTATCATACTTTCTACCATATGCTTTGATGAGCTTCACAATATTCTTGGTCAGTAGAGCAATCCCACTAGCATTCTATAGATATCATGGTAAGACATCTCTACTTCTTTATCTACCACTCTACATATTCTATAATGCATACCTATCAATAATAACACTATACACATTCATAGCATGGATAACACGTAGAGGAGTAAAGATCAAATACGGATCAAGAAAGATCCACGCAAAGTAAACAACTAGAAACCTTCAACACCATTCTTCTATTTTTATTTTAAGAAAATACTTCTAGATGAACTATTGTAAAAGAACGTTAGAAAGATTAACATTGTATTTCTTAAGAAGATAGAGGCACCACTTAATAGTTGTCCTACTGCCTATGTTTGCCTCAACATAGTATGGTTCCAGTTTCTTGGAATCCTTGAAGGATGTGCCATCTTTATGTTTAGGCTCAGTATTGAGAATATATCGTTTCCTGCTTGTTGGAGTAGCTATTGGGACATCTTCTCTCTTAATCCTGCCTGTATCTATTAACCATGATACTATGCTTAGCAATAAACTTCTCCAACTCTCTAACCTATGCTGTTTACCATCTGGAAATATTATCTTCTTATATGGAAATGGAATTTCTTGTCCAGGTTTTGCTTTCAATTCATCTATAGGTGTCCCTTTGAGTTTGGTTTCCTTTTTAAGGCTCTCTCCAATATGTTTTACAGATAATGGTTGTAATGGTTGAAGTAACTCTCTATTCGGTCTCCAAATTACAAATGCTTTTTGAATAATCTCATATGGTTTATCCTTCAATATATCCCATTCTGCTATCTTCTTTTCTTGTAAAGGTTTAGGTAGATGTGTATCGTAAACCTCCCATTTTACACCATCTGTTGTTGTGAAGTATGGGACTCCAGTAGTAATACAGTAGTTGATATATTGATCGATCTTTTCCTGTTTTCCTAGTGCTTTAACTCCGACATAGATTAATGGTTTACCCTCGATTAGGAGAGCATAATCTGGTCTCCCAGCTTCAGTAGAATACTCAGGTCTAACATAGGATGGATCGTTTACATTCCAACTCCAAATCTTAAGAAAAGGATCAATAAGACAATATCTAGTTAAAGCTTCACTCTTCTCTAATTCAGTCTTATAAGAGTTAATTAATTCTCTCAATTGATTAATTAGATCAAGAAAATTATTAAACACTACATACAGCAGCCTCTTCAATTATTTAAAACTCGATCAAACTTTTTAAAGTTTTATCTCGAAGGTATAGAGGTTGCGGCCGCCGGGATTTGAACCCGGGACCACTGGCTTTCTCCGTTTCTTTCTCTCGGGGGGCCAGTGTCCTACCTGGCTAGACGACGGCCGCTAGTAGTATGTTCTGATAATGGTTATTTGAGTTTTACTCTTCTTTTAACTTTTGTTCTCTCTATTGTTTCGTTTTCTCTATTTTCAGATTCCATTCTGGAGATATGCCTGCCTTCTCGAAGAGGACCCCGACTGGGCAGTTCTCTATAGTTAATCTGAAGATCGTTTCAGCTTCTCTCTCATCTTCAGCCCATATCGTTACATTTCCTCTTGCTTTAGTAACTGTTTTCTCTGTATCTGGTTTCTCTGCCTCAACTTCAACTTTCATTCCATCGAATTTGAACCTTCTCTTTGCAGCGATTAACGCATATATCGTTACAATACATCCTGCTAAGCCCATTACTGCGAGCTCTAGAGATGTTGGACCTGTATCATCTCCTCCCTGCTCAAATGGGAGGTCAATAACAATACTATGACCTCTATCATTATCAACTATACTTCTATATTTTCCTACGAGAACAGCATTTGATTTAAGCAGCATGACCATGTATTTTCTATGTTTTCCTAGCATATTAACTATGCCTTGTTTGAGTTCCTCCATAAAATTTACATACGTTTGATTTCTATGAGAAAGCATTTTAAGGAAACATGTTACTCAAGATATGTTTGAGTATTAAACTTTAAATTGTGTCTCCTAAATATTTAGGAGCATGAGTATTCCCCACGATGGTTTAAGTGACGAAGAGATTAAGAAGATCCTGGAAGGATACAAGATAATCGCCGTGGTAGGTATGAGTAAAGACCCTATGAAGCCTGGACACTATGTACCGAAATTCTTGATAAGGCATGGGTACAAGGTTATCCCCGTGAATCCTACAGTAGATGAAGTGCTTGGGCTAAAGTCTTATCCAAGCTTGATGGATGTTCCAGAAGATGTTGAAGTCGTAGACGTCTTTAGGAGACCTGAAAATACACCTGAAGTTGCTGAAGAAGCTGTAAAGAAGAAAGCTAAAGTACTATGGCTTCAAGAAGGAATATACAATCCTCAAGCTGTTGAGATAGCTAAACGTGGAGGTTTAACAGTAGTCTGGAATAGATGTTTCATGAAAGAACATAATAGATTAATAGGTAGTAAGCCCTACACTACTCTGAGAAAACTTTAAACATTATATTCTTGGTCTCTAATAGGGGCTACTGCTTCTTGATTAAGCTCATTCTTACAGAATTCTACTAAATCATTTGATGCTTGCGGTTCACCATGTACTGTAAATACTTTAACATCTGGGCTATGACGTTTTAAGAATTGGTGGAGCTGGGTTCTACCAGCATGTGAGCTAAACTTAAACTGTTGAACCTGTGCTTTAACTTTAATATCTAGTTGTCCATGTATAAGCCTCTTCTCGTTCAGTAGCCTCGCTCCAGGAGTATCTGGAAGCTGGAAGCTAACAAGGAATATTGCTGATCTCTCATCTTCAGCTAATTCTCCAGCATATATTACTGCAGGCCCACCCTTAAGCATACCTGCCGGGCTAATTATTACGGAAGGCTCACTTAGTGCTTGCCTCCTCTTCCTACTACTTGTAACTCTATTGATGTGTTTAGCTGCTTGATATAGTAGCTGTCTCCCATCAATATAATCGCTCATCTCAAGGTATACGTCGAGAACTTTTATGCTCATGCCATCTAGGTAGACCGGCTCTCTAAAATTATATGCTTCTAGGATACACATGACCTCCTGGGATCTAGCTACAGAGAATGCTGGAATGAGAACCCTCCCACCATTATCTACAACTTCTTTAATTCTTGTAATGAACTCTCTCTCTAGATTCTTCCTCTCAGGGTGGTCTTCAAGAGCATACGTCGACTCTATGATTACTGCATCTATATCCTCCGGCCCAAGTTCCGCTCCTCTTAGAAGCCTAGTCTTGATTGTTGTAAAATCACCTGTGTAGAGTAGGGTTTTATCAGCATTTATTAAGACTTGGAAGCTTCCAGGAATATGTCCAGCATCTATGAAGCTTATCTCGGCATCCTTTACTCTTATAGTCTCACCATAGATTACGTTAACTCCTTTCCTGACCATTTCTTCCACTTCTAGTGCTTCGTAGGGTAAGTAGTAGCCTGCGAGTTTTAGGAAGTCTCTTAGGAGAATATCTGCAATCCTAAAAGTCATTGATGTAGCGTAGATTCTTACCCCATCATTTAGCATGAAGAGTGGAGCTGCGCCACAATGGTCTAGGTGAGCGTGAGATATTATAATAGCGTCTAGGTCTCTAGCAGCTACATGGGATGGAAATAATGGCTCAGGCTCATTTAATTGAACCCCATAATCTAAGAGTATCCTAGCTCCTCCAGCCTTGACAAGTATAGCTGACCTTCCAACTTCCTGGGCTCCTCCAAGAAATTTTAATTCTAAGGCCTTACCACCTCCAATGATTCTTCAACCAGTCTTCTAGGCTTCTAGTCTGAAGCCGGTAAGATAAAGATTTATCTCTAATACTTACCAGCATTCTTAAATCCTGTTATTAGCATGAAGAGTGGCCTCTACATGATCAAGCTAGATACTATTTTAATGAAGTAAGGTTGACTTTGACATCTTTATCATGGAGTTTTTTAATGACCCTGTTTATTGCTTCTCTTAGGTGTGGGCTTCTAGCTTCTACAACTATTAATTCTCTATAACCTGCACTTTCTATCTGCTGGATAACAGTATTTACTACTCGTTCTTCTAACACCAAGTCTTGGGGGAAAACTGTTTGAGAGAATGGGTAGACATATTTTATCTGAATAGGTATTAGACCGTAGGGAGAACCATAAAGCAGTAGGTCGTATTCCGATAGGCTTGCTTTAAGCAAGTCTTTCTCTATCTTCTTTAGACTCACCTTCATAGTATATGGGATGAGTACAGCGTAACGCCTAGCTCGCTTCTTGAAGATATTTTCTAGTAATCTCTTCTCTGCACGTCTAGCTTCTGGTCTATTTAAACTTAAAGCATCGAACAAGTTTATTCCACGCCGAGAGTATATTGGGGTGTGCTGCTCCATTAAATTTAGTAGGTCGTCTTTACCCATAATATGTTTGAATGCTTGATAGAGGTTTGGATGGCTCCTAGCTCTAATCTCAAGCAACTCAAACAATCTTCCATCTTTGATGGCCTGCTTAATCTCTGCGATCTCTTTAAAACAAACATAGAGGTTATGCTTAGCTACTGTATCTACTCTATCCTTCATAGATAGTTCTCTTAATTCTTCTATACTGGTTCTTGAACATACAGGGCAGATGCATGGAAGATAATCCATCTTTTCTAACTTCATTGTTCCAGTCTCTGTAAAGTATCTTCCATCTTTAGCGTAGAGATAATAGCTTGCAGAGTCAAACATATCTACACCTAGAGCAACTATGAAGGAGAACACTATTGGATGACCCGCGCCGAATAAATGTAATGGTTTACCGTATTCGATAGATGTTTTAGCGGCTATAATCATCTCGAATAATTTACTAAACTTGTATCCTTCCATTAATGGTGTTGGGCTACCTAAAGCATAAATATCGAAACCCATTTCTCTTACTTTCTCTGCACAATAAGATACTAAATCTAAGTGTACTCCACCTTGAATAGTCCCAACCCATATACAATTCTTATCTTCTCTACTATCTAGGATTCTTAGTGTTGCTTCTAGATTCTTTAATGTCTTTTCTACTGATTCTTCTGCACGTCTTCTATCACTTAGCCCTGTTGGAACATCTAAAGGTACGGCTATGTCTGTCTTGATGTCTTCTTCAAATAAAGCTATCTCTTCAGGTGTAGCATCAACCTCACCATATTCGAGTACTTGGTATCCCCCACTATCCGTCATAACTACTCCATCGAAGCCTAGTAGACCTTGAACAGTATTCTTCAATGCTTCATCTCTAAGCCTCTTATACAGAATATATGCATTAGTTATTACAATATCTGCTTTAAGGTTCTCCTTCATCCACTTGGCTGAGATATCTTGTACTAGAGGATTGATTACTGGAAGAAAGACGGGAGTCTCAATCTTTTTACTACTCTTCGTCTTCAGTCTTCCAATCCTAGCGAGCAGGTCTTCAGAGACTACCTCAAACATACATCTACACCATAATCAATCATCAGGCTACTCTCCGATACAGAATAAGTAATTCTCATAAAAAACTTATATCAGCCATGTGCTAGATAAACCTAGCCCGCCATTATTGTTGATTTAGTGCTTATTAAAGATAGGCGGTAGCAAAGCACTATAGTAATTAGTAATCTAACTCTTAAATATAGTTAGTAGAGGAGTCCATGGAGTTCTCTAAGAATACCGTACTCTTCTTCACTTAGATTTTTTAATACTTCTATACCTATGGATTCCGGAGGCATTCCTAGAGAATAGAATGCACCTGTGAATAGTATTCACCCTTGGCAGGGATTTACCTTTAACCCCTCCTAGAGTATCCATATAACTCGATGTGCAGCTTCCTACTCCTACGAGCAGAGATTAACGATGCAGACTCATCTCTAAATTCCATATTTTATATGTATGATTACAGATGCTATTGTTGTTAAGGCTTTGTACGTTAATGCAGGTTTCTCATATTTTATGATTATCCTCCTAAACAGTTTAACTATCCGAAGAATCTCTCTATAGCATCCCCCATCTTCCTATATAACTCAAAATTATACGGTCTCAGTCTCCTACCATTCCTAAAATTTACTGGGATGTTTGGGATGGGGAGCTGGAAGCTCTAGCGGATGTAGACCACGTATCTCATAAAATGTAAAGAGGGTATGATAGGTAAGATAGGCTTCCTCTACAGGATGATGTACGAGCTTAAACCTACGAGATACAATGTAGTGATTGCGGGGAAAGCATTTGACAACGACCTATATGTGTATATTGCAGTAGAATCAAACAAGGAGAGAAGAGGATATTCTATAGGGGGCTCACATTAAAGGTTTTTGATGACTTTAATGATATTGAGGGGTTTGAGAAGAAGAACTGGCATATGCAGTATGTAGATGAAGAGATGATGATGGAAGCTGTCAAAGGGAGTGAGGGAGTAATCCTTATATCGGGAGCTAGTCCACTGTAGGGAATGAGAAGTTTGGTTACAGAGGTAGTCTTTGAGCCTGGAGCAGAAGATCTAAATGCTTACGAAGCCACCTTGATTGAAGGTTTGCCTGGAGTTGGTTTAGTAGCTAAGGTTGCCGTAGCCTATATGCTGAGTAAATTTCAAGCTAAGAGAGTCTGTAGATTCTATTCACCTTATTTTCCATCGCTTATATATATTCAGGATGGTAGGCTTATACCTACATTCGCAGACTTATACTTAGTCGAGAAACCTATCCCCATACTGTTCCTCTACGGTAATTCACAACCATCATCAAGTTATGGACAGTACGAGTTATGTGAGAAGATACTAGATGTAGCGGTAGATTTAGGAGCAAACTTTATCATCACTCTAGGTGGATATGGTAAGGAAGAAGTCTCAGAAGTTAGAGAAGTATATGTATCATCAACACGTCCTGAAACTATTATGAGGGCTATCAAGAAGATTCCAGCAAAAGTTTACGCAGGACAGATAGTTGGAGCTGCAGGACTATTGATAACCTTAGCTGATGAACGTGGACTCGATAACCTATCTATGCTCGTTGAAGCTTCTGAAATGACTCCAGACTACTATGCAGCTAAGAGAGCAATAGAATCTGTAAATACATTACTAGATTTAGGGTTAAAGATTGAGGATGTAGATGGAATCTCTAGAACGTACATCTCTACACTATACCAGATAGAGTTTTAGGGTAAGGTATGACATGAGAGCTGGTAGACAAGAACTAGTCGGTCGAGGGATTTATGTTGAAGAATTTTTTGGGACGGCTGAAGTAGGATTATTTGCTACTGCAACGGATAGATTATGTATTGTTCCACCTCAGATAAAACCTAGGCATCTGAAGCTTATAGAGAAAGCATTAGAGACAGATATTATAAAAACAACTATTGCAGGCTCCTTCCTGATAGGTCCTTTGGTAGCAGGGAATAGTAATGGATTAGTGATCTCCTGCATGGTTCTAGATGAAGAATTAGAGAAAGTCAGGAGCTCAATTAGAGACTCAAATATCCTTGTGTTAGAGAGTAGGTATACTGCTGCTGGTAATCTTATACTTGCAAATGATAGAGCGGCTCTAGTCAGCAGCTATTTTAATAAACGTGAAGTAAAATTAATCCAAGATACGCTTGGGGTTGAAGTAATTCAGGGAACGATTGCTAATAGACCGTATGTTGGCTCTATAGCAGTAGTAACAAACAACGGGGGCATTATACATGTACAAGCATCTAGGGAAGAAGAGAAGCTTTCAGAATTTTTTAAAGTAGAATTTATCCCTGGAACAGTTAATGATGGAGTTCCATTCGTTAGGAGCGGGATAATAGCTAATAGTAAGGGTGCAATAGTTGGAGCAAGAACAACAGGTCCAGAGCTTATGACCCTCTCCAGAGCCTTAAAGATATAATATACTTGCAGAAAATATTCTCCAGATTCTCAACCTATTTATCCTCAGTTAGATGAGTTCATTGTAGGAGATTAACTCTAAACATATATCTGGACATGAGGTATTCCACTTATCTTCACAACTGCCTTCTCTACGACTATTCCATGATTTAAAGCATACTCTACTACATGTTCTCCTAGAAGATTGATTATTGTTCCCTGTTTAAGATAGTTTTGGAGTTCTTCTTCTCCAACTAGTACCCCTCCATAGAATGCCCGACTTACTTCAACTGAAAATCCCTCGAGAATCTTTAAGCTTCTCCCTAGGAGCTCTTCATCGCATACAGCCACAACTACTTCACCAGTCCTAGAATGATGAACTTTTACCCAGAAGTTCTTCTCCAACTAGTACCCCTTTCAACGATGAACTTTTACCCAGAAGAATTTAAATATTTAGAAACTATTTTTAAATTAACCAGGGTCAGACCCCAAATATACACCTATAAATAATGAGGTTAAATTAATTAGGGCTAAGGGAAGAGTACATCGAGCTACGACTAATAAAACCCTCAAAGAATGAAGTTGTTCTAAAAATATTTGAGCCTTCTGCTGCTTATTTTGTTTATGGAGTTTTGCGGGTTAGTTGATGGTGGGTGGAGTGTTACCTTAGTCTCCTTTCTACCCTAAGCCTAAAAGAGTAGAAAGGCTTCAAGCGATTGATAACATCCTACATACAGAGGTATAGACTATGATAAACTTAAGTATCTTGAAAAACCTCGATGATAAGCTAAAATCTACAATTGCATTTAACATATTATTCAGAATAGAGCTCATCTCTAGATTATTTAAGTTTCTCTATAATATAAATCGAGTTTCTTTTAGAGTTTCGTGAGTGATTGACTGTTAGTAAGAGCTTATCAAGAATCAGTCTCCTCCTTCCTAAATCTAGGACTGCAGGACTATGATGAGGGTAAACTCATCTCATTATAGATAAGATCCTTTACGTTTTCATCACCAGCTCATAGCAAGAGATAAGGAACCCGCATCAACATATGATCGATGCTGGATTGATGCCATTATAGTTTATGTTTATGCTGTAGGGCGTGATGTTTGTAAAGTTTATTGCTTTGCAGAAGACTTATTCCATGGATGGGTGAAGCCTATTTTCGTGGTGGAAGGGTAGAGAATAAAGAGACAGTCATTCTCTCCAATATCAATACAGCCCTATTAGTAATTCTTGTATTATTAATCTTTCCAGGCATAATCTTTCTTATGGGTTTTATTACTTGGTCATCCTCCACAATAGTATATAGTGTGTTATGTGTAGTGGTTGGGTCTGTACTGACCGCCTCCCTACTAATTTATGAAAGGAAGTCCAGGATTGAAGTGGTGGATGGAGGTATCGTTCTTGGAGGAAGACTTATTCCTTGGAGCGGTATTGAAGATGTGAAGACTTGGTCTGAAACGTATAGGGAGGCTGAGGTTGAAAGCTCACCAGTGATAGGGTACGGGATGTACGGGTATGCTTATGGTAAAACATTACCCACCTCAATCACACATAGAAGGTATAGATACATCGTCTTAGAAATTTTCCACAAGAACGGTGTAGAGACAGTATACTTTCAGAAGCGTGAATTCTGGCCGTTCGTAAAGACTCTATCCAGAATACTCAACCAGAAAGGTTTAGCTTCCAAATGGCTACGTGACCTCGAAGGTGTAAGCTTATCATAATGGTGGGATGAGTTGACTCAGAATGGAAGAGAATATGAAGAGAAGGTATGTGATGCAATTATCTTCTCTGAAGTAGTAATGCCGGAGAGGAAAAGAAGAAAGATTAAAAAGAAAATCAGCAAATAATGCTATACTTGGTTATTCTTCTTTATTCATTCAATCGATAGCAGAAAAGTATATACTTCCACTTCAACTACAGATTTTTCCATTTCCATGTTAGTGTATAGGAGATTTATTCATGCTCAACCATTGTATACCATGTATGTGGCCAGACTCCATTATATCGGGCTATATAGCTTAAAGCTATCAGAAAACCTCTTCTACGCTAGGTTCAGGGTTTACAGGATGGTGATGGTAACATTAAGATGAATGCTCATAGACTATTAGGGTTGGAGGCAGCCTGGGCAAGAAGTGTAAAGCAATGCTATATCTTGGAGGGATGGAGTATAGGGGTTACATTACTATGTGATGAAACTATTAGGATGCATATTCCAGAGGCGTAGTATCCTTTTTACTTAATCGCTCAGAAAGTAGGTATGTTGATTTATGGCTCTTGTTCAGAGGAGGGATGGATGTGTAGAGATTATTGATGTAGGTCAGAGGGTGATAGATGATTATGTTCCCGATTTAAGTTTCTTAAGTCTTTTTATAGGCTTGACGAATCCAAGATACAATGAGGGTTATAGGTATTGTTCTTCATATAGGGAGGCATTCTTAACGGTGCCTAGGTTCTGTTCGAGGTGTAGGTTGAGGCTGAGCAAGCCTAGAAGAGAGGCTCAAGAATACGTAATAGTTTGGGCTAGAATGTTTATTGTTGGTTACGCTTAACCAGTAGCCGATAACCATGTGTGAGGAAGGTGTTTACATGGTTGGGCTAGGGATGAAAGGGTTGAATAGCCAATGCCATGCAATCATAGATGCTGAAGACTTTGAGAGATATTAACGGGTTATGCTATGGAGGCATTTTTACTGTAACCATAAAATATGCGAGGTGTAGAGCGATAGACTATAAATGAGGCTGAATAGAGCTATTCTAGGCCTGCTCCAAGAGATGCTGAAAGAGCATACTTAGCGTATCTAGCAAGTATCCCGGAGGTGTATCTCGGTTTTGGTGGAGACCATTCTGAAAGCCTCTTCTCTACCTCATTCTTATTTAACTCAACGTTAATACTACTGCTTGAAACATCTATGGTAATAGTATCTCCATTTCTTAGAGCTGCTATTGGTCCGCCTACTGCTGCTTCAGGAGATACGTGTCCAATCATTAAGCCTCTCGTGGCCCCTGAGAATCTTCCATCTGTGACTAATGCTACTTTATCTCCTAGACCTT
>CAZKRR010000031.1:0-13184 GCA_964555135.1 uncultured Nitrososphaeria archaeon
GTCTTCTTCTTAATGAATATAACAGATGTAGATGATAAGATAATAAATAGGTCGATTGATAGAAGAATCTTGGCTTTTCTTAAGGATTCAGACAAGAAGATAAGTGAAATAATGAATCAGCTGAAGATAGGTTTAGATTATACTAGAGAAAGAATAATCGAGTTGGTTAAATCCGGTTATATCGAAGTAGTAGGTATGCCGAATCTAAGAGAACAATTGATACAGTTAGATAAGAAGTTAGCTCAAATAGAAGATGAAGATGAAAAGAAGATTCTAGAAAAAGAATATGCTTTTCTCGAAGAAAAGTTGATGCTCGAAAGCATCATACATCTTTCTGAGAACGGCAGGAGGCTCATTGAAGAGTTACTGCATAAGAATCGTAGTCTCGACCCCATATGCTTAGCTAGAGAATTTGAAGAATACTTTAAAGAAGACCTACGTGTTCTTGGGATAACCTCGGTTACTTTATTCGCTAGAGCAAGCGATTTTATTCCTGAGATAATACAGGTTGCAAGTAAACTAGAAGAAAAAGGATACGCATATGATACTTTAAATGCATTATACTTTAATTCCTCTATGTTTAGAGATTATGGCAAGCTATCAAGAGTCAATCCAGCAAGAGAGTATAGAGTCCATAGAATAGAGCCTGACCTGAATAAGAAGAATGATGCAGACTGGGCTTTATGGAGGAAGATTAAAGAAGGTTATCCTAAGGATCCATGCTGGGCTTCTCCATGGGGGTTAGGTAGACCTGGATGGCACATTGAAGATACATCAATAATATTGAGGCTTCTAGGCTCACAGATAGATATACATGGTGGAGCTAAAGAATTAATGTTCCCCCACCATGAAGCAGAAATAGCTCAGGCTGAAGCATATACAGATGTTAAACCGTGGGTAAGATTCTGGGTGCATACAGACGTATTAACAGTTAATGGTAAGAAGATGTCTAAGTCTCTTGGAAACTATATTACCGTTAGAGATGCTTTGAAGGTGTTCGATCCAGAAGTGTTGAGATACTGGGTGCTACTAACAAGATATAGGCATAGAATGGATCTCAGACTTCCTTTCGACCCTGACCCGTTGAATCCAATCAAGCCTGAGGATTTAATTGAAACACCTATAAAACAAGCTCAGCAAGGACTTGAAAGACTATACAACGTTATACGTTATGCTCAGACAATGCCTAGAGTTGAAAAAGTAGACTCGGAATCAGAAGAGATTAGAGAAAAGCTTCAACTTACGAGAAAAGAATTCTTAGAAGCTATGGATGATGATCTTGATACACCTAGAGCTATAGCTGTACTACATGATTTTGCTACATTATTCTTTAAGTATTGTCAAGAGAGGAGAGAAATAAATAGGAAGTTGGCAGAAGAAGTTTTAAGTACTTTTAAGGAGCTTGGAAGCGTACTTGGAATACTCCAGAAAGATATTGTGAAGTTAAGTGATACAAAAATAGTTGAATTAATTGAATTACTAGTGGATATAAGAAGTAAGCTCCGTCAAAAGAAGGAGTATGCTTTAGCAGATGAGATAAGAGAGAAATTAAAGAATATTGGAATAGTCTTAGAAGATACTCCTTCAGGGACAAGATGGCATATATCCCGAAGTTAGATGTATTCAAATAAATTACTAATATAGGCGGTATGAAAGTCGAACTCAACATTTTTATGAAATTTTATTATGTAGATAAAGGCAATATTGGTGGATGCTCATTATTGCATGGAATATGTGTATAATAGAAATACTTAAATATCATTTAGAAGCATAATCAGACAAGGAGGTAAGGCTAATATACATGTTTTACCCGTTAATATTTGGGAATATAAAAAATTTATTTTAGGAGGTGAATGGAAAAGATGGAGAGAATGAAAAGCTGGAAAGAAGGAATGATCTGTCCGGAATGTGGAAACGATGTCTTAGTAACTGACCCTAGGACGGGAGAAGTAACCTGCCCAAGCTGTGGATACGTAGTCTTAGAGAGAGATATAGATCGTGGACCAGAATGGAGAAGCATAGATGATGAAGAAGAAAATAGAAGTAGAGTTGGAGCACCACTATCTATAATGTATCGTGATCATGGTCTCTCAACAGTAATAGATAAGATTGATGAAGATGCTACTGGAAGGAAACTTCCGAAGGAAGCTAGAGAGAAACTTCTTAGATTGAAGAAGCTAGATGCTACAAGCCAGGTAGATGCCTCCGAAGCTAGAAACCTACAGCAGGCTGTAAACATACTACAGATATATGTTGATAAACTCCATCTAAGCCAAGCAATAGCAGAGAAAGCCATGCTAATATATAGGAAAGCATTAAAGGAGGGATTGGTTAGAGGTAGAAGTATCAGGTCCATAATGGCTGCGGCAGTATATGCTGCATGCAGGTCTATGGGTGCGCCAAGAGACCTTAGAGAACTTGAGAAAGCATATCCAGTAGTTAAGAGGAAGACGATAGCTCAGGGATATAGATTACTATTAAAGTATCTGAAGTTTAAGGTTCCAGTAGCTGATCCAGCAATATACTTGAACAAGATTGCCTCAAAAGTGGGATTAGATCAGAGGACAGTTCAAGAAGCATTGAGGATACTGCAGGAAGCCGCGAAGAAAGGTGCTACTGTGGGGAAAGACCCCGTAGGTATAGCTGCTGCAGCTTTATACATGGCTTGTCAAGAAACAACTCAGAATATAACTCAGAAAGATATTGCGAGAGCTGCAGGTGTAACAGAAGTTACAGTTAGGAATAGATTTAAAGGTCTTAAGGAAGTTCTTGAGGAGTCTAGGGTATCTAGCTAGACTATTTCTATATTTTCTTCGCTATGACCCATAGATAATAATACCTCCTTAACTTTATCTCTATGGTCTCCTTGCAGAAGAATTATCCCATTTTTCACAGTTCCACCCGATGCACATAAAGACTTTAGTTTCCTCGCTAATTGCTCTAGTTCATTCTTATCTCCATCCAATCCTTCAATAATTGTTACTGGTCTGCCCCACTTCCTTGTCTCCAATTTTACTTTTATCCTCTGTTGTTCTCTACTAATCGTCTTACATACACAAATCGACTTAGGCAACCCACAAACTGGGCAGATCTCCGGCATTACCTACCTCCTTATTAGCACTCATCAAATAGCGTAGGCAGTTATATAAATATTCTATTCCAAAAATTACTGTTTATAGTTACCTAGTTGTTTCTTTTTTTCTTCATATTCCCATCTTCTTATATACGGTTTAGCAGGTGCTCCTACAACAACTGTTGAAGAAGGTACATCATGAGTTACTATTGAGCCTGCACCTATTACCGAGTCTTCTCCTACACTGACTCCTGCCAAGATGGTTGAGTTAGCTCCTATAACTACGTTTCTACCTATCTTTACTCCTTGAAGCCTGCCTATTGGATACTTATCATTGGTTACAACAACATTTGGACCAATGAATACTTTATCTCCAACTTCAGTTAAATGTGGAAGATATACCATAGATTGAATTATTACTTCTTCCCCGATATGTACTTCTCCATCGAGTTGTGTAAAACTACCTATTCTAGATCTTGAACCTACTGTTGAGTTGGAACGTATTAATACTCCGTGACCTAGTTCTACATAATCACCTATCCTTACTTTTTCATAAATTATTGAGAAGCTCCTTATCATGCATCCATCACCTATCATAGCTCCATCACTCATATTATCTAGGCTGGAAAATTCAGGCTCAACAATTTTCAGAAGCTTCTCTCTAGATGGGTATCCAACCTGAACCCACCTATCAATAAATGTATTTTTACCGATTCTTGATGGACCATACACTACTGCATCTTCTTCAACTCTTCCGTAGATAACTGCTCTACTTGAGATATATCCGCCTCTAGACATCGACCATCAACTCCCAATAACTTAATAACACATATACTTAATATTTCCCTTCCTCATCTTATTCAGTAAATGCGTATGAATATACAATTAGCTATATCTACAAGCTAATAGATTATTATGATTTTTATCCAGTGTTTTCGATTTATCCAGAAATAATAGATTTATCTGTAGGATTTTTTCTTTATCATTAATGATGAATAGAATTGTCAAGAACTTTGACCAGCTGATTCAGGAAAGGAGTGGCATTCTCTCAGATATTAGAGTAGATGTGTTAGATGCAGCTGAGAAATCTATTGAAGAAGTATTGCCTTGGAACGCTCTACAGAAACATGTAAAAAGAGTTAGAAACATGCTAATAGTTAAGAAGACACAGTATAAATTAAACGAGTTTAAGAAGGTAGTTGTATTAGGTGCGGGGAAAGCATCTATAGGTATGGCTGAGTATATTGAAGAGATTTTGCTTGATAGGGTTGACTCGGGATTAATAATTGCACCTAGAGAGATAGTATCAAAAGCTAGGTTGGAGAAGATCGAGGTTGCTCCTTCCACTCACCCTATTCCAAGCATGCTTGGAGTAAGAGCATCGGAAAGATTATTAGAGTATGCTAGTTCAGTAGATTCTGAAACGCTCGTAATCTTCTTAATTTCAGGTGGTTCATCTGCATTAACACCCCTACCAGCTCCACCTCTCACACTAGAAGATAAAGCACAGACAACTAAGCTCTTACTAAGCTCTGGGGCAACAATAGATGAAATAAATATTGTTAGAAGACATATCTCAGAAATTAAGGGAGGTAGACTAGTCAAGAAACTTAACAATGCTAGGATAATATCATTGATAATTTCAGATGTAGTTGGTGATAAGCTTGAAGTAATAGGCTCAGGTTTAACCGCTCCAGATCCAACAACATTCAAGGATGCATATGAAGTCCTAAGAAGATATAATTTATGGGATAGAGTACCTGAAAATGTCAGGAAGAGGATTCAAGATGGATTGAATGGGTTATTAGATGAGAATCCTAAGCCAGGAGATTCAACATTCAATAGAGTTCAAAACGTAATCGTTGCAAGCGTATCGGACGCATGTAGAGCTGCTCGTAGATGTTTAATCTCCAGAAAATACTCTGTGAATATATTGACAAGATATATGGAGGGTGAAGCCTCAGAAATTGGTAGATTTCTAGGGGGTATATTGAGAGAGCTAGCGGATAGAAAGGGAAGAGCAGCATTAATATGTGGCGGAGAAACAACAGTAAGAGTTAGAGGTCATGGCATAGGAGGGAGAAACCAAGAACTAGCATTATCTACTTCTATAAACATTAGTAAGCTAGCTTATTCTTGTTTAGTAAGTATTGGGACAGATGGGGTTGATGGTCCAACAAATGCCGCAGGCGCAATAGTAGACAATGAAACATGTGGTGAAGCAGTAAAGAATGGACTTAACCCTACAATCTACTTAGAAGATAACAATTCGTATGAATTCTTTAAACGTGTAGGAGGTCATGTGATTACAGAACCAACGGGTACAAATGTAGGAGATATTGTAATAGCGGTTTACCGTAGCCAATAGTATGAGAGGTCCCGACTTCCCAGCTAACATTTACCGTGGAAATACGATGAGAATATGAGGGAAGTGTTGCGAGATTATGACTTCCACAGTAATGGAAACATTTAAAGAGTTGTTTCTAGAAAAGTATATTGGAAAGAATTGAGGTTAAAGACGCTGACAGCAGGCATACTAGCCTACTTTACGTCTCTCTTATTCCCTGCTCTCACATATGCGTATCTTAACTTCCAACAAGTTTCTGACGCCATATTAGATATAGCTGTAATATCAGCTTTAGGTGTATTAGTAGGGTTAGAGTCTGCTATAATCACTAAGAACAAGCTCAATGCTGTCCTAACATCAATTATAGGGGGAGCCCTAGGTCTACTGACACCCTACGTATCTAATAGCATACTTCAAATCAGTCTACCATCAGCACTAATGATAGTTCTAGGGAGACCTTTATTCTATTCATATTTCGCGATTCTATCATCTCCAGCTCTAGCAGCAATAATCTCTCTAGCTTATCTAAGCATAGTGAAACCTAAGCCACAACCTATAATGGAAGTCGAGGAGCGGAGAGAAGAGATGAGGGAGGAGAGAAAAGAAGAGTTAGTATTTGAGGAGAAAGAGATGGTTGAAGAACCTGTAAAGGAGGGAGGTCTTGTAGAAGCTATTAGAGGAGAAGCGAAGGCAGAAGTCAAGCCTACAGAGGTTCCTACGGTTGCACCTGAGCCCGAACTAGATATAATAAAAGAATTAGTTAAAGAAATAGAAGAGGAAACAAGAAGTAAGGAAGAGGCTGTTTTAGAGGAAGCTCCGATTACGAGAGAAGTTGCTGTAGAAGAGTTATTGAAAAAATGTAGGCATTGTGGGGAAATGATACCTTATGACTCGATCTACTGCCCTCTATGCGGAGAGTACCAAGGAGAAGAATAAATAAGCTTACGCCGGCCATAAAGGCTCTTTAAAGAAAATAGCATCTGTAATCTTATGGGTTCTTGTTTAAAAGCTGAGGACTTAGAGATTGAGAAGTCTTTAACTCTGCTTATAAATCTGAGAGCGTCTTCCTTACGAATATCAAATATCTCTATATCGAGAAAGTTATGATGGTAATTTACATATAGTGTCCCAAGGCTTGAGAATAATCTTGTAAAATCAGGATCCTCCGTGGTTCTAGTCAGGTATATGGATATTTCTTCAAGAATACTCTTATATTAGCGACCTCTAGGATAACGTTATGGACCTCGTCAGGAATACTGATGATGGCCATCAACCTTTCCCTGCTGAGAAGTTTAGAGCAAACCCATTGAACTTTGCTAAGAACTTGTTTTGTTTAGCCTCACATATCAGCTTAAATGCCTAATGTTTTAAAGTTCCTTTTTCACTCAGCTGACTAATATAATTGAATACATTTCTTAGATACATAAATAGCCAGGTTAGCCTAGGAATATTTTCTCTTTAATACCGAATATGTCTCCTAGAAATTCACCGAAGAAAAATGTTGCTAGAGCAGTACCTAGGATTAGTAGAATGCTTTCAGTGAATTCTTTCATGAAGTTTTTCTCATTCACGATGGATGTGTAGAATGTGAAGATGAATGTTAACACTATAGCTATCGTTATAGAGGCTATGAAAGCATACAAGATATTCTTTAGCAGGAAATAGGGTGTCGCTAAGGCGGCAACCGATCCAACATACGTAATACCTGTAACCAATGCAGAGAGTATTGGTGAGCCTCTCTCTATTATATGGGTTTTTGCTTGGAGATATGATGCTACAGCCATTGATATTGCAGCAGCAAATCCAACTATAAGCCCTGCAACACCAGCTATAATCGTTGAGTTTGTAACACCTAGAAAACCTGCATGAACACCTGTAATCTCAATGATCGCATCTGCTAAGCCTAGAATAATAAAACCTGTATACTTTAATATTCTCTCATCTATCTGATTTATAAAATATTTCTCGTGTTCTTCTTCATCATTAATCAACTTCTCTAGCTGTATCTTACTATTGCCGTCTAAATTCTTCATAATTCTCTTATATTCTCGTATCGTCCTATCCTCATGGGCTTCTAATATTTTAAGTGTGAAGGTTAAACCAAAGATGAACCTAATCAGTAACATCACGTAGATATATATTCTGCTGACTTTAACGAGACACTTGTCTGAAAGGTTCCTCCAGAATAAGTAGTGCTCATATTCTTGAGATGCTATTTCCTTAAGGATCTCTCTTCTCCTAGCATCTTTCTCCGATCTTAGAAGTGCTGAATAAACCATGTAGTCTCGATACTCATCATGACAAAACTTTCTAAAATCTTCACTCAATTCTGCTGGCCTACTTTACTATATCCAGTATATTATCTTAATTTTTCTATTCAATTATGTGGATGCCCTTATAGACTAACATTAATTTATACAATGGGGGATAATTAGATGGATATTTTAATCAATAAGAATTTAATATATACTACGTGGGATGGAGTGGAGGTAGCACCTGTAGCCTTCGACAGTCTTGGAACGAGAAGTATGTCTACGCTTATTATGGCTAAGTCGATCAATATCTTGATAGACCCGGGTGCAGCACTTGGTCCGAGAAGGTATGGTCTCCCACCTCACCCAGTAGAATATGAGAAACTTAGAGAACATAAAGAAAAGATTTCAGACGTAGCTAGAGAATCTGATATAATAATAATCACTCATTATCATTACGACCATATCCCTAGACCTAGTGAAGATATAAGCTGGTTAGAGGGGAAGAAGCTTTTAATCAAGGACCCACACCACAACATTAACTATAGTCAGAGGATGAGAGCATGGGTCTTTCTAGAGAATCTGAAAAAGATTGATGCAGATGTTGAAGTAGTAGATGGTAGAGAGCTGGTGCTCGGGAAATGTAGATTAAAGTTTTCTGAACCTGTACAGCATGGGAATGATTCGAGATTAGGTTATATTCTCCAAGTATCAGTACATGAAGCTGGAGAAACAGTTATTCATACATCTGATGTTGAAGGAATAGTCGTAGAAGAGCAAGCTAGATTCATTATCTCAAATATGCCTGAAGTAGTAATATGTGACGGTCCTATGACATACATGCTCGGAGACAAGTACTCAGAAGAAGATCTCAAGAAATCTTTAAAGAATCTTAGGAGAATAATTAAGAAGACGAGTATAGAAACTTTAATCTTAGACCACCATCTAACTAGAGATAGAGAATGGAAAACTAAGTTGAAAAACTTCCTAGAAGAATTAGGAGGCTTCGCTAAGATACATACTGCCGCCTCATACATAGGTGTCCCCGAACAGCCTCTTGAGTCTATCAGAGATACACTGTGGAAGACTCATAAAATAGAAGAGGAAGACTGAATAGTTTACTCCTGGTATACATTTTACGAGTTTAATTTTCTGGAGATGATAAGACGCATACTATTTTAATGAAGATTAGGAATATCTGATGGTAGTGATGCTAACATGTTGTTAAGGTACCTTTAAGTTTAACGTTGAGAAAAAAGAGTGTAGATGGATGGATGAGTACGCTACCACTCGATGAAGAAGAAGTACTGGATATGTTAGCTAAACCTGTAGCGGAAGCATTTAGAGAGAGGTTTAAACATCTTACAACTCCACAACTCTACGCTATCCCTAGGATAATTGAGGGAAAGAATATCTTATTAATGGCTGCTACAGGCTCTGGGAAGACTGAGGCTGCTCTACTTCCAATATTCAGTAAGATGCTTATAGAATCTCGTGGACATGGTATTAAGCTCTTATACATAACTCCTCTAAGAGCGTTGAATAGAGACCTACTTGATAGGATTGATTGGTGGGCTCAGAAGCTTGATTTTAGAGTAGCTGTAAGACATGGAGATACAGCTTCCCGTGAGAGGAGAATACAAGCCATCTCTCCACCTGACATACTAATAACAACCCCTGAAACTCTTCAAGTTATTCTTACAGCTAAAGTCCTCAGGAATTACTTAAGAGATGTTAGATGGGTGGTCGTTGATGAAGTACATGAGCTTGCAACAGATAAGAGGGGAGCCCAGCTATCTCTAGCTTTAGAGAGGCTTAGACTGATAACAGGCATGGATTTCCAGAGGATCGGGATCTCGGCAACTATCGGTAGCCCGAGAAGGATTGCAGATTTTCTTGTAGGTGTAGGTAGAGAATGTGAGATAATAGACGCCTCAGTGGATAGAAGTATGGAGATAGATGTCCTATATCCTACACCTAACAATGAAGATTATGATTTAGCTGAGAGACTCGGAGTGTTTCCAGATGTTGCTTCAAGGCTTAAAACGATTAAAAGATTAATAGAAGAACATGAATCAACACTTATCTTCACCAATACTAGACCATTAGCCGAGATACTTACGAACAGGTTTAGAGTATGGGATCAGCATGTACCTGTAGGCATACATCATGGCTCACTGTCAAAGTCTACTAGGATCACAGCTGAACATGGTTTAAAGAGTGGAGAGCTAGTTGGGATAATCTGTACATCATCTCTAGAGCTTGGGATAGACGTTGGAAGAATAGAATTATGTATTCAGTACAATTCTCCTAGAGAAGTTACTAGGCTTGTTCAGAGAGTAGGGAGAAGCGGGCATTCTTTAGAGAAGACTGCTAAAGGAATCATAATAGTTATGGATTCAGATGATGCGTTGGAATCAATAGTTATTACGAGGAGAGCTAGAAACGGAGAACTAGAACAAGTTAACATACCGACAACTCCTCTCGACGTATTAATGCATCAAGTAGCTGGACTTACGCTCGAGTATAGTAGAATAAGAATAGATGATATCATTAAGATAGCTAGGATGTCTTATAATTTTAAAGATCTGAAGATAGAAGACTTAAAGGATGTTCTACAACACATGTCTTCTCTTGGAATAATAGAAACTAGGGATGACATTGTATTTAAGCCTAGGAGAAGTATGGAGCTCTATGAATACTATTTTTCGAATTTATCAATGATACCAGAAGAATATCAATATCTAGTAATTGAAGAGAAGAGTGGAGAACCTGTAGGTATACTCGATGAAGAATTTGTTGCAGAGTATGGGGA
Organism: uncultured Nitrososphaeria archaeon; assembly: GCA_964555135.1. Lineage (GTDB taxonomy): Archaea > Thermoproteota > Nitrososphaeria_A > Caldarchaeales > Wolframiiraptoraceae > Geocrenenecus. The sequence continues at coordinate 10,488 of CAZKRR010000031.1, forward strand.
GCCTGGAACAAGATTTATACTTACAGGTAAGGCTTGGGAGATACTACATACTGAAGGAGATAGAATTTATGTTTCATCTCTAGATGATTATGAAGGTGCTGTACCAAGCTGGGTTGGAGACGAGATACCTGTACCATTCGAGACGGCGCAAGAAGTAGGAGCTCTTAGGAGAGAGTATGCTGAGAGGAGAAATTCAGGAGAAGACTCTGAGAAGATAGTAGAAGATATAGCTGAAAGATATGATGTAGGCTTCGACGTCGTATTCAAAGCTTTTAGGGAGGTTGAAGAACATTTAACAGAGAAGATACCTGTACCTTCTGATAGATTGATACTTCTTGAAATAAATGAACCTTACACTATCCTACATATTCATGGAGGTCTTAAAGCGAATAGAACGATACAGAAGGTATTAGCGTACTACTTGTCTGAGAAGATTGGAGCACCGATACATGGCCAACAAAATCCATACAGGATAATACTTAGATCAAAACATCTCGGTGGGGAGGCTGTGCTCGATGCTATTAAGGAGTTGCTCAAGGAAGGCTTCGAGGAGAATGTTAGAAAATCTGTAGAATCTTCAACCTTGTTTAAACGGAGACTTGTTCATGTAGCTAGGAAGATGGGTGTAATAAAGAGTGAAGCAAGCATAACTGAGCTAAACTTAAATCAGCTTGCTGAAACATTAAGAAACACCGTAGTTCATAGAGAAGCATTAAACCATACATTATTCCATGACTTCGATATAGAGACTGCAAGAAAGATCCTTGAAGACATCGTTAAAAATAGAGTTGAAGTTAAAATTTGGAGAAGTATTTCTTCTAATCCGTCTCCACTCGCTAAGCTAACACTCTCGAGATTTCAGCATGAAGGAGAAATAACAATAGGCGAAGGAATGAAGAAGCTAGTATTAACATCTGTCAAGACTAGGCTGCTCTACGAATCCTGGATACAGGCATGTACAGAATGCTTTGAATACTATAACAGTGTCTACGTCAAAGATATAGATGAGAAGCCTATCTGCCCAGTCTGTGGATCAAATAAGATTGGAGTAGCTAAATGTGAGCTTGAAGATATTCTAGGATTGATTGCTCGGAAAGGAAAACCAGTAAATAGAAAAGAGAGAAGAATACTTGCAGAGCTTAAACGAAACTCTGTACTAATCCAGAAATATGGTAGACCAGCTGTAATAGTTCTCTCTGCGAGAGGATTAACGTTAAAAGAAGTAGTAAACATCTTAAACCAAGAGAATAAGGAAAGCATGAAGTTGATAGAATTAATAATAGATGCTGAGAAGAAAGCATTACAGAAAAGATTCGAATAGTTAGAATAATAAAACTGTATGATGTACATTAGTGAGCAATCCTGAATGGTTGCTCCCTAGACTGATCACTTAACAAAAGTTTAAATCAGACAGAGGATTTTTGAAAAACAGGAAAAGTGAAAATTATATGAGCCAGACGAGAAAAGTAGTAGAAGCATTAATGAAGCATGGACCAAAATATACAGCAATATCAAGAGAAACAGGAGTACCAATAACGACAGTAAGATACATACTAAAAGAAAAACTACCTAAACTAGGATTCACAGTCCGTCCTGCAATAAACTATGGAAAACTAGGACTACAATGGTATATGGTTATGCTTGACTCACCTCTTCCTCCTGATTACTTTGTCAACCTCCTAGATCTTTTCGGTGAGACTATGTATCTAAACTATTATGCATTTCTCTTAAATGAGAGAAAATTCCTAACGATGTTTTCTATACCACCTAAATTTGAAAACTCATTTACTGCATTCCTTGACGGACTTTTAAAATTCGGTATTATAAAGAAATATCAATTCAAAAAACTTTACTATAGGCGAGTAATCCCTCTAAGAGCAGATTGTTTTGACTTTAATAATGGTGTATGGTTACAGAATTGGGAGGAGAATCCAAGAATTGAAGAAGTCCCTGAAATATATGAAGAACCTAATCAACTCAACGGACTAACTTTACTAGATTTAAAGATCCTTGTAGAATTTTATAAGAATCCGTTGAATAGTTATTCCGATATAGCTAGAAAATTAAACATTACAAGACAGACTGTGAGGAGACATTGTGAAAATATTCTCTCAACAGTATATCTCTATATGCTCTTTTGGATGCCTATAAAGTATCCAGAATTAGTTTGTACACCTATATTCATTCAAGCTAAAATGGATTATCATGTGAGGAAGACCATGTTAAATATTCCATTCATGCATCTAGAAATGAAGAGTGAGAACCTAGAATATTATGCGATCTTATTTGTTCCATCATTAGGATTTTATAAATTTTTGAGGTATATTAGTGAGAAAGGAGACATGCTACGAAAAATAGATTTCTTAAGTATGGAGTACGCAGCCAACTTCGTACCACCTCATAATCTATTCAAGGATAGGGAAGGCTGGTTAAACGTATTTGATGAGAGCTTACAAAAAATATTGAGGGAGATTAAATTGACTAGTAAAAGTTTCTAGCCAGGTACTTTTCCGAGCTTCTCTCCTATGCCTATTCCTAGGGTTATTGCTACTGCTGCTATTGCTGCTTGGATCAATAGTAGTATTAGGACTTCTTTAGATAAGCCTATTTTTAATGCGAATTCCTCTAGTTGCATAATTATACAGCATCAAGGTGTTATATAACATTTTTGCCAATCTATCATCAAAAATTTATAAA
>CAZKRR010000032.1:0-8524 GCA_964555135.1 uncultured Nitrososphaeria archaeon
GTACCATTCTTAGTAAAGCTTTTCTCACCTCTCTTAGATGGATACTTCCAGCATAGAAAACTAGTGAAGAATAAGATTCTATGGAGTTTAGCTGTGGATAAAATAAAGAGGTTAGCAAATCATCCAAAAATAAGAGATATGGAGGCAGAGAAGACTGGCAGGATACTTGAAGTTGAGTCGGATGTTATTGTCGTTGGAGGAGGCTTATCAGGATTAGTAGCAACGTATACTATGAGCAAGCTAGGACTGAGGGTTCTCTTGATAGATGATTCTCCAGCTCTTGGCGGCAGAATGAGATACGACCATATGGATATTCCGGGAGTCTCCATGCCTAGGGAGGATCTTCTACGAGATCTTCTAAGTAAGATTACTGCAAATGAGAATGTTAGAATACTTACCAGAACAGTCTTTACAGGGTTATTTGAAGATCATCCTACAGCATACTCTGAGTATGATAAGGTTCTCTACATTCCGAAAGCTAAAGCGTATATTATTGCTACCGGGTTAGTTGATATACCCTGCATATTTAGAAATAATGACCTTCCAGGAGTTTTCTCAGGCTCAACTGTTTTAGAGATGGTTAATTATTATAGAGTGAAGCCGGGGAGAAGGGGTCTGATAATAGGTCTTTCTCAAAATAGTTTAAGGATCGCGGAACAGCTGAAACGGCTAGGCATGGACATAGTATTAGTAAGCCGTTTAAAACATGAAAACGTGGAATATAACTTATCAAAAATTGGGGAATATGTAGGTAACGTGAGGGAGATTCAAGCTTCCGGAAAAACATGCGTTGAGAGAGTGAATATCATACATGATAGTGGAAGAGATGAAGTGAAAGTAGACTTCATAGCATGCTCCGCCTTTTCTATTCCAGATGTAAGGATTCTAAACCAGCTGAATTCTAAGATTGTATTCTTAGATAATGTGGGATTCATCCCAATCCACGATGAATATATGAACCTCAAGGACAACATCTTCATAGCGGGAGGTGTTTCAGGCTCACCCTACAGCATACTACACTTAATCGAAGGAGAGATAGCTGCTTTATCGGTAGCATATAAGCTAGGAGTAAAAGATGCCGAACCACTTGTGGAGGAGAAGATCAAAGAATATAGATTTAAGTTGAGTGAGATGAATGTGAAATGGAAGAATAAAATCTTTGAGATTTCAAGAAGCGGATTAATTGAGAATACATCATTTGCTTATCCACCCACACTCTTTATTGAGAAACCAGGGAGAGACGCATTCATATGCTTCTGCGAAGACATAACTACAGAAGATATTTCAAGAACCGTCTACGAAAAAGGATGCAAGACACTTGAATTAGTTAAGAGAAGTTTAGGTGTCTGTACTGGAAGATGCCAGGGAAGATTGTGTATGGTTAATGCTTCCCTATATGTTTCATACCTCTCCAACCTAGACCCTGATCAAGTCGGATTAACGAAGGCTAGAGCGCCAACCACTCCTATACCTTTACATGTCCTGGCTGGTGGAGGAGGAGAATGAAGATTGCAATTGTAGGTGGAGGAGTGAGTGGGTTATCGATAGCGTATAACCTAGCTGTAAGAGGAGCTGGAGAGATACATTTATTTGAAAAGAATTGGATTATGTATGGGTCGAGTACGAGGTCTGGAGCTAGATTCCGAGTACATTTCTGGGCAGAGGAGAATAGTAGATTCGCTATAGAATCTATTAAGAGGCTTGAGAAGCTCGCAGGTAAAATGGAGTGGAACCCAATAATATATCGTGGAGGATACTTATGGCTTCTATTCAATGAGTATCAAATAGAAAGATTTAGAGAAACTAATAAGATGTGGAGTAAGCTAGGTGTCCAGGGAATCTTCTTAGAGCCTGAGGACATTAGGGAAAGATACTCATACATAAATGTTGATGATGTTCTAGGAGCCTTCCACGGACCACAAGATGGTAGTTTACACCATGACTATGTCTGCTTCGGATACTATTCCCTGGCAAAAAAGCTAGGGGTAATATTCCATGAATTCACTCCTGTAAATGAGATAATTATTGCCGATAACAAAGTTAGACGATTAAAGACGATGAGTGGATTAGTAGATGTAGATGTAGTAGTGCTGGCAGCTGGTGCTTGGACGAATGAATTACTAGAGAAAATGGGCATATATCTTCCTACAGAACCATTAAGGAAGGAGGTCTGCCTGACCGAGCCTTATCATTACTTTATCGATCCTCTAATCATAGATATGAACTCAGGAGCATACGTAGGTCAAACTCTTAAAGGAGAGATCCTCGGTTCCATAGATTATCCAACTCCACCTGGATTAATAAAATTAGAGACTAGGCTTGAATTTGTAGTTAGATGGGCTAAAGCGGTTACCAAGAGAGTCCCGATTCTAAAGAATGCTAGAATAATGAGGACTTGGGCAGGCTACTACATGATGTCTGCTGATAATAGCCATATCATGGGTAGAGACCCAGAATGGCCTGAGGGACTATACGTAGCATACGGGTATAGTGGTCATGGATTCATGATGGCGCCCCTCGTAGGAGAACTATTAGCAGAAAACATACTAACAGGAAAAACACCAGAGCTAATGAGACCCTTCCTACCAACAAGATTCAAAGAAAACAAGTTAATCCAAGAAAAACTAGTAATAGGATAAAAGATACTTTCCAGATACTAGATAAGTAAATAAAGTATATCGAGTAGATCCAACAATTTACAATATCTAGATCTTACAATATTTCTATTTAACAGAGGCTGCTGCAGATATAATTGAGGCTTAATCAGATTTTGGTTAAACCGAGCCTCTGCATACTATTCATCAATTCTTCAATTAATCCGTGGACTTTACTGACTTCTCGGATATCCCAGTATAACATTTTATCTGAAAGTACCCTGAGGGTAGAAGCTTCTTTCTTGATCTTCTCTAACTCGTTCTCAACTGATACTGCTACAATTTTCTGAACAGTAGGATCTTGAGAAGCCTTCATCAAATTAACAAGTAGTGAATCAATATCACCTTTAATATGAACTTCAAATATGTATCTCAACTCTCCTAGATTACCTATTCTCGAAGACCACATAGCATCTACTCTTGTTCCGATTGCTAATGGAACTTCTCTTGAAACATCAAATCCTAGCCCTTTTCCAATTTCTAATATCATATTAATAACATCGTCATGTTCATATTCTTCATCCATGGATTCAACTTCAGGAGTTAAAATTTCTGTAGAATAGAATAGAAAATAGTGTACGTCAAGTAAGTCTGGATGCGGGAGATATTTATCGTCTCTTAATAGTTTAGCTATTTCTTTAAGCGTCTCTATTATTGCTTCATATTCTTCTCCAGTTATTTTATTAATGCTTATTTTGTTTATATCTAATGATTTTCCAGTCTGGGTTATTCCCAGTTTTAATAAAGCCTCCTTAACTTTTCTATTATATACTCCATATGTTTTTGGGTCAAAGTATGCCAGCATTTCAGTAATCATTGCTACTCCAACTCCCTTAACGTTCTTACGAAATGAATCAAATCTCTCAGCTAGACTACGATCCGAATAAAGGAGTTCTTCAAGATTCTTCCTTAGCTTATCAATTCCACCAGCGCCTCTGATCCAGTAATCCAGTAACCAGTCTTTCTGAGTCCACCATTGAAATGCATAGAGATTATTTGCTAGTGTTAGGAGGCTTGTTTCATCAAAATTTCTTAATCCTTCCACGCTAAGTATCTTCTTAACTTCTTCCTCATGCTTCCTTCTCTCTCTTTCAAATTCTTCTCCTTCTCTCCCACTTCTGTATTCAAAATATTTCTTCTTAATTTCTAAAATAGCCTTTACAACATTTTTAGGCAGGCTCAAGCGGTAAGCACCTGTGGTAAGTCCAGCTCTGACTATTATATCTTTTTCTGTTGAACGATCCACTAAATATCGTGGATTAGCATACCTTTAGTCTGGGCTCTAGGTAATGTTTCAAACCATTTTCTACTGGCTACACGAAAGATTTATCTTGAAGATATGACATGTATGTTAAGCAAATGAAGATTGTTCATAAAGATAAAGGAGTTTATAGTTTTAGTAGATTCCATAAGCCTGTAGAGTATGTTGATCTAGGTGAACCTGTGATACTTGAGACTGAAGATGCTGTTGGAGGTCAAGTTAAGAGTGAAGATACACCATTAGAGAAGATTGATTGGAATAGAGTCAATAAAGCTACTGGTCCAATATATGTTAATGGAGTAGAAGCTGGAGATACTCTGATTGTTGATATACTAGATATAGACGTGGCCTCTGAAGGTGTAATCTTGGTTGTTCCAGGTGCAGGTGCGCTCGCTCAAAGAAGTTTTAAGCCTAAAGCGAAGCTGGTCAAGATAAGAGATGGAGTTGCATTCTTCAACGATGTCCCCCTCATCATTAAGCCTATGATAGGCACTATAGGTGTAGCACCTGAAGTAGACGCTATCCCGACAGCCATGCCATACAAGCATGGTGGAAACCTCGACTGTATAGAGGTATGTAGAGGTGCTAGACTATATCTACCAGTATCGGTTGATGGAGCATTATTTGCGGCAGGAGACCTACACGCCGTTCAAGCTGACGGTGAGCTATGTGTTTCATCAATAGAAGTTGAGGGAAAGATACTACTAAGATTCAATGTAGTAAAGAAGTGGAAGCCTGAGTGGCCGATAGTTGAGCTTGGCGATCATTACTCGGTCCTTGTAGCTGATGAAGACCTAGATAGAGCTGTTGAGATTGCTACAGAATATGTTGTTCAAACATTGATGAAAGCAAAGAAGTGGAGTTTTGAAGAAGCTTACATGTTTAGTAGTTTAGGAGTAAATATTGCCGTCAACCAGGTCGTCGACCCTAAGAAAGGTGTTAGAGCTATACTGCCTAGGAATCTTATATCAATCTACCATCTGCTTAATCCATGTCAATAGATTGAGGTACATGTATGAATTCGGTCAGATTATCTGACGAAGAAATAATCTCTGAAGCATTAAGAATAGTTGAATTAGCAGAAAAGAAGGGAGTCATACTTAGGATACTGGGAGCATTAGCCATTAGGATACATTCTAGAGGCTTAGAAGAGCTACATAAGAGATTACGTAGACTAGATGATGTGATCAGCTCTTTTACAGATATAGACCTAGTAGGATATTCTTCTCAGAGAGCTGGTATTAGACAGCTGATGGAGAAGGATTTATTATTTAAAATTCCTAGACAGTTTCTTTTACTACATGGGAAGGATAGGCTAATCTATCATCATCCTCAAGACCTATACCATGTAGATATATTTCTCGACCAATTGTATTTTAGCCATACATTGCCATTTGGTAAAAAAGGAAAAGGCAGACTTGAACTAGATAATCCAACAATAACAGTTACAGATCTTCTATTAGAAAAGCTACAGATACATCAAATAAATGAAAAAGATATTAAAGATGTTATTGTTCTATTGAGAGGCCATGAATTTGGAGATAACGAGATGGATACAATAAACCTACAATATATGTCGGTAATTCTAGGAGATGATTGGGGGTTCTGGATGGATGCGGTTGAAAACTTAAAAAAGACGATTAAGTATGCTGAAAAATATGCTGTACAATCTCTGATTACAAAGGAAGATTTAGACGATGCAGTAGGTAAGTGTTTAAGGCTACTTGATTTCTTAGAAAAATGTCCTAAGACTAAAAATTGGGAGAAAAGAGCGAAGATAGGTGTAAAAGAAAAGTATTGGAGAGAGGTAGAAGAACTTTACAGATGATGCTATCCCGAGGTAAAGATAAAATCCTTGACCTTATTATTCTCGATTTGGATTAGAACTCCTCTAAGTATTCCTTCGTGGTACTCGCTTCCAGGATTGAAGCACATCGTCTTACCAATCTTCGAGAATCCTCTAGCTTCATGTATATGTCCATGTAAGCTGAGAAGAGGCTGATAAACCTCTATGCTTCTTCTAACAGCCTTACTACCAACCGGCATAACCATTAGCTGACCTCCCGGTCCAACTTTAGGCTTCATGTTTTCATCCAACTCGGGAGCAGAGTCTATACCTGAATCGTATGGAGGAACGTGAATACAGTATATTAATTGAGAATCTCTATCAACGTTACCCATTAATCTAGTAATTTTTTCTTCAATTTCTTCTTCAGAGATATCTCTTGGGCACCTCCATGGAGTAATATTCGAGTATCCCAGACTTAACATCTGGATTTTATCAGATAGTTCGACAACTTTCTCGTTTGGATTAATGATGACAGTTGATTGATTAAGTATTGGGTCGATTGAGTAACTATCATCATTTCCAGGCATAACAAAACATTTCACTTTCTTACCTTCAAGCTTAACTTCAGCGTAATCAATCCACCTCCTAATTGATTCTTTCATTAATTCATCAAAGACTTGCTCCATCTTAGACGTATCTCGTATTATGTCTTCCCAATGTTCTCTGGTGGTAAGATATGGGTAGGACCCTGAATCTCTAATTTTCTGGAGATTCTTCTCTAGCTGTTCTCTATTAGTTAAGATTTCTTCTCTTCCACCTATCTTACATATGTAACGGTCTCCGAGATCATAGACTGGAACTATAAACTTGCCAGTAATATCTCCACCCAGAATTATGACATCGCATTTATAGAATTCAGTAGTATTTAGGAATTTCTTGAAACAGATTTCACTACCATGAGTGTCTGAAGCGAAGAATATACGGATCCTATCTTTCGACATTTCGGCTTCCTCTATCTACATGAACATTAAAGCATCTCTAATTATTAAGTTCATTCTATAACCAAGAGGTGATTTTGTTAATCTCCTAAACGGCTGTTATATGTCCTCACCATACGTCTCTTGAACAAAAAATAAAGAGGTTGATGTAGTTAGTTTGCTGAATTTTTATTCTGGAGGTAGTTCTTTAAATGATAGTTCTAGAGGTATTCCAGTCTTCCGATGGTATGCTGAAGAGATGAAGTATATGATGATTCCTATCAAGAATAAGCCTATTGTGAAAGTTAGAATGGATGGGTCTAGCTCACCTACGAAAGCTGGAGAAATACTTGCATACCCTAGGTATATTGATAGAATGATGGATATTACTGCGAGTATGTGAAGTATTGGTATTGGTCCAACTCTGACTCTAACTATTGGCGGCGCTCTATCCCATATGTCTTTTCTTCTCCTCGGGAATATTAGAGCAGCTATAGAAGTTATTATCTGCATTATCATCCATCCAAAAACTATGTAAGCAAAGTATTGGAGGAGAGGAGTCCATAACCATAATGCTTGAAAGATTATGGCAACTATTGTTACGAAGATTAGAGCAGCATATGGTGAATGATATCTTACATCAATGTTAGATAAGAATGATGGTACAACCCTATCGAACGCCCATGCAAAGACGAATCTTACACCTGAGGCTACATAAGTTAATATAGCTGCTAAAACCATGGCTCCCCATCCAATCATCATTATCATGTAGATTCTCGGGTCTACAGCGTACTGGAATAACCACATGAAGTAGGGTTCTCTTGCTAATGGATATTTATCGCTGCCAATTGCATATAGATATGAGAGTGCTCCTAGAAAGTCTCCACCCATTCCAGCATACGAGACTTCATAGGCTAGCCAATCAATAAATCCAAAGACTAGAACAGCTCCAACTATAGCTATTATCTGAGATCTATGAACTTCTTTAATCTCTCCTGCAAGATATATTGAGAAGTTGAACCCCAGAAAGTTTATGTATGTAAAGGTTAACCCTAGAAGGGTTGCTGATAACAAGAAGCCAGTTGGATACCCTTCTTTTACAGCCTCACTTATTATAGAATCATATGGTATTCCGATTGCTGCACTAAACTTTTCTGCAAAGCCTACCCTACCAACTGCTAGTAAGCCTACAGTATATACTGCTAAGCCAACTAGCACTGCTATGAAGAATGCCCACAAGACTTTTGTAGTAGCTTTAGCACCTCTAGAAATTATAAACGCACAGATCAAGTAGTAGATCACTGCGAAGATAAATGTAAACTCATTTGATGAGACTGTAGACGCAAGGTCTGGTAAACCATTTGCTTCAAGTATAGGTGCGAGGGTATATTGTGTAAACCATGGGATATATGCACCTGCAACACTCAAGATAACCATGAACAGAAAGAAGTTTATAGCATATCCAAGAGATGGGTGAAGTATTCTACTAACCCATATGTAGTCTCCTCCAGCCCTAGGCATAGCTATAGAGAATAATGCATAGAATAGTCCTATAATGATGCTTATTGGTATGGCTAGTAATGCGGTTGCTGGCAGATGTGCGCCTGGATATATTACTGAAGCCCATACGCCATATACTAAGATGGCCATAGGGGCCATAACCATAATATTGAAGATCATCGCATCAAAAGCAGAAATATTCCTGATAAGCCCTGATGCTTTCCTAACATAAGCTTCTCCACTCATATTGTGTATCACCGCGTCTTTGCATTGTGGTAAAATTATCTTTGGAGGGATATAAATCTAGCGGGAAATACACGACTGTAAGCTAAACATTTACTAA
>CAZKRR010000032.1:8624-13121 GCA_964555135.1 uncultured Nitrososphaeria archaeon
TGGAGGGATATAAATCTAGCGGGAAATACACGACTGTAAGCTAAACATTTACTAATTTTCAGAAATGAATGAAGTAAACAATACAGTTGGCATTGATGTGAGGAGATGACTGTTTTAGTTAAGTAGGCTTGGGAAGAAGAGAGGATGAGAGCTTTAGCAGGGTTCAATGGTTGAGGGAGGTTTTGAAGATACCGCGTAGGTTACCATAGTGACTTTGAGGACTTCGTTGGTGATTCTTCGGCTAATTCTATCAATTATTTCGTGGTCTATTCTATGCCAGTCAGCAGTCATCCCATCTATACTCTCTACTATCCTAATGGTTACTATGTATCCTTCTATTCTATCATCACCCATTACACCAATCCATCTATCATCTCCAACTACTGCGAATGCCTGCCACACCATGTCGTAAACTCCTGATCTCATTAATTCTTCTTCAACTATAGCGGAAGCTTCCCTACATATCTTAAGCTTCTCCTCATTTACTTCTCCTATAATCCTTACTGCGAGACCAGGTCCAGGAAACGGATGTCTAGCCCAGATCTCTCTAGGTATACCTAATTTTTTAGCGATTGCTCTTACTTCATCTTTATAGAAGTCTCTCAGAGGCTCAAGAATCTTTAGAGACATCTTCTCAGGTAATCCACCAACATTGTGATGTGATTTTATTAATGCCGAGTGTCTGCTAGCCCTCCCACTCTCTACTCTATCAGGGTATATTGTTCCTTGAGCTAACCATTTAACATTCTCTATTTTAGATGAGACTTCTTCGAAGACTTCTATGAATTCTTCTCCGATAATCTTTCTCTTCTCTTCAGGGTCTCTTACACCCTTAAGTTTTTCTAAGAATCTATCTGCAGCATCTACCACAATCAAGTTCTTGATGCCGAGATTCTTCAAAGTGTTTTCTACGTTTTCTTTCTCATTCTTCCTTAACAGACCAGTATCAATAAATATGCTGTAGAGTCTCTCACCTATTGCTTTAGAGACTAGTACAGCAGTTGTAACTGAATCTACCCCACCACTTACTGCGCAAATTACTCTTTCATTTTCTCCAACAGTATTTCTTATTTCTTCTATTATCCTTGACACCTGGTCCCCGGGACTCCACCAATGGTTTATCTTACAAATCTTTCTGAGGAAATTCTCCAAGATCTTAGACCCGTATTCTGTATGAGAGACTTCTGGATGGAATTGGGTTGAATAGAATCTCTTACTATCCGTCATCGATGTTATGATGCCTTTCTCACTTATACTTGTAACAATCCATCCTTCTGGAGGCTTAATAACTGTATCCCAATGACTCATCCAGACCCAGAAGCTACTAGGTAATCCTCGAAAGATCTCATCTTCATGAATTATTCTCACTTTGATTCTACCATACTCTCTAGAAGAACTTCTCGCTAATTCTCCTCCGAACTCTTTGGCCATTAGATGGTGTCCATAACATATCCCGAGGATAGGTATCTCAAGCTTAGAAAGATAATTAAAGTCGACTGTCGGAGCACCAGCTTCTAGAACTGCTCTAGGTCCACCTGACAGTATTATTCCACCTACATCTCCTTTCTCTAAAGCTTCACGAAGATTTTCCGGCTCTACTATTTCTGAGTAGACTCCAAGCTCTCTAACTCTTCTCGCTATAAGATGCGTATATTGCCCACCAAAGTCTACAACAACTATTCTCAACCCCATTATCTCTAGACAATATAATGTAGAAGAATCTTATAATCTAAATCTTATACTTTGCAGGTTCTCATATAGGTGAATGGTAAGCAAGGTTAAGATTCCTGTACTGAATAATTGATATTAGACTGAGAAGATTCTCAAGTTAAGCTGGATAGATGGCTTACCAATCGAATAATGATAAAGTTTTTTAATTATCAGGCTGTCCTAGCATTCCCCGATATAGGTGCAACCATCTTAGCCCACCTGCTCACAGCTACTACAACTCATCGGCCAGCCCTCTCCCCATACTTATTATCGAACTTATCTCTAAACTCTGTATCTTAAGTGTATTATTGTAGATGTTATGGCTTCATACCTCTATGCTATCTTAGTTACTACATTCTTATTAAATGTGTTAGGCTTCTACCATCATCGTTATCATGGGAAAATTTAGGATTCCTGGTTTTTAGTATTTATATTGGGAATGTCAGCATACTCATAGGTGCGACGATTATTAATGGTGCATTTTGAACTTTTGATAAGGCATAAGATTGTTAGGAAGGAAAGAATCTCACTGCTTCTCATAGTATGTGTTTTTACTTTATCTCTTACCTATTCTACCTCAGAGGTTTCAGCTATCTCTCAGCCTAACTATCTTACTCACACAGAATTTACTCCAGCACTTATTACAATAGTTGACGATAAACTAGTAGTGTATGATCCTGTAGAGAGTAGCTTAATATTCATAAGTAAATTAGACGGATCAATGAAAGTCTTAAAAGCTCCGAGAGATGTATTCGACATTGCGGTATCGAACCAGAAGATCTTCATGGCTACTTCAACAAGTAGTAAACTTTATGTATACAGTCTATTAGGAGAAGGTGTTGAGGAGATAGAGTTACCAGGTTTTCCAGGCGACCTTGACTCTTCATCTCAATACATATCAGTTTCCCTGCCTGACGAGAACTTGATAATAGTATTCGACACGATGAGCTTAAATGAATTATTAAGAATAGAAATTGATGTTGACCATGGATTAGGAAAAATATCTCTTGATGGTGGTTTTCTTTATGTTGTGCAGTCCGATGGATATACGCTTGCAAAAATAGATCTAACTAAGAGTGAGAAACATTATCTAAAAATTGGTGAAAGAATACTTGCATTAAAAACTTTTAATAATAATTTGCTGCTAGCATCTAGTGAAGATAGGCTATATAGGGTTTCAGGAAATTTAAAAATTGAAAGAAAATGGAGCTTAGAGAGAGGTAGCACAATTGATATAGGGTTATACATGCTCTCTGATGGGAGGATAATATATGTTGCTAGAGCAAGATGGACTGTTGGAGAGATCGATGGAGATAGTATAAGCGAAGTAAGAGTTGGAGGAAGAATATTTGGCGATGTATTAGATAAAGATAGAGTATGGTTTACTGAGATAAATACCAGAAGGATTGGATGGGTCTGGCTTTCCAAGCCTCCAATAGTAAAGAGTGTAGTAATTGAGCCTCAGGGAGGAGGATTATTCAAAGCTTATGCAAAGATATATGACCCAGATAATGATCTTATCAGAGCAACATTAATCGTCATTGTGAAAAGTAAAATCCCACACCTCATAGCAGATAACAGAACATACGATATGAACTACATAGTAGATAGGGATATCTATATATCTGAATTTCAACTAAAGTCGGGTGAAGAGGCAGAAGTGTATGTTGTAGCGATCGACCAAGTCAATAACATTGGTGTAAGCGAGAAGGTCCCTACGCAATACAGAGAAGAAGAAACAAAGACAGTAACTTTATCCAGTCCCCCTACCGCATCTCCACCTCCAATCGAATTAACTGATTTATACTTGATCGCTAGCTCACTTCTTTTACTGATACCAATCATAGCTGCAGTGATAATTATGAAAACTAAGAAGAAACCAAGAAAGAAATCAAGAAAATAATCCTGCGTGACTTATTTCAAGAACAAAAAAGAGGGAGTATGTATATGTGTAGTCTCCTTACATGGTTTATACTCCTCTCTTGAATAATTGGATTACGATATAGTTTACTAATAGCTCCGTAATACTTGGAGGCAGCGAGTTGAATACCTGGTTTATTAAAGCCATTTCTTTCGGTAAACCTTTATCTAGCCCAAATGCTTCTAGTAACTTCGGACCGTATATCTCTAGATACTTTTCTGCTTCTTTCAATAGCCTACTAAGTGTTGATATATCCATTTCTCCAGGTGTTATCAAGCTCATAATAAGCCCTAGGCTCTCTACTACTCCTTCAATATCGCTTGGGGGAATCTTCTGCAACTCTGAAGTACATTCTTCTAAGTCTTTCAACATGCTATCAACTACACTTTCATGTATAGGTGTAATTGTAAGATGTATACTTGGAGGAATACCCATCTCTGATACCCCTCTCTGAGCCAGGAAGTACCATCCTTTCTTCACCATTTCATCAGACAATTTGAATAAGTTAACCATGTCGGATGTAAATGCGACTATAACCGTTGGGTCACCCATTACCCTATAACCTATTTCTTTCAGTCCTCTACATATTTTATTCCTAGCCGCTATTATCTTATTAGCTAGTTCTAAGTATCCTTTCTCTCCGAGGAAGTGGAGAACAGCCCATGCCGCTGCTAGTGGGCCCTCTGACCTAGAAGACAAGACAGCAGGGTTTACAATTGGGTATCCAGGCCACTTTAAGTTTGCATACTGAGAAAACATCTTATAGAATTCTTTCCTAAATAGTACTACTGAGGATCCAATGGGAGAGTACGCATACTTATGTGGGTCTAGAGAGATCGATGAAACACCTTCAATTTTAAAATCGA
>CAZKRR010000033.1:0-13042 GCA_964555135.1 uncultured Nitrososphaeria archaeon
TTGAAGAAAAAGATCTAAAAGAACTCTCCGAGGGAGCCATACTACAGCAGAGGTTGCTAGCCGTCAGCCCTAGACCTATCAATGTACAAGAGATAATCGAAATATATCGGAAAAGCTTGCATAACTGGTAAAAAACGGTAACATACTCAATCCTTAACATTTTTTAATAATCAAGCAGAAATAAATAATAGCTGGGACTATTTACGGATGAGAGAAGATTGATGGATAATTATTTCAACAAGCTATCCAGAAAGGATGTAGAATTCTTTGAGAAACTTTTTGGGAGCAGAAATATCTCGACTAGTGAAGAAGAATTAGTAGCTAACTCGGTTGACGCCTATCCTGGCGGATTTTACAAGCCTGAGATAGTAGTTTGGCCTGAATCTTCTGAGCAAGTGGGAGAAGTATTGAGGTATGCTTATGAGAGGAGGATACCGGTTTACCCAAAAGGTGGGGGGACAGGTCTAACTGGGACTGTACCTATATATGGTGGCATACTTCTAAGCCTTGTTAAGATGAATAAGATAATGGAAGTTTACGAAGAAGATATGCAGGTTAGAGTTCAGCCAGGGATAATCTATGATAGATTAAATAAAGAACTTGAAAAATATGGTTTATTCTTTCCTCCCGACCCCTCAAGCGGCTCATGGTGTACGATTGGGGGGATGGTTGCATCTAATTCATCAGGGTTGAAAGCAGTTAAGTATGGGACGACTAGAGAATACGTGCTGGGGCTAGAAGTAGGACTTCCAGACGGTAGGATTATCAGGATTGGTAGTAGAACATTCAAGTATTCAACAGGTTTTGATCTCTTAAAGATGATGATAGGTTCTCAGGGAACTCTGGGCGTATTTACAGAGATAACTCTTAGACTTAAAAATCTACCAGAATACTTCCAAACAGCTATAGCTTTCTTCCCCTCAGTTGAATCTGCAGTAAAGGCAGTATACCAGATAGTTAGAAGAGGCTTAGACATAGCTGCAATAGAATTCATGGATGAGAAAATGATGAAGGCTGTTGCAGAGTATAAGAAAATAGATTTCCCCGAATCTCAAGCAATGCTGCTAGTTGAGGCTCATGGAAGTAAAATGGCGGCTTCGGAGACTATGGAAAAATGCATCCAAGTATTAGAAGAGAACAAGTCTATCGAAGTAAGAGTAGCTAAGGATGTAGAAGAAAGAGAGAAGTTCTGGGCAGCGAGAAAAGGAGCGTATCCCGCAACTCTCAGGCTTGGGAGATACATGATTATAAGTGATATTATTGTTCCTCTTTCTAGATTATATGATGCAGTTCAGAGATCTTACGAATTGGGGAGGAAATATGGAGTCCATGCATCTATTATAGGCCATTTCGGAGATGGTAATCTCCACGTACATTGGTCAGCTGGAAACAATAGAGATAAGGTTGAAGACATCCATAGAGCAAACGATGAGCTTTCAAGATGGACCATAGATGTTGGTGGAGCAGTATCTGGAGAACACGGTATAGGTACTGAGAAGAAGAAATTTGTAAAACAACAGTTTAGAGAAGCGTTCGACTTAATGCTGAAGATAAAGAAACTGGTAGACCCTAAGTGTATATTATCCCCGGGAATAATATTCGATCTAGAAGAAGTAATCCAGTAATTATGGAGGCAGATGACTCTGCCTGAACCCTCAGAGATAGAGAGAAAGCTTGGAGAATACTTAGAAGATGTATGGAAATGTATTAGATGCGGCTTCTGTAATAGTGTATGTCCTACATCTAACACATCCCACTCTTACATGTCTTCACTAACTTCACGTGGAAGATTAATACTCCTCCAAGCCTACTTCTCAAACATTCTAAGTAAATCCCTTAAAGATGAAGAAATACAAGAATTGATGGAGTATTGTTTTGGGTGTAGGAGATGCATCGAGATATGCCCGGCTGGAGTTAGGATACCAAACTTGATCTGGAGGGTGAAACAGCTTAACGAGAAACCGAGACATCTAAGAAAGTTTATTCTTACCCACTACGGTGAATTATTAAGGCTTTTTTCAAAATTTCCAAGGCTATCCAATCTACTTCTACATTCACATCTAGGAAAAATATTACTAGAATTAGCAGTTGGGATAAGTAGAAAAATAGATTTTCCAAGCTTCAATCATAGTCTAGAAGAATGGATTAATAAGAGGAGAAAAAGCAATGGTTCTAGAGGAAGGTTAGCCTATTTCATAGATGTATTCACGAACTATCATGAAGTAGAACTAGGGAAGGAAATAGTCGAGTTCGTTGAAAAGCTTGGATACATTGTTATAGCCCCACCACAGAGAGAAGCCGGAACACTTCTCCTAGAAGAAGGATTAATAGAAGAAGCGTGTAGAGTAGCAAAAGAAAATATTGAAAATCTCTACGATACAGTTCGGGGTGGAGCCAAGATATTGACTAGCTCTCCAGCAGCATATCTTACATTAAAGAAAGATTATCCTGAGCTTCTCGGAGATACTAAGTCGAGAATAGTATCCGAGAATACAATAGATATAATTCAATTATTGTTAAATGAATATGAGGAAAGCAGGATAGATTTCGACACGTCATCACATGACCACCTAGTCTATCATCATGGTTGTTTTACGAAAGCTTCCGGATTAACCAAAGATATTGGGCAGATCTTAATGCTAGCTGGATATAATCTGGAGGAACTAGATGTATGTTGTGGTATCGGTGGAGTATGGGGGATGAATAAAAAACATTATGATATATCTTTAGAGATTGGCCTAGACCTATTTAATGAGTTAAGGAGGATTAATCTACCAGTAGCTTCTCAGAGTGAGACTTGTAGAATCCAGATAAAGAATAACGCCTTAGTAGACGTCAAGCATCCATTCTCATTTATTGTTGATAGAGTAAAGATTAAAAAGGAGTAAACTATCTACGCCGCCATAATATTGACAGCATTAGAGTTATGGTGAGGAGTATCAGCAAGGTCACAATAATAACTTGGAGATAATACGTATTTTCATTTTAAGTTTTCCTGACGTGAGTAATAGTGTATGAGAAGCTAATAGTATCAGTGGAAAACACTGGGAGGTTATCGGTATAACGTTGATGCTCAAGCCTTTGGCTAACAGGGTTATTGTTAATGATTCAGTAATAGTGACTGCATGGAACTCCGTTACAGTCACCAGTATAGTAGTCTTGTGTTTTCCTCCTTTAGTATAGTATTCATAGAGGTTCCATTTAGAAGGTGTAGACTCATTATCGAAGTCTTCTAGGTATACATGGTTGTTTTCAAGTAACTACTTATCTACATTCAGCAGCTTCTCAGAATCTACTCTTGCATATACTACGGAGACCAGCCTATTATATCTGTCCACGACGTATTTATCGTCTATATCTGAGTAGACTTTCTCATCTTGAATTAATTTGATTAAAGCCTCTTTTGCTCCAACTCCACCTTTCTCATTTAGTTCGGGAGCATTTACATCCGCTAACCTTACTCTTCCAACTGGGAAAGCATCAAATGTATCACCATCGATAACTTTGTAAACTGATGCTGTAATATCGATCTCGAAGGATTCTGTATCATAAACTTTAAAGATCCCCCAAAACAAGTATGACTAATGCTATCAGGGTGCAGGTCCATTTTTCCTAGGTTTATCTTTTAAGATATTGTACGTAGGCTCTTCACAATGAAAAACTCTAAATCAACATTACTTATCACCTAAGCATCTTATTTCTTCACTATGTTGGTCTAGCGCTAATCCTTACTCTTCTAAGCCTGACGTCAGGGCCTCCAAACCAGACAGGTATAGCTTGCATAGGCTCGCTTTTACCACAGTATCCAGCTCTAAAGAATAGTTTCTTCCCAATAGCATCTATTGAAGAGTAGAAGTCTCTGGTTGTAATTTCTAATACGGGGTTTCTTACAGGTTCAATGATGTCTCCATTAACTATCTTATATGCTTCTACACCTACATATCTTTGATTCCATCTCTTATCATCGATATTCCATTCCTGGTTTGACTTAATATATACTCCAAGCTGAATATCTTCTATTAATTCTTGAAGACTGTAGTCCCCAGGCTTCATATAGGTGTTAGCCATACGGATTATTGGCTCACGATCATACTCGCTTGCTCTTGCAGAACCATTACTCTCAGTATTAAAGACTCTCGCAGTTTCTCTATTATGTAGTAGCTCGTATATGAAACCATTCTTAATCAAGATTCTTTCTCGTGCTTCTACACCTTCTTCATCATATAGATAGAATCCAAACGATCCCGGAATCCTAGGATCGTCAACAACAGTTACTATTTCTGAGCCTATCTTCTCACCGATCATGCTAGGCTTAATGTATGTTTCACCGGCTTGTGCAGCTTCTCTACCTAGGACTCTATCAGCTTCACTTGGATGACCTGCAGATTCATGGCATATCAGTCCAACAACTTCTGAACCAATTATTACGTCGATCTCACCCTTGGGAGGCTCAGTACCTTTCAGCAGAATATTACATAGATTCTCTACTTCATCTCTTAAGTTCTCAGTTAGATTCCATTTCTCGACAGCTTCCCATCCTCTTGATTCTCCGAGTTCTTGTATTCTCTGTAATATTCCTTTTTGTGGATGATATAATGTTAAGATGTAGGTAGACACAGTTCTTGGAACAATATGTACTACGTCTGCGCCGTCACTATTTATGACGTGTTTTTCTAAATCCCATTTCTCTAGAGTCAGCATTCTTGAGGGAAGCTTTACACCGACTTTCTCAGATGCTTCAACTATGTTTTTGTCTATATCTCTTAGATATTCTATCTTGTCTTCTACACTGATTGAGGTCCAGCTAACTCTAGGTTTTATATTTACGGTCCCTCTAGATATCTTCCCCTCTCCTAGTGACTCCCCCCTAGCAATAATCTTTGAACTAGCCCTAGCCATAGCGACTGAGTCTTCTATAATCTTCTTAATGTATGCTTTCTTTAATCTGCTTGTTGAAGCAAATCCTAGTGAATTTCCTACTAATACTCTTATAGCTATGCCTCTCCTAGTAGATGATGCAGAGACCTCTGGGATACCATTCTTCAATATGATTGATTCTTGAGAATCTTTCTGGTATCTAGCTTCAGCATAACTTGCACCTAAACTTAAAGCATAATCTACAGCCTTCTGTAACAAATCCTCAAGCATCAAATACAAATTTCAACAATGTAGAATTAATCTATTTCCTCTATTACCTTGCGAGAATCTAGAATTATCTCTATCATAGTTAATCTATTCATAGAGCCTTCTTGAATAGTCGTAGACGATGTGTTTAAGCAAAATAATACATTATTTATAAAAAAGTGAATCATGCATGCGACGATTATAGTTAATGCATGATTCTTAAGGGGTTAAGCCTTTTTCAGCTTGAACACTATTGCTACGATTGCTACCGATGCAAAGACTATAGCAGCTATTAGAGCTAAGAGTCTCTGTACATTTAAGCTATCTAGTTCAGCTTGAGTATTCTTTAATTTCTCTTGGAGCGTGTCTACCTCCGTCTTCATTGAATCCTTCTCAGAAGCTACCTTCAAATATTCTTGAGATAGTTTTTCGTATTCTGCTTTAGCTTCGGCTAGATTATTTTCAAGCTCACGATTTCTCGATTCTAATTCTGCATTCTTTGATTTTAGTATTGCTATCTCTTGGTTGGATTCATCAATCTTCTGCCTATACTCGTTAAGAATATTTTCTAATGCTTGGTTTGCTTCTTTGATTTCTCCATAGGCTTCTACGAATCTCCATGCTAGATAGGGTGTTAAGATTAAGAATTTCGAGGTGATTATTGGCTCATCGTTAATGTATACTTTTGCAATCCACAATCCGCTTTTTTCTTCATCGATCTTCCCAGCCACCGTTATACGTGACCAAGCCCAATATCCGTTATAAGTTTTACTGGTTTCATCCTTAGATTCTGTTGAGGCGTATAGTTGACCATCGGGGCTGTACCATTCCGTTTTTAAGATAAATGGACCACTTATCTCCTTAAATCTAATGTAAGAGTATACATAGCTATCGGTTGTTAAGAATACTGCTCCGAGACCAGAATCGGTTACGAAGATTGGCTCACCTGAAGGGACACCTTTATCTACGTTTCTCGCGAGAGTATAATATTCTATTTGATAGCTTGCAGCATTAACAACAGGTCCGGTCGACGTTAGGCAGATCATCAAGATAATTATGAAAGATATTGGAAAGATCGCTATATTTCCTGTTCTTGAATCTTTTTCCATGAATTCAAATGTTTAAGCTATAATAAAAATATTCCTAATATTCTCGACAGTATTTAGCGGATGCCGCATTATACCTAGTTATTAAGTATTCTCGGTAAATTTTGTATCCTCCCAATTTTTGTTAAAGTTTTCTTATTTAAAATTTAAGATTCTTAGATAACAGCTGGAGAAGCTATTCTCTACTATAACATACGAAAACGATATTGCTAAACCGATAAGATCAGATCTGGAATACTTATAACGAATCAGGCTTCCAGCTAGTTATTCTCTGAAAGCAGGATTTTAAGTGATTGATAGAGATCACGATAGAGTTATCAATTATTAGAAGTAGTAGGCATGTCATCTTTCTAGTTAGCCAAGCCAACAATCATTATATGTTCTTCACATGACCATTGTTATGTTCGTACCATAATACTACATTTAGGGGTTGTCTAGCATATTCAAATCTGCCGTGAATAGTTTTAATAAGATGCTGAAATGTAGCATAGTCTAAACAGATCTTTAAGGACATGTTATTTTCAAAAATATAGATTTACCCAAGTTATAGGTTTACTTATAAATACAAAATAAGATAGAGGGAAGAGCTAGCCGATGAGTCATAGTAGCCATGAAGCATACAGGGATTATTTAACTTACCGGCATATATAGTGGAGGTTGAGAATAAAAGATGTGGGGTTGTATTTAAATCTCTATATTACCTAGGGACAGTACACCGAGTCTACGGAGTTTAGAGATAAGTTCTTAATTAAAGATGGTTAAAGAATGTTATTTAATTGGGTTGTTCATGGAAAAATCAGGTTTAGATGGTGTTTTAGATGTTGGAAGAAAGATCTGCGGGCGCCGTAGTGTTTTATCTTTCTGAAGGTGTTATCGAGTATCTATTACTGCATTATGAAGCTGGTCATTGGGATTTCCCTAAAGGTGCTATTGAAGAAGGTGAAAATGAACTCGATACAGTGAGGAGAGAAGTCTGGGAAGAAACTGGGATAAATAATGTAGAGATTGTCAAGGATTTCAGGAAGGAGATTGAATACTTCTATAGAAAGTTGGGTGAATTAGTTAGGAAGCGTGTAGTCTTCTATCTTGCTAAGTCAAATACAAGAGAAGTTAGACTTTCTTATGAGCATAAGGGGTACATATGGTTAGACTACCCAAAAGCTATGAGGAAGCTTACATTTAGAACTGCAAGAAATGTTTTAGAAGCAGCACATACATACTTAGTTCAACTTTACAATATAAAATGAGAACTTTGAGAGGAGTGTGACGGATGATCGTGAAGATAGATAGAGAATTACTTAGACTATCTCCATCAAAGATGCTTCTAATTGTAATAATTTTATTAACGGTGTTTTTCATGACATCGGTTGTAAAAGCACAACTACCTGAACTTATAGTAAGAGTTGTAGATCCATCTGGTAATCCATTAGAAAGAATTGAAGTAACAATCACAAAAGGAGTAGAGAGTTATAGATTTATAACTAATACTACAGGATACGCGATATTTAGTGGACTAAGTGAGGGAGAGTATGTTCTTCAAGCAAAACTTGATAAAGTAATCATAGCGGAGGCAACAATAGATTTCCCTGGAGAAACAAGCAAAACCATAATAGCAAATATCTCAAGTGTAGAGATTGAGCTAGTAGACCTAGATAAGAAGCCAGTGCCATCTGCAGAGATAAGATTGCTAAGCAAGACTGGAATAGCAGAGTATAACGCAGTAACTAACAAGGAAGGCAGAGCTATATTAAACAAGGTCCCATACACATTATTAAATGATATTAAAGGATACGACTTAACTATTTCTGTTGAAGGCTACACAATTCTTCACTTCACTGACCTTGAAATAAATCAACCAATTCAAAAACTCGAATACACTCTGGAACTTCTAAGTTTAAACATAACTGCACTGAATATGGAGGGTGAGCAGATTAGTAGAGTGAATGTGAAGCTGCAGGCAGGCAACTATACCAAAATGGTGAGAACAGATAAAGGCATAGCTAGTTTTGTTCAAATACCCTCATCTAGCCTTGAGTGGATTGGCGAGTACACCTTAAATGTAACATACAGTATAGGAAGAGTAGAATATACAGTATATTCAAGCAAGAGAAAGTTAGTAAGCTCTCAATCTATGGATTTAGTCCTAGAGCTTGGAAGTATTGAAGTAATCGTACTAGACGAAGACGGTAAACCATTAAGGAACTTTCTAGTCTCGTTAAGCAATTGGAGGTCTCAAAACTTTACACAACAACAAACTGATGAGGATGGAAGAGTAACCTTTGTAAACATGCCTCTATCTAGAGGAGTAGCTCAAGCAGGAGAATACACTATCCAAGTATATAAGTTGAATAAGAAGATGAGTGAGGTTAGGATTGACCATTCATCTGCCAAGAGTCCTATTACTATGAAGATTGCTAAGTCAAGCATTAGTTTATTCTTAAGAGATTACAGTAAACAGCCGCTGGCCGAGTATAGCGTGACCCTAGTAGATCTAGATTCAGGAGACCAGTACACTGGCATGACGGATATAAATGGAGAGATGCTTCTGAAGATCTTCCCCGGAAGATATAGGATAGAAGTGTATAAAAACAATACTATCTTCTATAGAGAAGAGTTGAATATATTTAACAATTCTCTAACGATGGATATTGAAAAGATAAACTTCCCGCTTGCTATAAAGATAATAGATGCATTTGGGAGCGCCATGAAAACAGGTGAAATGATAGTTAAGCTGGGTGGGCATCAGATCTACAGCGGACCTATAGATGCTATCTCCAGCATAGCAGTACCCTATGCAGGCTTCATAACTGTAGATGTGAAAATTTCGGGAAGCCTGATCTGGAGAGAGACAATATTGGTAGATGGGCCACGGGAACATGTTATTAGACTAACCAGCTATGTTACCCTACTTGGAAATATACTGCCTCTGGAGACTCTAGCATTAATAGTGTCAGTAATGTCCTCACTATTACTAGTAACCCTCGGAGGCCTCATAATATATAGAAGTAGGAAAAGAAGATTAATAACCAGGTAAGTTGTATGAATATACTGGTGCCTGAGTATTAATAGGTGAATAAAGATTGGAATGGGTTCTTAGTAGAGAGCCCACAGAAATATGTAATCCTCTTTGTAGATTCTTTAGATGCGGTAAAAAAGTTCTAGACTTTAAGAGGAATCCACCGTGGTGCGGCTGGGTTAATGCTGCATGTACAGGTTTCAAATGCCCATACTCTCAATGCATACAGGTCAAACTGCTCCCAGATGGTAGATGTGGATTATTTGTCAAGAGGAAGACTGTAGAACAGGAAGCACCTGAGTTTGCGAAACCATTAAAAGCTGATACAATAAATCGGGTAAGAAAGAAGCTTGATAAGCTTGGAATCTGAACAAGACCCTTACCCACACCAACTTTATTTTTAATAATCTGAAAATCCGTAAAATATCCCTTAGGTTACGGTATCATACGTGAGGGAAAAAATTAATTTAAGCAATCCCCTTTAAAAGAAGAGTTAAAGGCGAGAAGATATGGAGTTTAAACCAAGGATAGAAGAGAAGAGATGGCAGCCTTCATGGGAGACAAGAATATTTGAGAAGTGGTCGGAGGAAGGAATCTATAAAGTTAGATTGAGTCCGAGGAAAAAGCTGTTCGTTATTGATACCCCCCCACCCTACCCAAGTGGGAGACCATGGCATATTGGAGCTGCTGCTCAATACTCTCAGATAGATATGATTGCTAGAACCGCTAGGATGAGTGGTCGACCAGTATACTTCCCAATAGGTATAGATAGGAATGGGCTACCAGTTGAGTTATATGTTGAGAGAACATACAAAGTCTCTCTCAGAGATACTCCACGAGAGAGATTCATTGAATTATGCAGCCATGCACTAGATGATCTTGAATCTGAAATGATTTGGATAATGAAGAGGATGGGTTTAAGTGGAGACTTTGAAAACTACTATAGAACTGACTCAGAAGAATATCGTAAACTTACTCAAGCAACATTTATAGAGTTATGGAAACTTGGACTAATCTACACAGCAACTAGACCTAATAATTATTGCTGGGAATGTGGAACTACATTAGCAGATGCTGAAATAGATTATGAAGAAATGCCTGCAAAACTGGTGTATATTAAGTTTAGAGTAAAAGAAGACGATAGCACTCTGATTATAGCTACTACTAGACCTGAGCTACTGGTTTCATGTAGAGCAGTGATAGTTAACCCAAACGACAATAGACATTCCCACTTACATTGGAAGCACGCGATAGTTCCTATCTATGGACAAGAAGTAGAGATAATACCTCATCCCGCTGCAAAACCAGAGTTTGGGACTGGAGCAGTAATGGTTTGCAGCTACGGAGATTACATGGATGTCTTACTCTTTAGAGAGCTTGGACTACAGGAAGTTATTGCAATAAATGAGGAAGGTAGAATGACTGAAGTGTCTGGGAGATACTCAGGAATGAGAGTAACGGATGCTAGAGAAGCGATCACTAGAGACTTAGAGGAAGCTGGCTTGGTTGTTAAGATTGAAGAGATAATACATAGGACGCCGATATGCGAGAGGAGTAAAACTCCTATAGAGATTATACCTATGAAAGAGTATTATCTAAAACAACTGGATTTTGTAGATGATTTATTGAATATAATAGAGAAGATGAGGTTCCATCCACCCCATCATAAACGTCTCTTGATAGACTGGATAAACTCCTTGAGAATAGATTGGCCTGTAAGCAGGAGAAGATACTATGCTACAGAGATACCTATATGGTATTGTTTAAAATGTGGTGAGCCATACGTCCCCGAGCCCGGGGGATATTATAGACCATGGAGAGATAACCCACCCATTGAGAAGTGTATCAAGTGTGGAAGTAGCGAGTTTACTGGAGAAGAAAGAACATTTGATACATGGATGGATTCAAGCATATCTCCATTATTCATTTCAAGATATATGAAGGATAAAAGATTCTTTAAGCTTAGTTATCCGAACGGGGTAAGACCCCAAGGTAAGGACATCGTTAGGACGTGGTTATACTATACTATACTGAGGTGTTATCAACTAACTGGTAGGCATCCATTCTACCATGTCTGGATAGGAGGAATGGGGCTAGATGAATATGGTCAGAAGATGAGTAAGAGTAGAGGAAACGTTATCGACCCTATCCCTATATTAGAAAAATATGGTGCCGATGTTTTCCGATTCTGGAATGCTCAAGAAGCAAGTCTCGGCGAAGACTTTAGGATCTCAGAACAGAGAATTCAGAATGCTGGGAAATTCATAACAAAGTTATGGAACATCGCTAGATATATTTCCTCCTTCCCTATTCCTAGAAAAACCGAATTAACTCCAACTGATAAATGGATCCTCTCTGAGCTTTCGAATATGATTAAGAAGAGCTTAGAGGGGTATAGAGAGTTCAACTTCTTCATTCCGGCAACAAGGATAAGATACTTTACTTGGAGTATATTCGCAGACCATTATATTGAGTTGAGTAAAGCTAGAGCATATGGGTTAAAAGGCTTCACTCCTCAAGAACAGAGAGCAGCATGGTATACATTACATACCGTGCTGAAAACAATCCTAATACTTCTTGCACCAATAACGCCCTTTATCACGGAGGAGATATGGAGAAGAATGTATTCTAAGAAGAGCATCCATTTGCAGAGTTTTCCAAAGGCTGAATGGTCTACACGTTATGCAGTATATACGGAGAAATTGGTAAGATTTAACTCTCAAGTTTGGGCTATGAAGAAGCAGAAGAATCTTACTCTTAAGGATCCCATAAACATTGAGATACCCAGGGATTTAAGAATTTTTGAAAAAGACCTGATAGCAATGCACAATATCCAGAAATCCTGAAAATCTGTAAACACTGGTTACAACTTCCAGTAGATGGGAAATTTTTAAATGATGGAAACTTCAATCTATGAATAATCAAATCTTCCATGAAACTATTTCTGCTCTCTCTAATCTTAATAATCTCTCTTTAAGCCAATCCATGTCACTGTACTTTCCTAGTGAACCATTGCTCCGGATCACTCTATGACAGGGAATGATCAGTACAACAGGATTACGTGATATAGCTGTACCTACTGCTCTAGCTGCTTTCGGATTACCGATTTTACTAGCAACCCATTTGTAGCTTCTAACCTGCCCATAGGGTATCTGTCTAACGGCTTCCCAAACTCTCCTCTGGAAATCTGTTCCAGAAATGTCTAGAGGGTAATCTAATTGGGTTGGCTCTCCACTAAAATAGCTATCAAGCATCTTCTCTAGATCTATCAATCTCTCATTGTTTAATTCCAGTGATAATGATTCCAGATAATCTCTGAAACATTCTTCATCACTATAGAAGCTCATTTCTCTTAATCCTCTCTCCGTCCATATATAGCCTAAGACTACATTTAAAGGAGTCTCGTAGATGCAGGAGTTCATAAGTAAGGTTTAAGCGTAGATGCTGATAAGTTTTTATGAAATGATAGGTGAGCCGATCCACATATTAGCGAGACCCGGAGAGATAGCAGAGAAAGTTGTAGTGGCAGGTGATCCAGGTAGAGTTGACTACATAGCTGGAATGCTTGAAGAATCAAGGTTAGTCTCTTCTAATAGAGGTTTCAAAACGTATACCGGGAATTATAAAGACCAAGTAATTACAGTAGCTTGCCATGGCATAGGTGGACCATCCACTGCGATAGTCTTCGAAGAATTAAGAATGCTTGGAGCAAAGATAATCATTAGACTAGGTACAGCAGGCGGTCTAGTAAGAGAATTGAATCTAGGAGACATAGTTATACCGAATATAGCCTGCT
>CAZKRR010000034.1:0-12980 GCA_964555135.1 uncultured Nitrososphaeria archaeon
CAGTCTTCTATGTAAGATGAAGATACCCTGCTCAAAGAGTCTAAAGGCTTAGTCGTTAGGTATAGTAGACTGTAAGAACTAGGGACCTCGTCTACTAGGTAACACTCTCCTGAGTTTTTATTCTTATAAGTATTTTTATTATCACTATGATCCTGTCAACTTGGTAATACTGTTTGTGTACTATGTTCGGAGAATAGTTTCACTAGGTCAGCACTTAAAGATTTAAAACTTATAAATAAGAAGAGGTTAAATAAAAGTTGACAGGTTCATCACTATGGTTGATTTATAGTCTTCTATCAACTATTACTGATGGCTTGTTATAGCATTTATCTAAGACGATCCTAATAAACTTCATGGTAACTATCATGTTCCTACCCCGTGAAGTATGCACTGCTAAAACTTCTCCTTTTTTTATATACGAATTCCCGAATACGGGACTATTCAAACAATCAGAGTCTAGAATCCTGAACCAGGGCTCAGAAAGCCAAAAAACAGTACGGAATCTCATAGAGAGAATTGAAAGGTCAAGCTCATAATATTGCTGTAGCAACGTTTGCAGCTAACTCTGCGCAAATCTCATATAGAGAATTAAAGGTTAGGGAGGCTGAACCGTGGGTGTTGGGCTCCCTCTGACGCAAAAATTTTTGGAGTAGTTATTATGTTACTGTAGTGGTTTAGCTTGAGTATGCTTTGTAGGGGTCTTGGTTGGAAGGCTTGAGAGATGCTTCTTACTAGGTAACTTGACGATAGGTCTACAAAATCAACCATGCAATGTATGGGAGAAGTTTTATATCAACCGTCTATGAAAGTCTGTATCCATTTAATGAATTTGTTTACTATCTTTTCAGTTGTATCTCTCGCTGCTTGGTATAGGAGTTCCTTCTTAATCTCTAGGTACCGGTGTATGAGTATGTTTCTTAAGCCTGCGAGTTTTGCTATGTCTTCAGCTAGGTCTCTACTCATCTTTTTCGCTTCAGCTAGTTTTCTAGGATATTCACCGTAACTTTCAGCAAATCCCAATGAATAAACTGAGACTAGATGCCTGCATACGTCGAGCATAGACTCTATGATTCTATGCATAGCTCTCTCCAAGGCTAATGTATCTTTATAGTCTAGTTCTTCTATCTTCTTAGTTAGGATCTCATCTTTAATGAATGCTGTGTTTTTCCTGATTTCTTCAACTCTTGATATTATTACTGCCTTGTCGAGTTTAGGGTCTACCGCTGCCCATTGCCTAAATTCTATTTGAGCATCTGGTGTCTGCCACTCTTTTCTTAAGAGAAGCTCGGATGCTCTCGGCTCTGCTTTAACAATAATACCCTCTTTGAGTATTCTTGAAAGCATTATCGGGCTTATCTGGTCTAGGATTATAACATCTACGTTGTCTTCATTAATACGTAAAGTCCTCGCAATTTGGGCAATAATACATCCTATCTCCAAGAGATCTTCTTTCTTAACTTTGAGGGCAATGTCAATATCGTGGAAACTAATCTTATCTCTAGCTATAGAGCCAAATAATATGGCTATCTCAACATTTTCAAGCTTTTCAAATAACTTCTTCAGTCTAGACAGCACGTAACTAAGTGTAATCTTGCTCTTAGCTACCCTTCTCAAGTTCTTCTTCAAGGCTTTTTTCCTAGGTCTTCTTTTAAGCAATGAATTCACCGCCTACTAGATAGATGAGTGAATCTTCAATGTAACGTATGCTTTCTTAGAGGACACATTGATAATGATATAAGTGTTCTTGCCTGCTTCCAAGACTCTAACCCACTATCTTAGACGATAGATGCTTTAGATAAGTCTTCTAATTCCCTGATGAGTAATGTCTAGACTAGAGAGTATGTTTAAGGCTAGAGATATATTTTCACCTGTAAGGTAAGTGTTTATTATTTCTAGTTGCTTTAGTTTTTAAATTAGTAAAAGAATGGATAAGTTAAGGTCTTAAAAGTCTTAACATAATCTACCCAAACTATACTATCAAGCCGTAGTGATGGTTGATTAATAAAATGCTTGTCCAGACAATATAATTAATCGAATTTTGCTTGTTAGGTAGTACCTATCATAGAGCATGTTGAAAGAATAGCTTCTCCAGCCCATCATCCTAAAAAATTAAGATTCACAGATGAGAAAGCCTTGAATGAAAGTTGAGGGGTCTGCTTAGGTGATACAAAGTTTATATGTCATATGCGACTCCTTGTAATGTCGTGAAATATCCAGCTTTTTTGGTAGTGTTGATGCTTATTGTAGGCTCGGTAGCTGGTGTGAGCGTTGGCTCATTATTATTCACTAAAAACATTGACCGTGACCACTACAGTTTATTCGACCATTACCTTGGCTGAGAGGATACGCATATTGGTTCTTGTAGATAATAATCCTTATGGGCAAGGGCTTGAGGAAGCGTGGGGCCTCTCAGTATATGTTGAGACCGATAGGGTGAGGCTCCTCTTCGATGTAGGGCCCGATCCTACTGTTCTCGAGGCAAATGCTCGTAGGCTTGGCATAGATTTGAATAGATTTGAAAGGATAGATTTCGTTGTAATAAGCCATGTGCATGGAGACCATACGGGAGGTTTAAGGCCGCTAGCCTCGGTCAAGCCTGTAATGATGGTGTATGTTCCGCCCGATGGAAGCTTCATAAGCTATGTTAAAAGCCTAGGTCTAAAGCCGATTCAGGTGAACAGCACTATTGAAGTGTCGAGGGGGATGTATGTTGTTAAACCACTCTACGGTCCTCCAGTAGAGGAGGCTTTAGCGTTCAAGACGAGTAGGGGGCTTGTAGTCTTAGTTGGTTGCAGCCATCCCGGCGTTGTAGATATCGTTAGGCAGGCGGTGGAAGATACTGGGATAAAGCCCTACATCGTGCTTGGGGGATTCCACATGGCTGGAGCTTCACTTCAGGAAGCTCAGAAAGTCGCATCCCAGCTCGTAGGGATGGGTGTGGAGAAGATATATCCTATACACTGCAGCGGAGACACCATTAGAAACTATCTTGCAAACTACTACAGGGATAATTACAGAGATGGGGGAGTAGGTTTAGAAATAATTATCCAGGGATAGGTGCACAGTGTCGTTAACAATTTAAACAAGAGTTTCTATGAGTTCGTTGCGATTACTACGTATCTTGGGAGCCACCCTTAATTTTAGAATAGAGATAAAATTCTTCAACATAAGAAAGTAATGTGAGCATAGAGGTTATCTACTTAAAATTTAGTTGGAGATCTCCAAGCAGTACTGCTGTTTTTCATTCTATGATTCTTTTAAAGCTTGTTGATGCTGAAATGAACCTCACGGCATCAAAGATTGCTACTGTCACTGGTCTAGTGAAGGTTTGAAATATTTCTAGTGATTAGTAGGCTTCTCATAGCGTAGACAACGTAGCTCATGGGATTGAATGTAAGAATATCTTAAGCTTAGGGTTTTAGGTTGCTTCTTAGACTGCATTCTACAGATACTTCATAGACTTGGAATATCTAGGCTTGTTCATTCCATCTAAGAAGACAGGAGGGGGCCACACTCTATAGGATATGCTTAGAAGAACTGATGGTTGAATTGCTTGTTGAATACTGAATACTGCCCTCTACAAAAATAGGCTTGGGAGGACTGCTCATCTATTAGGTTCTAGTAGTCTTATCTTTAATAGCTTTAAGTGGATTGACCCATTCCTCCTAACTATGGACACTATCTTTTCATGGATTATCTCTCTAGGTATCTTCAGCAGGTTGGTTTTAGATTCTATGGTGAGGTTTCCACGTCCTTTCTTAACTCCTAATACTGGGATTAGCTCTTCAATGGCTTCTGGGTCTCTCCAGACTTCTAGATGCCTCGGCTTCTCAACCCTTCCACCACATTCCAAGCATACCCCCTCCACTATGTCTTCTCCACATCTAGGGCATACTCCAACTGTTATCTTTGGTATCCTCCATGCATGCCTGTCCCTAGGAGCAAGCCTAAAATGCTTGTACAAGTCGTAGCTTCTCTCATACTCTACGAGTATCCAGTATCTGTAAAGCTTATCCTTGTACGCTCTCGCTATCCTGTCTGGAGCTATCTTCAGACCAGGCTTGTTCTTCTACACGCTAACTTTCACTAATCCCGCGAGACGTGTTTCTCTCGGCATTATTCTTGCCTTTGTCATCACGTGGACCTTAACTATGGTCTCAGCCGCACTCCTACGGAAAAGCTTCAGTGCAATCGCCTCCGGTCTAGGGGTCAGAAGGTTCAGGATTGCTGGATTGCTCTACCTTGTCGGCGCAATATTATCCCTCTTCAACATCGGCTTCCTTATAGTATTCATAGCCAAGATAGCGCTGGCCATAGCCTTCATCTCGGTGCCCCGGAAAAAGGTGTATCCGGATAAGATACCTCCAAGAAAAATCATGTCAATATTATTCAAGAGCTCAAAGGCAGGTATGTTAACTCATAGCTTAAGCTTCGTAAGATGGATGATTATGTAGGGATGATTGATGTAGTCAGAGGGTGATAGACGACCGTTAGGCTCCTTAAACCCTATCATCGGCTTGAAGAATCCAGGAGACCTCTCAACCACCTAGTACTCCTTCTTGAGTCTTTGCTGTTATGTATTAAGTTTCTTATCGATGCCATTGTCGATGTGCAGCCGTCTCTTCCTCTTTATGAGGGGTAGACAGGATTTTTAAGCATGAATAAGACGTGCTGGAAGACTTTAAGAGCATTCTAATAACATTTTGCTCAGCATAGCAGGAGGCTTGCAAACTCTAAGACAAGTGGATCTGTACTAGCCGGTTTAGCTGGTTTAACAAGAATAAAGGGAGGGGTTAATATTCGCGGCTGGGTTGAGTTTAATTATTTCTAAGTAGATGGTCTTGTCTATTCTGTCTTGAAGCTTTGAAATCATTCTACTAATGTATTCTGTTAACTTCGTTAGGATAATATTTTCGAAAAAATAATTTCTACTACAATTACTAAGCTGATGGATAGGTTTGGAGAAAGAAGATTAATGTTTTAGAGGTTAGGCCTCTCACAACTACATCGTCTAGAAGGCTCTCTGTACTTCTCAGAGTATTTCCTAGATGCAATACAATCATTTCTCTAGATACTTGCTTACTAGATGATCTTTCTAGTCAGCATTGCGTGTCAGTACTCCTCCATAAGCATCTTCTTGCTCATCTCCATCTCTTGCTTCTGCAGAATGTTGGGTGCAATGATAATTCACGTATTAATGCTGTTATCTCTGTTGGATGATGGGGTAAATATTCTTCTTAAGCAGCTTCTATCATTTTTATTAGGAGCTTAAACTTGTGAGGATGTGGGCTTCAAGTGAATCTTGACTGGGAGTATGTAAAAGAGCATTACATGAAAGCTGAGGTTAGGAGGGAGATCGCTGAGTACTGTGCTGGAAGATGGGTTGCTATTCATTGTGATGTGGGGGATGATTCAAGACCAATGGTCAGGTACTGGAGCAGAGGCAGACTCTTAACTATAAGATGCGAGGATGATGTACTGAAGGTCTTGGAGAGGTTTTCCTCCATGAAGCCTAGAGCTTTCTATGCTACAGCGCACATTTATGGGAGGCTGGTTTCGACCGAGGACTTGGCGAGCAGGGAGAACATAGTAAGGTCTTCGCCGACTTGGGACATAGACTCGCGGGATGGCGACTGGAGGAAGGTTGTCAGGAAAGCGGTAAAGATACTGGAAGCGCTTGAGAAGCAGGGTATTGTAAAGTCAGTCTTCTTCAAGTGGAGTGGGAGGGGTGCTCACGTACACATTCATCCTGGAGCGTTCAGCCTGGATCTCCTCAGAAGGATTGACCCGTTAGACGTAGCCTACTCTGTGACTCAGTATATCATATACAAGATAGAACCGGAGGAAGGCGTCGTTGTCGAGAATAAGATTGATGTTCAGAGAGTCTTCACGGTACCGCTCAGCCTTCATAGATCCGTTGATAGAGTCGCTGTCTGCGTTCCACCAGATAAGCTTGAGGACTTCCACGTGGAGTGGGCTAGCCCCAGCGGATACAAGCACTTCCCAGATGCTTGGCGCAGGTATGAAGAAGGTGAAGGCGACGAGTTAGCTGAGAAAGCATACGCTGTGGTAGGACCTTATCTTGCTGGGCGAGCTAGGAAGAAACGTAAGCATAAGCCGCTGGATCAGGAAATCTTGGAGGCATTCAGGAAGTTCAATTTATATTATTAGCTAGAGTATCATGGATTGAGTTGGTCTATCAAGACTCTGATACGAGGCCAGGTCTAGGCTGTTTAAGAATCCTCCATCATTAATAACCTTAGATTACCTGGTTATTCTTAGGAAACTCAGATTCTCTTCAATTGAGAAGTTTGATTTTTACTCGTTAAGACGGTCAACGCATAGGAGGAAGCCTACAAGTCCAGCATCTCCTTAAGGAAAATCTACTGTTGTGCCACATCCATGAATTAGCGTAATATTTTGCTAGCATTCTTATTCAGGCTTCCCATGTAAGAAGCTCCATGAAATCGATGGCAGGATACTCTTCTAAAGAAGAAGGATTCTTCAAGTAAGACGTGCGACGTTAAGGCTTGTTGTACATTCTATCTCTGCAACATTTACTTTACAATCTCCACAAACTTATGAATCTAGATAAAAGATAGAAGTGCTTGGTTTTCAAACTGAGGAGGGCTAGACTTAGATAAGGATTATGTTTAAATGCTTGTGGGCTATGTATTGAGAATTTTTATGGTCGCTCTTCACCTTCCTTAGATCTCTAGTACTCTGTGGTGTTAGATCAAGCGATAGGACTCAACTTTGATTATTATTCTTCTACCATCTTAAACAGCCATCATTAAGATATTCTTCAGTACATTGTCATTTCATTCTTAGAAAAAGAAGACCGGTTTTAACCATCCATTGCTAGGAGAGTTAATGGTGCTACATGTATCATTGAAGTGAAGATTGGGTCTTGTGACAGCCCGATTAGCTCTCAGCTCAATGCCAATACTACAAGCCACTTTAGCCGTATAACTTTTCAAGGATCCCTTCTTTCCTATCTTCAAGAGTGTAATATCGGTAGTTTTCACATAGACTCGATAGAAAACATGTTGCTAGGATAGTTAAACCTGAAGAAGCTACCTAGACCTGAATCTTCAATATTCTCTCAACGTATCTAAGATATTACGTGAAAAAGCTTTTGATAGTAATAGACACTAAGAAAGAGGATCACTTGAGAATCTGATTAGGAATATCTAGAATAAACTATCAAAGATAGCTGGAATAACCAGTCTAAAAAAGAACATAGGCTCGCCATCTACACCTGTGACAGTCAAGTAGAAGAAATCCAGATTATCGTAAGCATTAACGGTTTAGAGAATATGAATTTGAAAGATACACCATCGAAGATCATTTGCTGAAGACGGCAGAGGTCTTTCTGAATGTTGAACCTGAGGAAGGCGGTCCTAAGGAGTGTTGGGGAATCTAAGAGATGAAGACGGATACCAAATTTTCAATAGACTGAGGGAAAGTAGTGGATACTTAGAGCAGTTCTTCCCACAGCAGATTCGAAGCTTAGATGTTTGATATCAGATCTGAGAAACTCATCTCTAGATTCTAGGTCTTAGGTAAATGATTGTGTATGCTTTATTTATGAATGCTCTCTATGTTATAGCTAGTCTCTTAAATCTCATAATCATTCTTCTAGGCTGCTTCAGCCGTTCAGTGAGTTTCTCAATAGTAAATCCCTAGAGAATATGGGGGACGGGCAAGGATAGCTTCTATAAACAATATCTCTAAGAAGTGGCCACATTTCATTCTTGATACTACAAGATGTTATCTGAATAAGCATTCTTTACCGTTTATTGAGAAGAGTATTGGGCCATGCTTACTGGGTCCATGGCTTTGCGTGGACTATTATGTCAGCTTCTTCTAGAGCCTTCCTCAATGCTCTATCAACCGTAGCAACCTCAACCCTAACATCCGAGCCTCTCAGGTATAGTGCTGTAACGTATAGAGCTAGGTCTTCCTTGTTCGACCTTCCAGAGAAGCCCGCGTAAGATTTCTTGAAAGCCTTAATGTACTCTTTGAATTCTAGAAGCTTCTCCGTTGGCTCCCCATAATCTATGAAGCCCGTCCTGACTATACATAGGTTTTGCTCCTCAGCCTTCTTTAGAGTTCTCCAAGGCTTCCCGCCAGTTCTAGGGCTTATACTCCTAACTTCGTACCTTGTAAAGTCGCAGACAGCGGGTATCCTACCGGTAGCCGCAACATAATTCTCTGAAGCGAGAACTTCTATGAAGTCTGAAAATTCTACTATGAAGCATGAATCCATCAGCACTAGAGTATATCCGGAACTATAGATCTTTGAGATGCTTGAAGGACTTTCAATCCATACCTCGAATCTATCCCTCATGGGGTTGACACCAGATAAATCTCCTAACCTCGGACAACGCTTCATCCTCCTCCAGCATGCACCTTAGAACCATGTGCTCTCCAATTCAATACAATCTCCCTCACCCTCTCTCTACATACTTCCTTAAAGGATAGCTTCTCAACATTACTATATGTTGGAGGCTCAGATATATCGATTTCGTTCTTCATGGAGAATAAATGAATCTATTCTTAACTTTTTTGTCAAGCGTGAAGCATGAGTGGTTGAAGCAGGAGAGATAGATCGAGCAGAGGATCTGCTGAGAAGATCGGATGCGGAGTTTATGGTCCAAGGAAACCTCCAGATGTGAAAGATAAAATTGCTAGTATTATTGGAGGAGTATCGGTCTTAGGAGTAGAAGATTGTATTGACGACTGAGTAGCCGATTTAATTCTAGGATTAACATCATGGAGAGTCGTGGAATCTAGATTGAAAAATATTGAGGTAAGATTGAAGCATACCCTGCCAACCTCAATGATTATCTGAAAAAACTGGTCTATCTTGAACCTGATAGAGAGTTGAAAGCAGAGTATGGGCTGCTCATCCAACTCTTGAATGCAGAGGAAGGATCCAATATAGTATTGGAATGTGTGAAGACAGCTCAGTAGCTAAAACTTTTAGTGGGTGTACGTTACGGTTTATTTCTAGGATATTTTATTTATGTTGTAGGGCTGATGGTTTGGGCGTTGATATCATAGGTATAATCGCTTCCTCACCTCTAGAGGGTTACCAGAAGTATTCTTCAGGCTTCGGTATTAGAGGTCTATTCTACAGGATACTTAAGATGTCTGATGCTGTTCTAGCTTTTAGGATACATGAATCTCGTGGTCTTGCACCTTTCTCTGCTTCACCTCTCATAAAGCTTGAGAACGGGATATACTACTTCAGGTATACGTCTTTCGATAGTAGGATAACTAGAGCATTACTTGAATATTTCAAGAAGAATGATG
Source organism: uncultured Nitrososphaeria archaeon (assembly GCA_964555135.1). Taxonomy (GTDB): domain Archaea; phylum Thermoproteota; class Nitrososphaeria_A; order Caldarchaeales; family Wolframiiraptoraceae; genus Geocrenenecus. The sequence continues at coordinate 9,322 of CAZKRR010000034.1, forward strand.
AAGTAAAGCTGTTTGATACGAGGTTCCATGTTAGCGAGGTAACATTCAAGAGCATCGACTTAAAGAAGCTTCTACAAGAATCACACCCATTCGATAGATACGAGGTAGAGTTTATCAGCCCAACATGCTTTAGGAGACCATGCCCTTACATACCACTCCATACCCTAGGGTTCATCTCCAGGATGCTTAGGATAATCGGTAGGCTCAAGTCAACGTATAGATACTATCCTCTACCAGACCCCATCTTAATGCTTAGAAACATATGCAGGCTTTGGAGAGAGTATGGCGGGGTCACGGTAAAGTCTAGGAAGTATACGAGGTGGCTTGAAGAAGGAGGCGTCGCTCTCTCAGGAGTAGAGGACATCAGAACAATAAAACTACTACATAAGAGAGGGAAAGCATTCATCGTAGGATTCATCGGTAAAGCGCGCCTCAGCCTCCCACACGATACATACGATGAAGAGAATGCAAGAGTGACGAATGCACTACTAAGGCTTGGAGAAGAAGTGCAGGTTGGAGTAAATAGAACGGCGGGATTCGGATTATACAAGATCACTAAACAGAAGTAAGAAGCAATCGAGAGAGATCTTCTAGCAAATATAGGACGTGAAAAAGTTGAATATAGAGAAGATGGAAGCTTACAGCTAAATCTACATCTTCTATAAGATTATTACATCTATTTATTATACTCTGCTACTTATATCCGTTATATCTGCGCTCAGTATCCATGGCAGAGTTTTCTATAGAAGCAGCTTATACATTTCCTGGTCCACCTATATTCAGGCATATATCCATGCTCTAGTACTTCATGGATCTTCTCGACGAGTTTTACCGTGTATTGTCTAAGCTGGCCTGTGAACCTCCTCTCAAACCATCTACCAGACTTCTTATAGAATATCACGATCTTGTAGACAGGCTCTCTAAACTCTTCTTCAACCATCAACGCGTATACCGCTGTCTGGTATAGATGGTCTGGGAAAAGCTTCTCAGACTCAGACACCTTTATCTCTAAGACATGGAGCCTATTATTCATCCAGTATACCGTATCCACCACGCCTCTAACCCTATATCTTGGAGATGCTAGCTCCAGGTTGAACAACATTCTATCAACATGTATCCTCTTCTTGCTTAGAAGAGTCTTCCTCTCCTCCCATCTCTCAACATCTCCAGCATAACCTCTCAAACCCTCCTCCATCAATTCTGTAACAGGCTCATCAACCCCCATAACATGTTTATAGTAGAATATTGATGGACAGAACAAGTAGTCTCTTACATGTATTGAGGTTACATAGTTTTCCTCATCCATCTAAAGAAACATTACCCCCTCTTCCTCATACTCTACTACCTCCCCGATTATCCTCCTATACGATATGTCAGCCTCACATATCGTGAATATCTGTATATTCCCTTTACTCTGTCCTAGAACCTTCCTCAACCTAATCTCTAGATTCTTCCTCTTCTGGGAATCTATAATTCCCAGGAATGCGCTCTTCTGAATCCTTACTAGACCTGCCTCCCTACATGCTTCAGCAATCTTCATCCTCACTTCATCTTCAGTTATATCGTAGATTACTAGGGTATACATTTCTAAATCACTACATCAAAACATACATACCTGTCAGTATAGTTGAGTAAGTATTTCGCAAGCCTGATAGGCTGTAGACGTATATGAGCCTTGATAGGTGCAGTTCTATTCATGAAGCTTACATTCTTCTCCAAGGTGTCGAAGAAGAGCTGTAGCAACTCCTTCCTAAAGGAATCCTTAAGTCTTCTCTCATCATCTAAAGCTTCAACTGTCTTATGTTTTAGAAGAAACTTTATCAATGGATAGTCTACTATAGGCTGCCTAAACTCCTCCATCAGATCCATCACAAGGCTTGGTCTCCTATTACTGTCCTCGTGCAGGTATCCTATGAATGGATCTAGCCCGGACAACTCAACAGCATACCATACATGGTACATTAAGAGTGTGTAGAGATAGTTCAGTGAAAGATTTAGAGAGTCTTCAGGGCCTTCATACTTCTTCCTCCTACCTGTGAAACCGACCTCTTCGGGAACGATCTTAGCTATAGCCTCCCAATAATGTCTAGATGCTTCAGCCTCTTTTGAGATCAGCCAGCTCCTAGAATCAACACCACTCTCTAAAACATCTCTATAGACTGAGTATATCTGCTGGACCTTCTCATCCACCATCTCCTGCTCAGAGATAGGTCTAACCCTAGAGATACGCTTGAGAACTCTAATCTGGTTAAGCATCTTCCCTAAAGTTATCGCTTGAGCTATCCTAGACCCCCGAGCGTCTTCTTGAGCTTTCACCTGCTCCTTCCTCAACCTAACATGAGTCTTCAACATCATCGGCTGGATCCTTCCAACCGGCTTATCCCTCGATAGCAGGATCAATGGGACACCATGCCTAAGCATCAACCTCAACGCCTCACCACTAACACTCAAACCCTTAAGATTAGCTAAAACCATCGAGACATTACCTATACTTACCTCCTTCCTAGACCCATCTGCCCTAGCTATTACTAGTAATCCACCCTTCTTAGAGATACTGTATCCATGGCCCGTGAGAATTATCTTCAAAGCCACTACCCACACACTCCATAATATACACAGTATTCTGGGCAGTCTGAAGGCTTACCTGGGTCTAACCCCCTATGGATTATACTGAACACTTCATCACGGACCTCCACAAACTCTCTCCTCAACTCATCACCTATAAAGTAGGTCTTGTTCCTGATCTTCACAAAGTCGTCTCTAACATGTATGTAGGATACTATACCGTAATCAATAGGGATCTCCAAGTCAGATTCTACTGCGAGAGCATACCCTGCAACAGCATACTTATGGAAATCCCTCACATCACCAGTCTTAATCTCGATCACCACCCTCCTATCAGCAAACATGTCAACCCTCAACTCACTAGACAAGCCGAGCAGCTGACCATTAACAATCCTCTCAACATCCACCGAAGCCACCCTCGAGATAACACTCTCCAAATCTACACTAGACACTCTCGAAAGCACTCTATCCAGCCTAGAAGCAGCCTGCAATGCCAGGAAACCATACAACGTCTCCGCCTCCCTTGTAAGTCTATCAAGATAATGTTGGCTAAGATACTTCGAGACCCCATATTCTTCAAGCATGCCCTCTACAACATCCCTCCTATCTATGAGCAGAGAAGAATACAGCTTAGAACCACTCATCAAACCCTCACTGTACAGCTTAGACTTCGCCCTCTCAACAACCTTCTTACATACCCCATGGTATATCCAGCCCCTAACAGTCTTATAACTATAAGGCGCAGGAGTGCCAAGAACACGCTTCAAGTAAACATCCCGATAAGTCGAACAATACCTATTCGCAACCTCCGAAACACTCAAGTAAACACCCTCAACAGGAGGAGACAAAACATCATTAGACCAATTCCAACCCCTCAAATCCTCACTAACAGAACCATAAACACCCCTCAACTGACGAAGAACACGATCAACCTCCAAAGAATCAAGAAAGAACATCCAAAACAACAAAAACAAACAAATAAATAAAAATTACCATAAACACGCCGTAATACCTAAAACTTAAATACCAGACCAAACCCCTTATATATGAATTCCCGAATAAGGGATTATTCACACTACCAGAAAATAGAATGC
>CAZKRR010000035.1:0-12845 GCA_964555135.1 uncultured Nitrososphaeria archaeon
ATAATCTCATGTCTCGCAATAGAAGTGACTTTATAAACATTACTCCCTACTTACTAAGATGATATCTTATTCTTAAAGTTCAAAGATGTAGGGTACAAAAAATTTTAGGTGGAAAATGTTATTTTGTCATCAAATTGTATAGAGAGTTAAGAGAGATTATTAATTCAATTACTCATTATAGTGAGCTTGTTTTGAATTCCGAATAGATTATGTTGCTAGTGGTATAAGATAATAATTTTAACTTCTATGTATTGGATTAAACTTTCATATCATTTCCGGTTCGGTGAAAATAAGCTTATATATCATATTTGCGAAAATTGTTGTATGAGACTTTGTACCATTGGTATAGCTATGCTAGGAGATGAGAGAGAGTTTCTGCATCCACAACTTATACCGAAATGCATGGAGAACTTGGAGAAAACTGTCAAGATTATCAGAAATAAATTGACGTATAGATATGGTGTTAAACCTGAGATAGCGACGGGTTCTAAGATAATAACATCTATCAAGACTGCTAGAGAGGTTGGAGAAGAACTCACTAAAGCTAACGCGAAAATAATAATATTGTTATATTATATCTGGAATTATCCTTATCTTGTCTGGCCCTTCATAAATACCGTAGGAAAAGACAAACCAGTTCTCAGCTTATCCAATAATGAAGGCGCATATCCTGGAAATGTTGGTTTACTTGCGACGGATGGAGCATTAAGACAGTGTGGATTCAGGACGCATAGGATAATTGGCGATATAGATGATCCAAGAATACAAGAGAAAGTTATCGACTGGATTATGGCTGCAGAAGCCTATGCATCTATGAGGGGACAAGTTTACGGAATGTACGGTGGACATTCTATGGGCATGGAGACAGGATACTTCCACCTAATCCCACTCCAGAAAACCTTAGGGATTAGTGTATATCAAATAGATCAGCTATGGCTTGTAGAGAAAATGAAGGAGATCTCAGATGTAGAAGTTGAGAAGGGATTTAATTGGTTAAGTAAAATGTTTAGAAATAGAATAAAATATGATAACAAGATGCTTACACCTGAGACATTAAAAAAGCAGATCAGACTATACTTAGCAATGAAGAAAGTTAATGAAGAATATGGATTTGACTTCTGTGGAATAAAAGGACAGAGGGAGATGTCTGAGTATGTATGTATAACAGATGTGGCTGAAATGTTGATGAACGATCCATATGATTGGAATGGTTCTAAAGAACCTTTTGTCTGTGCGACTGAAGCTGACTCTTTAGCAGCTATTACTATGCAAGTCCTAAAGTATATTAGTGGTGGGCTACCTACATTATTCGCTGATGTAAGATTATATCATCCAGATAAAGACCTCTGGGATTTCTGCAACTCAGGAAATCACTCAAGCTGGTATGCGATGAGAAGCGATGATCCAGAGGAAAACTTTAAGAAAGTCACTCTTCATCCAGCATTAGAGTTATATTTTAAAGCTGGTGGAGCTTCTGTTGAATTTGATGCTGCACCAGGCGAGATGACTTTCGCAAGAATGGGTGTATATGATGATAAGCTTTACATGGTCATTGTAAGAGGAGTGGTTCCAGACCTTCCTGAGGAGGAGAGGAGGAGACTTGCTTCTTTAACTAATCCAACATGGCCTCATGTTTTCGTTAAGCTTAACTGTAGTTTTGAAGAATTTACCTCGGTGTTTCCATCAAATCATATATTGGGTGTTGCAGGAAACTATGTAGATAGACTGGTAACTTACTGTGAAATTGCAGGAATAGAACCAATAGTGCTTGGAGAATCTAAAAAACCAGCATTATGGGATATGATTCATAAACATTAAAAAGAACAATGAATATTCCTATCTCTGAAAAATGCAATCTACTTAGAGGCTCCGTCAAAAAACCTTATAATCTTTTCACATATTTTTTCTGCAGTGAATCCGTAATCTTTCATAAGTTCTTGGAATGGAGCTGATTTACCAAATTTTTCAATGCTTATGATTAAACCATCTTCTCCGACATATTTATGCCAACATAATCCTCTACCAGCTTCTATAGCTACTTTCTTAATATCTTTTGGGATCACCTTCTCCCTATATTCTTTATCTTGTTTTTCAAAGAGCTCGAAAGAAGTCATATTAACTACTCTTGTTTTCACTCCTCTTTCTTCAAGCATCTTCTTCACCTCAAGTGCAAGATGGACTTCTGAGCCTGAAGCAATTATCAATAAGTCTGGTATTCCATTTGAGTCTGCAAGTATGTATGCGCCTCTCTTTATACTATCTGCGGGTGGATAGTTACTCCTATCTAATACGGGTATTTTCTGCCTCGTTAATATTATGGCTGTTGGTCCATCTTTCCTCTCTATCGCTATTTCCCATGCTACTGATACTTCATTAGGATCACATGGTCTAATAACCCATAGATTCGGTATTAGTCTAAGTGATGAAAGCTGTTCTACAGGTTGATGTGTTGGACCATCCTCCCCAATCCATAGAGAATCATGGCTGAAGACATAGATTACTTGGAGCCCCGCCATCGCAGCTAACCTAATCGCTGGTCTCATATAGTCTGAGAATACTAGAAAAGTTCCGCCATATGGTAAGATACCTCCGTGATATGCCATTCCATTCATTATTGCTCCCATCGCGTGTTCTCTTACACCAAAATGTATGTTTCTCCCTAAAGGGTTATCGGCTTGGAAATCTCCTAAACCATGTAGATATGTATTAGTTGATTCAAATAAGTCGGCTGAACCAGCTAACATCGTTGGAATATGTTTAGCTATAGCATTCAAGACTTTACCGCTAGCTGCACGTGTAGCCATTCCTTCAGTAAATACTGGTAAGTGTTTCTTGTATCCATCACCCCAATCTCTATTGAAGCATCTTAAGAGTGGGTCAGCAAGGTCTGGGTAAGCTTCTCTATAACGCTCAAATAATCTCTTCCATTCTTCTTCCATCTTAACCCCATTCCTAATCTTCTCATCCCTATACCTCCAAACTTCCTCAGGTATGTAGAACTCTTCTAAAGGCCAATTAAACTTCTTCTTCATTTCCTCTACTATTTCTCTGCCGAGTGGAGCACCATGTGCTCGACTATCGTCTTGAAGTTTACTCCCATATGCTATATGTGTTCGGACAGCTATGAATGATGGCTTATCCTTCTGCTCTCTTGCATTTCTTATAGCATCTTCGATCTTTGATAGATTATATCCATCTTCAATCTCTTGAACATACCATCCTAATGCATCAAACCTCTCCAAAACATTCTCAGACCACGCTAGAGAAGTCGGACCATCAATAGTAACCTTATTATTATCCCAGATGACTATTAGCTTATTAAGTTTAAAGTGTCCAGCTAAAGCTGCAGCTTCAGTGGAAACTCCCTCCATTAAATCTCCGTCGCTTGCCAAGACATATGTATAATGATCGATTACTTTAAAGCCATCTCTATTAAAGTAGCTTGATAAATATCTCTCAGCTATAGCCATACCCACACTATTTCCAAATCCCTGACCCAATGGGCCAGAAGTTACTTCAACGCCAGGGGTTAAGATATTTTCTGGGTGTCCAGGAGTTATGCTATCAAGCTGTCTGAACCTCTTCAAATCTTCTATTGAAATATCATAACCGTTAACGAAAAGGAGTGAGTAGAGCATTGCACTCGCATGACCTGCAGATAGTATAAAACGGTCTCTATCAATCCATCTAGGATTCTTAGGATTAAACTTCAAGAATCTATCAAATATTACGTATCCTATATGTGCTGAGCCTAGAGGCATTCCAGGATGCCCAGATTTAGCATGTTCTACTTGATCTACGCTCAGAAATCTTATCGTATTAATAATTATCTCATCTTTCTCCATGACTCATACTTTATAGGATTCGAGACGTATTTTAAATTATTTATAGAGGGTTCATGTCCTCAGTTCATCTACATGAAATGAATTAGCAATGCGTAGAGCAGATATGAATAAACGTCATGTTATCTACGGCGAATTAAGAAGTTCTAGACAATTTAAATAGAGCATACACAATTTAGTTTGTGAAATGAGCCTTAAGGGAGTAGATAGGAGGATTATCAGTAAGGTCATGGATGAAGTACTCTATGTTTCGAAGATGCTTTTCAAAGAGGGGCTTGTTAAGAGTACTTTCGGTGTAGTTAGTGAACGCATTCCGGGTACTGATTATGTTGTTATAACCCCCAGTGGGTTTAAGAAAGAGAAGGTCGCTAAAAGAAATCTCTTAATAGTTGACTTTGATGGTAGAGTTGTATCTGGCGGTCTTAGACCATCTAGTGAGACTCCTATGCATGTCTTCATACATGAGAACATCAGGGAAGCAAACTGTGTTGTTCATACACATTCTCCAATGGCGACTGTCTTTGCAATACTTAGAAGAGATATCCCATGTATAGCTTCCGAGCAAGCCTTCACATTTGGTGGAAGAATACCGGTAGTGAAGAAGTATTCATATCCAGGGACAGATAACATTGAAGAACTTGAAAGTATAGTTGATGCATTGAAGATTAGCAAGGCTGCTCTTCTTCCAAGACATGGAGTTATAGTTCATGGTGAGACGAGTGAAGAAGCATTAGATAATGCTATAGTAGTTGAAGATATTGCCACTTCGGCTATCTTCTCTCTCCTCCTAGGTCAGCCGCAGGAATTCTCAGAGGAAGAGATTAGGTATCTTCAAGAATTCAAGAAGGCAAGATACGGTCAAATAAAAAAATGATGATCCGGCTGAGATTCTATGCATAAGCCAAATTAATAATATATGTAAGAGTTAAAAGTGTAGATGCTCTAGTATACTTCTGAGGCTAAAGCGTAGCATTCTTCTAGGGCTTCATGTAGCTTTACATATAGTCTATAGAGTTTGTTATAGATGTTGGTATTTTCAAGCGTAGGTTTAACTGATTGGTCTATTCTAACCCAGTCGTAAATGGCTTCATATTTGAGGTGACCTGTTCCAACACCTGCTAATAATGCGTCCCCGAGTGGAGCTCCTGGGGCTCCTTCAACGTAATACAGTTCTTGCCCAGTTACATCTGCCATGATTTTTCGCCAAATTGGTGATTTAGCTCCTCCATTCACTAGTATGATACGTTTTATTGGAATACCGGCTTCTTTAGCTACCTCTATGCTGTGTCTAAGAGCATAAGCAATTGATTCTAGGAAGGCTCTATATATGTGTGCTTTTGTATGCGATATTGTTAACCCGAATAAGCAGCTCCTCATATTCATGCTCCAGAATGGTGCTCTTTCACCAACGATCATATGTGGTGTGAAGATCAGCCCATCTGCTCCAGCCTTTATTTTCTCAGCCATCTTATCTAGAATCGTGTAGGCCGAGATATCTGAGTTTTCTGCAACTAATTTCTCATGTTGAGATAACATATCTCTGAACCATCTAACTACTGCTCCAGCTGTTGCAACACCAGAATGAGAATATACCTTCTCTAAGTCGTATGCTACGTGTGGTAGAGTTACGATTTTCTTAGAGAGTCTTAGCTCATCCTGTATTACGCCATTACACATGGATGTTCCAATCATAGATGTTAGGTCACCATCACTTAGCGCGGTTACACTTAAGGCTGAGGCAGGCGCATCTATTCCTCCAGCAACCACGGGAGTCCCCTTCTTCAGACCAGTTAGCTTCTCCCCCTCTTCTGTAATCTCACCAACTACATCTTTAGAACAATTAATTTCTTCAGGGAAGAACTGTCTAGGTATTCCAAGCTGATCCATTAACTCCTCACTCCAATTTCTCTTATGTATATCGTATATTCCTCCAATATTCCCTGCACTTGAATGGTCTACGCAGTTTACGTCTGCTATCTTGTAGATAACATATCCATAGATTGTCATAAGCTTATGTATTCTCTCCCAATTCTTAGGTTCATGTCTCTTAATCCAGACGATCTTCGGAAAACCATAATATGGGTCTATAAAGTTACCAGTCTTCTTAAAGATTTCATCTTCACCTATCTCTCTCTTGATTAGTTCTGTTTCTTCTATAGCTCTTCTATCCATCCATATTATTGCAGGTCTAATTGGTCTGAACTCTTTATCAACAGGCACGCCTGCACCTGAGAAGAGACCGCTAATTGAGATACCACCAATACTTGATGGGTCAATGTTTGATACCTTTAATACTTCTCGAACACTTTCTACGTATGCGTTTAGCCAGACATCTGGCCACTGTTCAGCCCATCCAGGATTAGGGACGAGGATATCCGTCTCAACGAATGATGTAGCAATTATTTTTCCTGAAGAATCAACTAAACAACTCTTTGTTCCGTACGTTCCGATATCTGTACCTAGAAAAATAGGGTACTCCATATAAACCCACAGTTTGTAAGACTACATAGTTGTATATATTCTTTCGTGAAGTTTACGAGAACACTACATAGTTTATCAATCTAGGTGTATAAGTGGGTAAATAGAGTTTAACGCACAAAGCCCATTGTAAGCCCTCTGATCAGATATCTCCTAATTAAGATTGCTAATACTATTACCGGTATTGATATTATTACAGCTGCAGCAGATAGTGGTCCCCATAGTATTCCATACTGGTTTGAGAAGTAGGCTGCGAAGACCGTTAATGGCATCGCGGATTCGCTAGGTGCTAGTAATAGAGGTATTAGGAACTCTGACCAGCTAAATAGGAATGCGAAAATGAATGCTGTCGCTAAACCTGCCGTTGCTTGAGGTAGAGCAATTTTGTAGAATACTTGGAATTCACTACATCCATCGAGCAGTGCAGCCTCCTCAGTCTCTCTCGGCACGCTCTTGAACGCACCTATCATGAACCATGTCGTTATCGGTATGGTGATGAGAGGATAGACGAGGATAAGTCCCCCAAGTGTATCATATAGAGCTATAGACTTGGTCATCACTACTAATGGATATAACACTACTACTGGTGGGATCATCCTTAAGCTGAGCATCCAGTTTGCAAAGTTTATACCACCTGCTCTGAACCTTAAGATAGCATAACCAGTCATAGCACCTAAGAAGCAAGTGATGAATGCTACAACCACGGAGACTATTATACTATTAAACAAGTATCTAACTATTGGGGGGAAATGCCCCCTTACACCATAGATACCACCCGTAACCAAGACTTCTACATAATTCTTTAGTGTAGGATTTTGTGGTAGGAGAATTGGTACACCCCACTCGCCTATAGGCTTAAATGATGTTCCTAACATCCATACGAATGGAAGAAGATACATTACTATTATTATCCAACCACTCATTGTTATGAGAATGGTCAGAAGACTTTTCTTCTTCATATTCTCACTCCCATATAACTTTCTTAATATTGAAAACTCTCATTAACGTAACTACGATCAGTATGGAGGCTATAAAGAGTAGGGCGACTGCTAGGAGGGAAGCATATCCTAAGTCTGCCCGAGCAGCTGTGAGTGTAAAACCAATTTTATAGATGTAGAATGGCAGGGTTGTTGTAACATTTCCCGGACCTCCGAAAGTTAGCATGTAGATTATATCAAATATCTTCAATGAATCTATTACTCTGAGCAGGAATATTATTACAATGACGCTTTTAATCATCGGCAGAACAATGTGCCTCAGTATCTGCGTCTCAGAAGCTCCATCTAATGAAGCTGCCTCTCTTACATCTATAGGTGCGCTCTCTATACCACTAGCTACCGCTAAAGCAATGAACGGTGTCCACTGCCATATATCTAAGATAGCTAAACAGAATATAGTATTAAAGGGGTTACCGAAAGGCATACTTAACCATGGTTGAGACTCTATCCCAATAGATTCCAAGAATGCATTAAGGGGACCTTTAGTGAAAAATATCATCTTCCAGTTTAAACCAATAATGACGGCCGGTATACTCACAGGGATCAAGAGTAGTGGGGTCAATATGGTTTTACCATGAAGGTATTTAGAGGTAAGAAGTATTCCAAGTAGTATCCCTAGACCTAACTGTATAGGGGTTGTTATGGTGGTCAATAGTAGCATTATAATAATCGCATAATGTGCTTCCGGGTCACTCATTAATACGAAAAAATTTCTAAGACCTGCAAAACGTGGGACAACATCTATTAATGGATTAAATGATTGAAAAATCATGTAGAAGAGATGAATTGTGGGGTATATTACTAATACTAGTAGGAGGATTAGGGTTGGCAGAATAAGTGGTAGGACAGCCCTCTTCATAAACTCAACACCACTAGACTAAATTTGGTTATGCATCCTTATACACCTTAACGTGATTGGTTGTATAGAGCTTGCTGCTTTTTAAATAGTTTTTGTAAACATTTAAATACGCCTGTCACGAATATTACAGACATGAAAGAAGAGCTAGATGATATAATCAAACTCAATCTTTCTCGTAGAGAAGCGCTTTCTAAAACCGCTAAAATTGCTATAGGCGCTATTATCGCAGCAGCAATCGCAGGTGGAGGAGGCTATTATGCATACACCTCCCTATATAAACCCAAAGCCACCGTAAGGGTTGTGGCGATCGCTCATGCTGCACCTGGTATGAAAGCTGTTGCAGAAGAAGACTTCATGAAGAAGTATCCTAACATAGAGATTGAGACGCTTCTATTTGATTGGGAGACTGGAAGAGATAGACAGATACACGATTTCTCTACTAGAGCTGGAGAATATGATGTGTATATGTGGGACTGTATCTATACTGGAGCCTTCGCACCTCATTGCTACCCTGTAGAAGACTTGAAAGCAAAGTATCCTGATGCAGAGATATTTACTAATTACGCTGACTTCCTTCCCACAGTTGATAAGAGATACTGTCACTGGGAAGGGAAGAGGATAGGGTACACAATCTGTTCAAATGTTATGGCTATGTTCTATAGGAAAGACCTCTGGCAGGATCCCAAGATAAAGGAGATGTATAGAAAGTGGATTGACAAGAATATTGCTGACCTTAAAGCAAGAGCACCTGAGATTGGATTAGACCCGAACAAGATCCCGACAGAGCTTGTTGTTCCAAAAGTCCTTGAAGATGTATATGCTATTGGAAGATTCTTTACTAGGAAGTTTAATCCCGATTCTCCTGTAGAGGCTGGAAATACTATAATGGCTATGAGAACTCATACAATACATTGGGAGTACTGCTGGCTCTTTGCTCAATGGAGAAACTCACCCGAAGGCTTAAGAGTTTGCGGCAAACCTGTTGAGCCTTGGGGAGACTTATTCACTGAAGATGGAAGGATAGCCTTCGACCCAGATATAACGGATATGGGGATCAAGGTTATGAAGATGTTTAAAGAATTCTGCGAATATGTTCCGAACCCAATGCAGACAGAGTGGTCTGAATGTATGGAGCTTCTGGGAAGAGGGCATGCAGCTATGTGGGCTGGATCATGGGCATCAACATTCATAGACTTTATAGAGAAAGCCCCAGAAGAGTATCCAGAGACAGCTGGTAAGATTGCATGTGCACCTTCGCCGGGCGTTCCGATTGATGGTACCTGGCAAGTTGGTGTAAGCAAGTATTCTAAGGTTCCCAGGGAGGCATGGCTATACTGCCAATACCTAGTTTTAAGGGAGTCGATGATAAAGCAGTGGAAGGTATCTTCATCATTCCCGGTAGCGAGAAGCGTTATCGAGGAACTTGCACCCCAATACCCGGGAATCTTTAAAGAAGTCTTCCTCGAATCTCTACTTAGAGCAGGATTTAGAAACTTTGTTCCCGAGAATCCATTACTAGAAGACTCTATAGCTAAATGGACAACCGAGTACGTAGCAGGTAGGATAGATGCGGAGACAGCTACTCGTGAATTAACTAAAGAATGGAAAGCAATACTTAAGCTGACTTACTGAGACAATCTTCTTCCTCTTTTTATTCATCTAATTTTTTAATAATGACGTGATTCTAATAGTATTGCTTACTATACCGTAATGGTTCTTATTCCTAGTAGTTTACATGCATCCTTTATTGGTTGAACATAATCTCCATGAATCATACTTGCATGGTGGACGAAGCCTTCCTCAACAAGAATTCTATAAAGTTTATCGAGGTTTTCAACCTTCACCCAGACCCAGCTACCTCTAAACTTAGTGTCTTCTTCTAAGGCTTCACCCTTCGTAATCAACATCTTAAGTTCTCCGTCATATTCAACCAGCCTGCTGATTGTAACTTTACCCGGCTTCAATCTAAATTCCGTAGTGCCATACGAACTCTCTTCACCTACATCTTTATACATGATGCTGTGGTAAAGTATTGTAGGCTGGCATCCTATACAGGTTAAAGCTGGGGGGGCATTACCACAATGCCATGCCAAAAATACATTTGGATCTCTGGGATGCTGTATTGTCCAATCGATGAAGTGTGGAGGGGTGGTACCTAGTGATGCATGATATTGTATTAGCATTGTTAACGCACCATATATATCGACTTCACATGAAGACATTATTCCAGATTGAGTTAGCCTACCCATTACAAAACAGGGGCTCACACCATAGTATCTCTGTATCTCAGTCCAGCATCTAATCCCCATGCCTAAGAGATTGGACTGGTCTACAATCTTTCTCAGGACTACTTCAAGCTTAGCCATCTTGAGTAACGATTCCCTAGATACCCTAGATACATCTACCATAGATTTCATATCTTCGAGTACTTTTACTACTTCCATGTCATTATCTCTTAATAACCTCGCTTCTTCTATAACCCCGAACAAAGATTGATGGATTACTCTTTGCTTGAATTTTTTAGCGAGTAATGCTTCATTGAATGTTACAGTTTCAAATCTTTCAGGCCGTGGTCCAATAAGCCCTATTCTAGCACCATAAAACTTACTCACTATAGCGGATACCCTGGCAAAGTTATCAAGACTCTTCTTAAATTCTTCCTCTTCAGGGAAGTATAATCCGAGGAAGAGGAAGGGTATTCCTCGACGATACAAGGCTGATGTAAGAGATAATGTTCCACAGAATGAGTCTGACCTCCTAAATCCTCCAGGTAGGACTTCCGGTTCCTTTGTTCCGAAGATAGCTATAGGGTATCCTTTGAATTCTTCTGCAATTCTTGCTCCTGCAAGTTCATCTCCGAAAGTCATTGTACCGAGAAGTAAACCGTCAATATTCTTTTCTCTAAATAGACTTATGACCGTCTCTGCATCATTATCATTCCAAACCAGCCCTTCTCTTGTAAGACTGTCAGACGGATAGATAAGCTCGATAAATTGAATTTTTGACACCTCATTTATTACTCTCTTCTTTAACTCGACACCCCACTTCTCGTCAAAAGGATATCTATGAAGAGGGGCAAAACCTATACGAACTTTATTCATAGGTAGAGAATAGGTTTAGCAGGAATATATAGATTTGCCATAAACACCTGGATGAAAGAGCGAGAAAATAGGAGTTTCACTTACAATTCTCCGAGATAACCTAACCGGTAAGTAGTAGTTCGACTAAACTTTAATCTTCTACATTATTGCTTGCTCTGTCTTTGAATCAAATATATGGAGTCTTTCTGATGGGAAGGAGATCCATACTTTTTCTCCAATTGGTGGTAGCCTTGTGGTTGGTGGCACAACTGCTTTTAGAAGATATTCTCCTGCTTTCAAGTCTACGATAATATTTGAGCCCATGGGCTCGATAACATAGAGGTCTGCTTGGAAGACTGATTCAGGCTTCCTCTCGGTTGATAGAGAGGCATCTTCAGGTCTGAAACCGAGAACCACTTTCTCGCTAGATGCTTTACTCTTTACGATATTTGCTAGCTCCTGTTCCAATCGGTATTTGAAGAAACCTGCGTCAAGAAATACTTGATTATTCTCTTCAACTATATCCGCCTGTATGAAATTCATTGGCGGGGTTCCTATGAATCCTCCAACGAATATATTTGCAGGTTTCTCATATATTACGTGAGGTGAGTCATATTGTAGTATTAGACCATTATTCATTACTGCGACTCTGTCTGCCATCGCCATTGCTTCTGCTTGATCATGTGTAACATAGATTGTTGTGATCTTTAAGTCTTTTTGGAGTTTTTTCAGCTCAGCTCTCATGTAAACTCTAAGCTTAGCGTCTAGATTGCTTAAAGGCTCATCCATAAGCCATACTTGTGGATTCCTAACCAACGCCCTCCCCAAGGCAACTCTCTGCTGCTCTCCACCGCTAAGCTGTCTAGGCTTTCTAGATAAGAGGTGGTCTATCTGTAGTAGTTTTGCAACTTCCTTCACTCTCCTATCTATTTCTTCTTTATGGAGTTTTCTCATCTTCAATGGAAAAGCAAGATTATCAAAAACCGACATATGCGGGTACAATGCATAGCTTTGGAAAACCATTGCAACATCTCTATCTTTAGGTGGTAAGTCATTTACAAGCCTATCACCAATGTAGATCTCTCCTTCGTCAGGGGTTTCTAATCCCGCTATACATCTCAGAGTGGTAGTCTTACCGCATCCCGAAGGACCTAGGAGTACTACAAACTCTCCATCTAAAACCTCGAATGAAATACGGTTAACAGCTATTGTTTTATCAAAAACTTTACGAAGGTTAATGACTCTAACACGACTCAATAATTTCCACCATTATCACTGAGATACACCATTATATATATGTATTAGTATTACAGTGTGGCGCCATATAAAAGTTACTCTCCGACATGAAGGCACTTTGAATATTTTCAGTCTCTGATGAAATAAAAAATTAACGTATATATATTGGGGGTAATATGTTTACGGAGATGGTTAGGATAGGTGTTTTGACCGGTGGAGGAGACTGCCCTGGGCTTAATGCTGTGATTCAAGGCATAGTTGTTAGAGCTGCTCAATACGATTATGAAGTTTATGGTGTAGAGGATGGCTATAAGGGTTTGCTTTATGGAAAAGCAAGGAGGCTAACAACTAA
>CAZKRR010000036.1:0-12840 GCA_964555135.1 uncultured Nitrososphaeria archaeon
CGGAGAAGCATTAAGACAAGCCTTTACAGAAGATGAGTGGAATAGAAACAAACTATAGTTGAACCAATTACTTAAACATAACATAAGACATCTAACTTTTTCTCCATTAAGAAAAGAATACAAAATTCTATAAGAACCATAGAACTAAGGCTGATGTTAGCTCCTAAACAACAATCCTCTAACATCTACAGCTATAAACCTGTCCCCTGAGGCTATCAATGGATTTATCTCCAACTGTCTTATTGAAGGATTTTCCCATGCTATCTTTGAAAATTCTGAGATCTTCTCGGCAAGCTTTTCTAGATTGATAGATGGTAGATCTCTAAATCCTTCAAGGATTTTCTTCATCTTCAATTCATTAATCATTTCTAATACCTCAGTAGGATCTACTGGAGCAACTCTTACTGAGAAATCTCTTAAGACTTCCGTGAATACACCTCCAATGCCAAATGTTACTGTTGGACCAAAGGTTGGGTCAAAACTTGACCCTAACAGTAATTCTACTCCTCTAACCATTTCTTGAATAAGTACACCTTCCCACTCTAACCCTATCTCAGAAACTTTCTTTTTCAGCATCTTGTATGCGTCAGTTAATTCACTATATGTTTTTAGCCCTATTATTACACCACCTATATCTGTTTTATGTGTAATCCTTCTAGAAAAGATCTTCATGACTAATGGAAAAGATAATTTTTCATCTACATTATGCAATTCTTCTTCATTGATGATCTTTAATGTTTTAGGAGCCTCTAAACCATAATGATTTAACAGTTTTACGACATTCTCGTAGTCGAGGAGACCATCTTCTAAATAATCTAGCCATTTAATCTTGTTTGTTTCTCTTGGATACTCATATCGTTTATTTTTCGGTTTTCTGTACGCGGTTAAGGCTGAAAGCGCTCTTAAAGCTCTCCTAACATCTGGATATGAAGGGATACCTAGCTGGTCAAACTTATCTCTAATATGTCTAGACCATTCTGACTCTCCATACTCACATACTACTGCACAACAATCATATTCTCTAGATACCCTAAATAATCTATCAATCACTGTATCATCTACTGTAGGAGGTTGGTGACTTGGCATCAATAAATAAAGATCAAAAAACTTGCTGGAGGCAACTATTCTATACACATTTTCGAAAGTTTCAGACGTTCCTTGTGCAGTTAGGTCTAACGGGTTCTGTATAACGACGATCTGTTCGATTAATCTTTTATTCTTTAATTCTTCAAGCCGTTCTCTAATCTCTTCAGGCATATTTGGTACTATTAGTCCATAACGTATAGCTAGGTCGGATGAGATAACGGCTAAGCCGCCTGCATTAGTTAAGATAAACAGTTTCTTTCCTCTAGCTGGGTTCATCATACTGAAAGCTTTAACTACATCAACCATCTCTTCCATATCCTCAACTTCTATTACTCCTGCTTGCTTGAAGGCTCCTCTATAAACTTCGATCCTTCCAACCATACTTGCAGTATGCGTATACGCTGCTCTACCAGCTATCTCTGTCTTGCCTGCTTTAAGTATTATTATCGGTTTCTTGGCCGAGGCCTCTACCAATGCGTTGAGGAACCTCCTACCATCTTTAACACCCTCCATGTATATCGCGATAACTTTGGTTAAGGGATCATCCGAGAAATATTTTAAGAAATCTTCAATACTTAGATCTACTTGGTTTCCTACGCATACTATAGCTCTGATGCCTATGCCACTTATCTTTAAGCAATCCATTATTATCTCACTTAAAGCACCACTCTGAGAGATTACTGCAACGTTCCCGGGTGTAACATCTGGAAGGCTCTCTGCTATTCTTCCATCTGATAATATCTTAAACCTAGGTAAAAAGAATGTATCAACCCCACTATATGGGTCTAGTATCCCGATGGTATTAGGGCCGACGGCACATATACCCGTATCTTGTATAGCTCTCCTCAATTTTTCATCTAGGTCTATTCTACCGCTCTCAGCAAATCCTCCACTAATGATTATAGCTACTTTAACCTTTTTTTCGCCGGCTTCTCTTACAGCGTCTGGCACAGCTTCTGCTGGGATAGCGATAACCACTAAATCAACATCATCCTTAATCTCAGATATGCTTGGATAGACTTTTATACCATTCAGAGAACTTATCCTGGGATTTATCGGATACACTTCTGCTTTAAGAATCCCTAGACTTTTATTCTTGGTGAGCCTCTGATATATGATGCTTCCTATCTTTGAGGGATTCTGTGAAACACCTACGACTGCAATTGAAGCTGGATTAAAGAGGTATCTTAGGTCGACCATTTTCTCTGCACCTTCGGATATTACAAACAAAAAGGATGTAATGAATATTAATGTAACATACAACTAGATCTTAACAATACAAATTTTACCTACTCAATTTATCTACTGAAGATAAAATATTTCACGAAATGAATTCTAAAATAACTCTACTGGAAATCTTAGAAAAGGCGTCTACAATCATAGGTTAGATGAGACTTTTTCTAAAGACGATTATTACAACTTTCTCGTTTACTACAAATTATGCAAATAGATGAGAAGGGATCTGGAAGACGTTTTCAGTGGTAGACATGTAGATGAAGCATTATTTTTCCATAGATGCTGTAAAAGTCTCAACTTTGCCCATCTTATTTAAAAGCTTTTTAATTGACGTTTAGGCAAAGTTAATAGCTGATGATATATTTTATATCTTTATGATCCCATCCACAGTTTTCCCATCAGATATAGAGATGTTAGTAAGAGAGATTAGAGTCCTAAAAGAAGAGATCACTAAAATTAAAGAAGCTTTGAGAAGACATGGGATAGAGATAGATTGAACAATAAAGGAATACATTAAGCTTAATGATGCTTAAGTAAGAAATAGCTAAAGATGATAATAGCTGAGGAGGAAGATAATCAACGCCAGGACCGGAAAATACTAGAACTCTTTACCAACGATTATTGTATGTAATCAAATATTCAAATATGCTCAAATAAAATATGGTGGGAATCAACATTTAAAATGATGGGACAGATAAATTAGCTGAAGCCTTGAGCGTAAAATTACGTATTCAGTGAAGTTAGAAATTAAAGTTCCCGATTTAGTATTGGCTTAATGAATCTACCTATTTTATGTTTAACGATTTCACCGTCTTCAACTATTTTTACTCCACGGAGTATCGTGTATTTTATTCTCCCTTTAATCTTCATTCCATCATATGGAGTGATCCTATGTTTACTATGTAGTTTTTCCGAATTTATTATACTTTCTTGAGTCGGGTCTACTATGATTAAATCTCCGTCTGCTCCAACTTTCATACATCCCTTCCTCGGATATATTCCGAATATCTTGGCCGGATTCTCAGAGAGTAGTAGAGGTATCCTCTCCATCGGTATTAGTCCTTTCAGAGCAGAATCCAACATTAATGGGAGTAAAGTTTCTACTCCAATAAATCCTGCTGCAGCTTCCCAGATATTACCTATAGTTTTTTCCTCATAAGTGTGTGGAGCATGGTCAGACCCAACGGTATCTATTATACCCTCCCTCAGCCCGCTCCATAGAGCTTTCTGGTCATTCTCTTCCCTTAATGGAGGGTTTATCTTTACTAGGCTTCCAAACCTTCTATATGCTTTACGATCCAATAATAGATACTGGGGGCATGTTTCACAGTATACTTTAACATTCTTCATTTTAGCTTCCTTAATTAATGAGACTGCTTCACTTGTACTTGTATGAACTATGAGTGCTTTTCCACCTGTTTTTCTAGCTAAGATGAGTATCCTTGATACAGCTTCTTCTTCACATATGCTCGGTCTTGAGTCAGGGTATGCTTCAGGATTATTCAATCCAACCTTCTTAATCTTCTCAGTATAATATTCAACGAGACTATAGTTCTCTGCATGAAAAGCTAGAGTGAAACCTTGAGCTGCACTTTTCTCGAACGCCTCAATCAAGGTCTTATCTAATGGAGGAGGAATATTCCCCGTAGTAGGACCGAGAAAGACTTTGAATCCTACAGCTCCTTCATTCCACATTTCTTCTATTCCATCTATATTCGAATCATGGAGTACTCCATATAGCCCAAAATCTACATATGCTTTGTTCTCTAGGAGCCTTCTCTTCTCTCTCAGTTTCTCAGATGAATCTACAGGTGGGATTGTATTAGGCATATCTAGTATAGTAGTTATTCCACCTGCTGCCGCAGCAGCTGTTCCTGTCTCGAAATCTTCTTTGTATGTTAATCCAGGTTCTCTCATATGTACATGCTCATCGACTACCCCTGGGAAGACAAGTAAGCCTCTAACATCTAATACTTCTACATTATCTCTTTGAAGGTCTCTACCTAGAGCTTCAATTACACCGTTAATTATAAGTATATCAAGCCTCTGCAGACCACTAGAAGTTACGACTACTCCATTCTTAACGAGGAGGTCGCCAGACAACCATCAATCACCAATTAGCCAAGCATCTAAACCTCATTATCTAATCCTTGTTTACAACATCTACTATATATCTCATATTCTAAAAACTTTAACCAATAAAATGGAGTCCTTCACAGAACAATATATTTATCTCCATCAATAGAACTTGTTAATATGACTTTAACTAGAATAGGGTGATCTTAGCTGGCGGAGAAGGTAGTAGGCTTAGACCGTTAACATATTATTTTCAGAAATGTATTGGTCATATCACTAGTATTCCTTTACACTATCGGAATCCCATTATCTATTTTGACAGTTATACTCAGCTATATAGTCTATATCTATAGATATTTAACTCCCAACCATACCTTAAACATTCTAAACCATAACATTAAAGCCTTCTCAGAGCATGACATATAAACATCCTTGCGTGAGCTACAAGCTCATCTACTGGAAGTCTCTCCAGCTCCCTGAAATATAATCTAAGCTCATTGAACATTCTCTCCACATCCTTATCCTGAAGAGTGTTGTCAATCACCCGTTCACCCAGAGATTTATAATGAAGTATTGGAGCTATTGAAGAAAGGTGTCAAGGTATACCTATGGAAGAATACAAGTATATTGAGGAAGCTTAGAATGGAGAATGACATAAAGAAGACTGATGAAAACGATGCGATAAAGCTTTCAAAGATTTCCAAGGATGGGTTTAGGGCTTTAATAGTTCAGGAATCGGAGAAGAAGGTTGAGCTGAATCCATGGATAAACAGGTATGAGCTTCTATCAAAGAGGATCATGACCTTAAAGATGTGGATTAAGAATGATGGGTACGACTATAAACTGATAGACTCTGTAAGATTGATGGAGAGAGATAAGAAAGATGTTGCAAAGAAGATTGTTGAATTACTCTCTAATAATGCTATCTATAGAGATGCTTGTAGACTACTTGAAGTGGAGAATAGCGTTGAACTAGCTATTCTTACAGTAGAGCTACCATTATATCTGCCTATAACAAGGCTTAAAGGATTGCTAGGATATACACCAGATAAGAATGAAGGCCGATACGACCGTAGACTTAGAAACCATATTACAAGGTTTCCAGTAAATCTATACGTAAATACAAAGAAACGTGTAAATGTTTTAGACAAGACCGTCGAGATCGTTAACAACCTACTAAAGGAGAAAGCAATATATAGATTGGAGCTAATGACATTGAAAGCTTTAGGGAAAGCGTATCTTCTAACGGTAAACCCTACTAGCCGATGAGAGGTAAAAGCTGTAGGCTGGTAGGGTTCAGGGAGGAGTCCCAGTATATGTGGTAGCGCAGCGTACCCCCGTTGGCCACGGCTACTTTAACTCGTCGGCCAGCCTCTCTTCCTGAATTTTTTATTATAATTGTAAACCCCTTCATGTATACAATGTAAGACATGTGTAAATAAAAAAGAAAGATAGAGAAAGTAAAGTCATTTTCACATACTTTCATCATCCTTTACAGTGAACCACTCCTTTAACTCTCCTTATGAAGGAGACGCAGAGATAGCATTCAAGGAATGGTACTTGTTTTCCAGCTACTGGACAGTCAACATACTCTCTCTTCATCTTCTGGACCATCTTGCCTCCAAGAGTATTCTTCACGATTTCTGAGATTTCTTTCTTAATTCTTAGAGGCTTGCCAGCATCTATTACTTTAACGAAGTATTTAGCCTCAACCATTACATCATAAAAATTATTGAGTATTCTATAAGTATTCACATAGAGTAAGCCAGATCTGTTATGTTGTTTGTAATGGGCTGGAGTGCTACTACCTAGAGTTGAGGCTGTCTCTTCTAGTCCTTGTGTACTTCGAGATTATCATTATTGTTAGGATTGCCGATGAAGATATTAATATCCACCCGGTATAGAGTAGCCCGTAATCTTGACTATATATTGCTTTGACTTTATGTGGGCTATCCATTACTATCTTGTTTTCTTGGAGGATTCTCCCTTCTTCATCAATCCACCCACTCAGTATGTAGATTGGCTTAAACAGGATCTCTAATCCTTCAGGGAAAGCATAGCTTCTAGCAGAGAATACTGCAACTGTATCCTTTTTATACCATCCATCTCCGTATTCTCCACCTAATTCTGATTCTACCTCTAGATAATATTCAGGGGTATAGCTTACAATAACTTCTTCTTTATCCCGGATGATGAGTGTCTCTTCCTCAGCAATGTATCTTACACTTTTCTCTAGTAACTCGATCATCTTCTGTAACCTGACTTGAGTAGTTGATCCTTTTAGAAAGATCTTCTCAATGGGTTTATCTATCGAGATACTTTCTATTGAATCATTAACGTATATGTTTGTAGAGACGTCTTCAGGCAGCCCCTCCAACCTAATAGATACATTGTAGAATACCCTCGCATCCAGCTTCCCCCAACCCCATATATTGTTAGGTCTCTCACCATATTCTCCGCTCCATCTAGCTGAAGATTTTAGAGCATTTAGAACATCCATGTATGATGCGTTGGGTTTAAATTGTAGGATTATTGCGGCTACTCCAGCAGCATGGGGAGAAGACATACTTGTACCATGTTTAACAGTATAGTATCTATCGATGTCAAGCCTTGAATATTTGTCCGAGATCGGTCTAGCAGCAACTATTACTGAGCCGGGAGCAAGTATCTCAGGCTTGACTCTCCCATCTCTCGTAGGTCCTCTGCTACTGAAACTTAGAACATCTCCAGTATTATAAAATGTATTAAGCTCTTCTCCTAGATAATTCCTCCACATATTTTTTGTTACATATCCTCCAACAGCTATAACTCTATGGGATGTTGCAGGAATAGCTATAGTATAGTTTTGGGAGATATTGTAGCCTTCCCCGGGTATGAATTCTTCTCTATAAGATGAGCATGTATCACTACTTATCCATGCATGCCATATCTTGCTGCCTCTGGTCTCCACAGCTTCTATCTCTACACTCCAACCCCGACTAGGCAGACCTAGGCTGGAAGTCAATTCTAGAAGCCACTCTACACCTGTATCATAAGAGTTTCTAGTAAGACTTACCTCTACGCCGTTAATAAGTCTGTTTACTATAGGTGCTCGGATTGTAATATTGCTAGGTGTCTTCAGCGTTAGGATAACTTTATCTCCATGGTCTAGCCATAGCGATAAATCGAAACTTGTAGTTGAAGCTGGGATAAACCATTTGAGATCTATCTTCTCTCCAGTGTTTAGTGAGCCCGAGGCATGGATCTTCTCATCTCCAGAGTTTCCAGCAGCTGCAACAACTATTACACCATCGTCTATTAATTTCTCTAATACTTTCTCAAGATTTGAGGAGCCATCATGTCCACCTAAGTCTGAGCCTAAGCTTAAATTGATAACAACTCTTAAACCTAGCTCACTAGCTTTCTCAGCAATATAGTATAAACCATCTATTATCTTGTCTTCATCCATAAACCATTGTGTACCATTACATGCAGGATAGCCGGACTTCACGATTATTAAGAGTGCTCCAGGAGCTACTCCAGTATATGGGCCTGCTCTACCTATTCCAGCAGCTATAGAAGCTACGTGTGTTCCATGGCCTACAGTATCTCTTTGAGGGCAAGTCCTATCTTCTATTTCTCTTCTCGTACACTCATATCCATAGCTGAAGTTTCTCGGAGGCTTTCCATCAAGCGTCTGGTCCCATATAGATAGTATCTTTGATGTACCATTCAGGAAGTAGAAGTCTGGATGGGTATAATCGATCCCCGTATCTATTATTCCTATAGCTACGCCTGAACCATTAAGATATCTACCATATAGATCTCTAATCCTCCATACATCAACAGCATGAATATCTGGAACACTTACATCTAGAAAAACCCTATACTTCCTGGACTTAGCAAAATCAGAGGGGGAACCTTCTTCGAGGCCCACTAAATCTCCTTGCTTAATCTTAGATGAGTCCCCTCTACTTGTAGAGTCCATCATAGGAGATTCTAGAGCAAAATAAACCAGGAAAGAAGATAGTAGCGTGATCATTAAAACCGATATCAAGGTTCTCGATCTGAAGCAACGAGAATCCATGAGTTTCTTCTAAAATATTCTGTAGCTGATTAATTAAACTAACTCGCGATATGACCATGCGAGAGAGTTTAAATCAATGAAATAGAGTAAAATAGCTTAACTTTGATGAACAAACTTTACAGGGATTGTTGAAGTTAATACGCCTTCCATATGACTAATGTCCCTCCTCGCTATGTCATTCATTTTACTTTTTTCATAGGTAAAACATCAAGATTAGTTCTCATGAATGCTTCTACAGGAGGCTGTCCGAGAGCTACATCGCAGAAAAGCGATATAGCTAACTGACTTCCATAACGATCAGGTGCTGGTTTTATATTGCATTTTTCAAAAATTTCATCAACTTGTTTCTGCTTATCTACAGTCTTCCTGTAAAATTAACATCCTCCTGCTCAAGGATCCACTTTAAAGCATAAAGAATGTATTCAAGGCTATAGCCGGGTAATTGAAACACAAAGTCTTGGTACTCATTTAAAACGTCCTGAACAGGTCTTCCATGCCAGACAGCAATTATAGCTTCCAACACTTTCATAGCTTTCTCTCTATTGGCACAAATTTTACCGAGAACTCAATCACAAAATGGGCATGTTTAGATGTCAGGGACCTAAGTGATGGGATCGTTTAAAAAATAACCTTTACCTTAAAATCTTTCTTAGACTTTTTATCTTCCGTCTTAACAATATACCATCCATTCGAAAGCTTTACAACATCTAGAATCCGCTTCCTCCCTAAATAACCTCCAACTTTAATTTCTCTCATACCATCACCCTGAAGTCTATCTTCTTTTTCTTTGACTGGTATCGCATAACACTATATAAGGTTAAGTAGTATAATAAAGTTCGAATAAAACTTGACGGTTCCTTTACTTTTATGTCTCTGAGCCCCTCTTGATTTTTCGTCATGTCAAAACGAACATTAATTAAATTCAATCAAATATAGAATTATAGAGATGGCTAGAAGGAAAGATTATATCTCCATGAAAGAGGTCACAGATGAAGATTATCGAGAATTCGTTAAGACTCATAAAGAGATAATGATAGAGGATGTTAGGATTAAGATTGGGCGGCAGAAAAGAATAGAAGAATATCACCCGAGAGATTTTGTTCTTGAAACTACTAATGTTTGGTCTTTTCCTGAAAGAGGAGCGTGGGCAACTCATCAAGGAGACTTTAGAGGGAATTGGCCTCCGCAGATGGTGAGGAACATAGTTCTTAGATATTCGAAGCCAGGTGAAACTGTTTTAGACCAAATGTGTGGTTCAGGAACAACGTTGATAGAATGTAAACTTCTAGGAAGAAATGCTATAGGCGTTGATATCAACCTTGATTACGTGATGCTTACAAGAGATAGATTAAACTTTGTCTATACGCCTCTCGACCCTGATTATCCGAGAGTTACGATAAAGACTTATGTTGGTGATGCGAGAAACCTAGACTTAGTTGAGGATGAATCCATCCACCTCATAGCTACTCATCCATCTTATGTTAATATTATACCCTACTCTAAGGAGAAGAAGATTGAAGGCGACTTATCCTCGGTTCACAGTATCGATGAGTATATTGATGGTATGAGGGAAATAGCAGAGGAATGTTACAGGGTACTTAGACCGGGAAGATTTTGTGCAATACTTGTCGGTGATATTAGGAGGCATAGACATCACGTACCCATAGCTTTTAGAACGATGCAGGTATTCCTTGAGTCAGGTTTTATCTTAAGGGAGGATATAATAAAACACCAGTGGAGAACGAAGACTACGAGGGAGAAATGGGAGGGCCTCACGAAAGTAGCAGAAGAATGCTGGGTTGACATCGATAGGAGACCTAGAAAATATTACATGGATTTCTACCTACTCTACTATGAACATTTATTCATATTTAGAAAGCCGGAAAAGAATGAAGATCTACGTCATTATAAAGATAGTATGAAGTGGTGGTGAAGAACTACGTGGATTCGAGTATGCAAGTAGTTCATTATTTATATTATGTTCGGTACAGTTTTGTGATAAATTTATCTACGTCTATTCTTGATTGATTCTGTGGGGTGGGGTTTTTGCTCTATCTATCAGAGAGAGATGTTGAGAGGATTCTGAAGATCGGTGAAGTTATAGAGGTTGTTGAAGAAGCATTTAGAGCTCTCTACCATGGCAGGGTTATCCTCCCTCTTAGGACTAGGGTTAGCGGTAGGAGAGATAGTGGAGACATTCTTTCTATGCCGTGTATTATTGAAGACTTCAGTCTTTATACTAATAAGATTGTTTCAGTATATCCAAAGAACATTGAGAGGGAGCTTCCAACGATCCATGCAGTGATAGTTGCTGTTGACTCATCTAATGGTGTACCTCTAGGATTGATTGATGCAGGATACCTAACAGCTCTTAGAACTGGAGCGGTAAGCGGTGTAGCCACCAAATACTTATCGCGGGAGGATGTAGAAATAGTTGGGATCATTGGATGTGGTTTCCAAGCTAGAACCCAGGCTATGGGGGTAAGTGAGGTGAGAGAGGTAAAGAAGATATATGCGTATGATATAGTTGCTGAAAGAGCTGAGAAGTTTGCTAGTGAGGTGAGCCGTAAGCTCAGTGTAGAAGTCGAGGTAGTAAATACGGCCAGAGAAGCAGTAGAGAAAGCTGACGTAGTTTGTACTGCAACTACTAGCAATACGCCAGTACTTAGAAGAGAATGGCTTAGACCAGGAGTCCACGTAAACGCTATAGGGGCATACACTCCAGATATGAGGGAGATAGATACGGAGACTATAATCGATGCAAAAGTAGTTGTAGATATGAAGGAAGCAGCCTTATCTGAGGCAGGAGACATAATTATACCGATTAGAGAGGGTAGGTATTCCGAAGACAAGATATATGCTGAGCTTGGGGAGATAGTTTCAGGAGCTAAGCCTGGTAGAACAAGTGATGAAGAGATAACCGTATTCAAGAGTGTAGGCCTAGCATTGCAAGATAATGCTGCGGTCCATGCGCTCTTAAAGAGGTATTTGAAAGAATTATCATTAAGATGACTCTAACGCTCTATACCTAGAACTAGATAGATTCCAACAAAGATTAGTAATGCACCTATCAATGCATTGACTTGCGGTATCTCGTTGAATAATGGTATTGCAAGAAGTGTGGCGACGATCGGCTCTAGGAGTGAGAGTATCGCTGTCTGATAGGGTTGTAAACCTTTAAGAGAACTGAAAGAGAGTGTATGACCTAAAGTCGTCGGGAAGATTGCCAACCCGAGTATAGTTGGGATCTCACTTGCCAATGGCTGTCTAGGGTTTCCGAAAAAGAATCCAAAGAGTAATAGCAGTATAGATGACGCAAGGTATATCGGGATCATTATAGTTATTGGATGAGACTCTAACCTCACCTTTCTACCAAATACAAGATAGAGTGCCCACAGCAATGCAGCGACGACCGCCTCGAAATCTCCGATGATGTTTGCCTCCCCGTTTCCAGCCCCCCAAAAGATCGCTACCATGCCGATTAGAGATAATGTTATCCCTAGACTGCTTATAGAACTGAGTTTAACCTGGTAAAAGATCCATGAAAATAAAGATGCAAACACCGGAGTCATGTTTGTTAAAACAGTTGCATTCATTATAGTTGTATACTTGACAGAGCTGATATACGCTGCAAAGTGTCCACCGATCACTATTCCAAGTATGGATGCTTTAAACCCTTTATTCTTAAAAGTTTCAAATAGAGTTGCTCTATAGAATATCATTGTAATAATGGTTAAGATAATTGAAGAAATTATAAGCCTATAGAAGCCTATCGTGAATGGATCCATCAAAGGTAAGAAACGGATAAAGATAGCTGAAGTACCAAAGAAGAATCCTGCAAGCCCACCTTGAAGAATATAGAAAAACCTACTCCTCAATTCTTCTATAACAATCTATGCGTGTAGTATTAATTCTTCTCTATCCCGCCTCACAACATTAAACTTTAAAGACTTGGTTAGCCTAGAATTTTCCTAATCGCATGTTATCCTGAGAAGCTGCTTCCATAAGAAATATCTAAGCATCAACCATCACCAGCATCCCATAAAAATAAACAAACCTTGTAATTTGATAAGCTTATATCCAACCTCTCCTAAAAACATCTACAGCTCCATTACAATATTTTCATCTACACTCCTCATATACTTTTTCTTCTTCTCGAAACCTTCAACATTCGAGAACTCACTAACAATCCATATATTTAGACTATTATATCTAGTCATTTTTTCCAATCTTACTCTTAACATAGGCTTGTAAATCATAATTATATGCTTTCTCAGCAATCACCACATCATAACCACTACACCTAAAAACATTAAACATCCTATAAAGAACCCAATATTATCCTTTAAACCTCTCTGACAGTTCTGATACACATA
>CAZKRR010000037.1:0-12726 GCA_964555135.1 uncultured Nitrososphaeria archaeon
CGAAAAACCTCTAAATATAGAGCTCTTAAGATTGGCTGAGAAACTAGCAATATAAAAATTACTAGATGCTTCCTCTATCTACATTATCTGAATTTTTATGCTTCCTGATAAACTCTAATATTTTAAGAAAATTATCTCTAAGCTCTTCTAAATCTTCTCCACTGTAATCTACCTTGTTGTAATCAAGTATCTCTCTGACACATTCAATCCACTTGCTTGATAACTCTTCCATCCCACTATCTAATAGACTACTATCCAGGATTTCTTCAACTATTTTCTTAACCTTTTCTTTAAGTTCATCAGACAGCATAATCATCTAGACTTGTAATATCTACTTCTTCTAAGCTAAAGAGTTTTCTCTAGAAGTAGTAGGGTTTCAGCTCTATCTATCCATGAGGCTGGAATAGCATACTAGTTTACAGAGGATGTCTAGACTCAGTGTTTTGATTTATGTTTAATCTTTATATTAAAGTCTCCAGATTATTTGAAGGTAGTTAAACAATATAGCAGCTCTCCACGGGTGATGTAAATGTCGCCTCTCCTCATACTTATTCTTTACGTCATACTTGCAGTAGCTACAGTTGGTTTGATGGCGGTACTCCCTTTGATACTTGCACCTTGGAAGCCTTTGATTAAGAAGAAGGTTCTCTTCGAGTGTGGTCAAACACCTCTTCCATGGAGAGAGGAGGCATTTCCATACGAGTATTTCCCATACCTCATTATTTACATTGCATATGCTGTAGCAGGTGTTATTATCTTCATATCTTCAATGATGCTCATAAACATGCCATACATAGCAGATAGGATACTTATAGTCTTCGGATCACTAACAATTGGAGCATTCTTCATAGGTCTTCAGTTAAGAGAACTTAAACAAAGGATTACCCCGCAACCGCAAGAGAGTCACAAGCAGGATACTTAATGGCTTTTGTGGAAGGCCTGTAGTTACTTTTGCATATTCTCTCTTCCATGTCTATGCTATCAGATAAGATTGCAGTATCTATGTCTCTCTTCTTAAGTTATCCTGTAAGCTTACGAATAGGATCGTTAAGACTTATTAGACAGTATGGGAATAATAATTATGTGAAATTAATTTTCTACCTATTAGAAGGGGATGACTTATCCAGTAAGATTAAGGACTTGCTTGACATGCTTTTCAGAGAATTTAAGGACCGTGTTACAATGTCTTCAAGAGTAGTATGGCCAGGATACATTATAAATACCGTTAAGATAAGACTCCACTCAACATTGACTGAAAGTGAACACCTGGAATATGAAGTCTGGAATGTTCTTGAGATACATAAGAGAGATCTAGAAAAGACACATGGATTAAGCGGTTTTCCAGCAGTTAAGATAGGTGAGAAAATATTTACGGGTGTTAACGTAGTGGACATCGTCTCGGACTTGAATGCATTAATAATGGGCAACATCTACACTACTGCTGAGGAGATTTCATATCACTTAGCAAATATTGCTCGAAGCCTTGTTGAGGAAAAAACAGGCAGAAAAATCGAGTGGAAAGGAGACGTTATCATAGATGTTTTAAAAGCAACTATAGATGACAAGATACGTAGCTTGGATGAGATGCTCAGACAGAAAAAGATAAGTGAGGGACAATACAAGAAGATGATACAAGTATATAGGGAACTATTGAGAAAAGAATAAATAAACAGCTATGTGAAAACGTATTACTATATACGCTTTAAGCATCCTCTCAACTTTGCTTGAGGTTTTCTTATTTATAGGTTTTGAATCTTTAGATGATGAAGTGGAGAAGCTATTCTCTAGGTATAACACAGGAAAGGTATTACCTAGCCGATAGGATAACTTCAAGAACGAAATAATTTTAATAATACTAGCCACTTTCAATCCTTTATGTGGGATTTTGATAATTTGTAGAACACATCAGGACTGCCAACTTAGGGTTGTCTATGTTTTATGCACCTCTGAAACCCCTCTCTAATTGGTTACAGAACGGATGTTAAGCTGTCTTACCCTCTCCTCAGCGGAGAGAAACACTGTTCTGTAGGGGCTCTTTATACTGAGGATCTCTTCCAACGCCTTATCCTGAGAAGCTTCACGGACCAAGCATACGATTGCGCACTACTAGTATAAACAATAAACGATGAATATGGATAGTATATGCTTAACCTTTATTACACTATGGCCCTAGTGATATTTGGTAATCCTAGAAGAAGTAACCTTTCAGAGGCTTATTCCTACATATGCAAGAAGTATATATTTTAATGGGGTATACAGAGTGATATGTAGTTGGGGGTCGCTATGTTCTCTGAGATAATTAAGTTACTAACTAGTAATGAGTTTATTAAAGCTGCCTTATTTCCAGGGATAACATTTGTCATGCTATACGCTTTATTTACTGTTTGGTATGAGAGGAAGCTGCTTGCAAGAGTTGCTTTAAGGATTGGCCCACTTCATGTAGGAAAGATTGCAGGGATATTTCAGTTGGTTGCAGATGCAGTTAAACTCTTAACGAAAGAAGTGATCGTGCCATCAAAATCTCATAGAATATTGTTTGTAGCATCACCTATTATAGGTGGGTTTATACCGCTTTTAATCTTCGCCTTCATACCCTTCGGTAGAAACTGGATAATATATCCATCGGATGTAAGCTTACTCTTGGTATTCGCTGTTATAGCTGTGTCACCTATACCTTTCCTAGTAGCTGCATGGGCGTCTAGAAGCAAGTACCCATTTATAGGGATGCTGAGATTCGGCTTCCAATTATTCGCATATGAAGTCCCATTATTCCTAGCGATGATACCTGTAGCCATGATCGCAGGTAGCCTAGACCTCCAAGCAATAGTTACAGCTCAAGAGAAATTCCCATTCATACTAGTGCTGCCCTTCTCATTTATGGTCTTCTTGGTCAGCTCTATAGCTGAAGTTGAGAGGATACCCTTCGATCTTCCAACAGCGGAGCAGGAGATCGTTGCAGGATGGACAACAGAATATTCGGGAGTATTACTAGAGTTTATACAGCTTGGAGTATATCTTAAAGCTGATGCACTAGCAGTTATAACATCGATACTGTTCCTAGGCGGGTGGCATGGACCAAGCATACCTTTTATCCCTATAGAGATACAGGAGCCCTTCTGGTTAATGTTAAAATCCCTAATAATATTGTCTTTTGTTTTATTCCTTAGAGGTGTTTATCCTAGAATAACTATTGATAGGCTCTTAGACATAGGTTGGAGGATACTGATACCCCTGGCATTACTAAACATATTCATTGCAGCAATACTAATAGTGTATGCACTATAGTTTATGGAGTAAGCCTAAATTTGTCTCTAGGAAATAATATGACTTCTCTGATGTTACTCTTATTCGTTAAGACCATTAATAGTCTTTCAAGCCCTAGACCCCATCCTGCATGTATTGGCATACCATAATCATAGACTTTCAAATGATGCTCAAATGCTTTAACATTTAGCCCTTGCTCCATTAATCTCTTCTCCAAAAGTCTACGATCTGAGATTCTAGTACCACCTGAAGCTAGCTCAAGCCAACCATACATTAAATCAAATGATTCAGAAACTTCATGGTTATCTTCACATGGTTGGATATAGAAAGGCTTAGACTTTGTAGGGAAATGAGTTATGAAGTAGTATTCTTTATATCTCTCCCCTAATATTCTTAAATGTTCTGTCCCGAAGTCTTCACCCCACTCCAACTCTAACCCAGAATCTTTCAGCTCCCCAAGCATATCATCATAAGTATATCTTGGGAATGGGAGTTCAGGAATATTCAAGTCTAAATTTAGTAATTCGAGTTCTCTCCTCCTTTCTTCAATAACCCTCTTATATATGTGGACAATTAATCTTTCTAAAATCTCCATTACACCATAGAGGTCGAGGAAAGCTGCCTCAATATCTACTGAAGTAAATTCACTAACATGCCGTCTAGTATGAGATTCTTCTGCTCTAAAGAATGGCCCAATCTCAAATACTCTCTCGAAAACAGTTACTAATTCTTCTTTGTATAGTTGGGGGCTCTGGGCTAGATACGCTTTACCGTCAAAGTATTTTACTTCAAATAATGCTGCTCCACCCTCGGTTGCAGTAGCAATAATCCTTGGAGTCCTAACTTCTATGAAGTTATTCATCCTGAAGAATTCTCTAGCAGCTGCTAAAACTGTATCAGTTATCTTGAACACAGCATTATTCTCGGGATTTCTCAAATCAAGTATTCTATGGTCTAGCCTAGTGTCTATCCCCGCGGGAACTTTTCCAGTAACATCATATGGTAGTGGACGTGAAGCTCTAGACAATACATCAATCTTTTCTAATACCACTTCTACTCCAAGCCTAGCTCTAGGTTGATTCTTTACAACTCCTTCAACATATACTACGTCTTCTACTCCAATATCTTCCAGCTTACCTGAGACTTCTATAGGGAGGTTTTCTTTCCTAGCCGTTACCTGGCATATTCCAGAGACATCTCTGAGGAGTATGAATTTTATTCC
Source organism: uncultured Nitrososphaeria archaeon (assembly GCA_964555135.1). GTDB lineage: Archaea > Thermoproteota > Nitrososphaeria_A > Caldarchaeales > Wolframiiraptoraceae > Geocrenenecus. The sequence continues at coordinate 4,487 of CAZKRR010000037.1, forward strand.
TCCTAGGTCTCTTATTTCATGTACCCATCCAATGAGGGAGACGGAGGAACTATCTAGTTCAGGCTTCACCTCCGAAGCATAGTGGCTTCTACGCGGTAGGTTTCTTCTCACTTACCTTCACCTTCTTCTCAAGCCATCCTGTCTTCTCGAAATCGATCCTTAGATTTACGTGTTTAACCTTCCTAACAACTTCTATGACTGACGATGTTGTTTGTAGGTTCTTCATTCTATCGAGGATTACTCTCATCTCTTCGCTTCCATCCGGCAGCCATATCTTATTAATCGTGATTATTCTAGCTGGTGCGACAAGCTTCTCAATAAATCTAGAAAGATTCTTATCATCTTCAATTATCTTAATCCTCTTACCGAGCCTTTCTCGAAGTTTCTTCTTTAAAGCATAAACAGTGTCTTGGTCGATATACTTTAAGGCGTCTTCTTTTAGTATTATATATACAGTATCATCACTATCAACCGTCTTTACATATCCTGTTTTAGCAAGTTTTGGTAGCTCTTTCTCCAACTCTATTAATAGCTTCATGATTTTAATGTCTAAGTCATCGTAGAGTCCTCTAAGTATCTTTTCCTCACATCGGGGGCAAAGTATCCCCGATTTCAAGTCGAAGGTACATATTGGAAGCTCCACCCAACCACCTCTAGCATTACGCCCACGCCTCGCCGTTGTAATTGTCAGTCTACTGGTTGAGCCTTCAGTGTCTCTGGATGTTATCCTATCTCTTCAAGGTTATCTCTATAGTGCTCACACTTATTGGTTGATTGTTCGGTCCAGTTACTTCCTCAGTCCCAAGTTTTATATCTGCTACCTTTAAGTCTTTGTAGAATCTTCGTTGAAGTACTTGAACAACATCCACGGCTCTACTGATAGCTCTACCTCTAGCTTTAAGTACTAGCTGGTTTGCTCCACTCTGCAGTGTCGTTAGACATGCAAAGACATAATTCATTAAAGGTTTCTTCCCCACTAATACTGTTGGAATCTCTTTCTGAGCCATAATTTCATTACCTCACTTTTACACAATTGTGGGCTGAAAACCATTACTTATCCCATCATAAAAACCTTAAATTGTCTTTCCATCCATGGGGTAGAACATGCTAGGAAGAATATATATTCAACCCAAATAATTCTATAAAAGAATAAGCTATGCCTCTTAGAGATGTTACATTGATACAGTTAGCTCAGAAACGTAGATTATACTATAAGATCTGCCGAGAATGTGGAGCGAGGAATGCCCCAACAGCCGAGAAGTGTAGAAAGTGTAGAAGCTACAATCTAAGGTGGAAGAAGCGGGAGATAAAGAGGTAGTATGGAAAGATTGATATAAAATTCCAGACATATAGTAGATGTGGGCCGGTAGTCTAGAGGTTATGACGCCGCCCTCACAATATCTCATCGAGGAGACGGCGGAGGACGTGGGTTCGAATCCCACCCGGCCCAATCAGCATAATGAAGCCAGGTATTCTAAAGATTGTTTAGTTTATATGCTAGATCTTACCGTCCATTATTAGACTAATCCATTCAGAATTAAGCTCCAATAGAATCTGTTTACTAGCTGTTTTCCCAGATACCATATGTAGCTAAATCTTGGCTTCTTAGGTGGATTCTCATAATCGAAGTCCATGTATATTGCTTTCTTAAACCCTGCATCACAGAAGCATAGAACTCTACCATCATATTTAGCTCTGGGCTCATGACCAGTGATCTCTGAAGATATCCTATCAGCTACTATTTTTCCCTCGAAATGTGCTGCTGCACCAGACTTAGAGACTGGGAGGTTTGTAGCATCACCTATAGCATATACTTCGCTATAATCTTTGTATTGGAGAGTGTATTTATCTACTGGGATCCATCCACCATCTACTCCTATACCAGACCTTTCTACTACTTCTGCACCCTTATGGGGCGGAACCATAACGAGTAGGTCAAATCTCAATGATTCACCTTCAAGAGAATTCACAATCTTCCTTTCAGGGTCTACCGATTCTATATTAAACATTGGATGCCAATTTATTCCTTTCTTCTCCATCATCTCTGTGATGGCTTCTGCTACAGCTTCATGTGGGAAAGTCCTAGGTAGAGGTGAGAGATAATGTATTTCAACTCTATCTCTAATCCCTCTTCTCATAAAATAGTAGTCTAAAAGACAGCAGAATTCTGCAGGTGCGGGTGGACACTTGTATGGTATCCCACCTATCCCTACAGCTACTAAGCCCTCCTTAAATCTTTCTAATGCTTCGTGAAGCTTTCTAGCACCTTCTAAGCTATAGAAATGGTATGATACTTCATATCCAGGAACTTCTTCAGGGACAATCCTTGAACCTGTAGATATAACTAGGTAATCGTATTCTAATTTTTTACCGCTCATCAAACCTACCATTCTATTCGGAATATCTATCTTTATGGCTTCATCGATAACCAGCTTTACTCTTTTATTAACTAGTTTCCCCTCTTCTCTAATAATTTCTGATTCATCTATGATCTCTCCTAGAGCTCTATAGAGGAAGCCAGGCTGATAAATATGCTGAGGTGTATTGCTGATTAATATTATTTCAGCTTCTCTTGATACTTTTCTAGCTAGTATATTTACAGTTATTGTTCCTCCTGTTCCCCCGCCTACCACGATTATCTTCTTCATATTAATGAGTCTTCTTTACTATGAATTCTGTGTATCCTCCTCTATCGTAGACCCCGATTAATTCATGTCCTGCTTTCTTTACCCATAGAGGTATATCGGTTTTAGAGCCACTATCCGTTGAATATACAGCCACTACTTGACCTACCTGGACATTCTTAATAGCTTTTATAAGCTCCATCAATGGACCCGGGCAATGGCTTCCCCTTGCATCAACTACTTTATCTACCTTATATTCTCCACTACTCATTCTTCTACCCTCGCTTCCTAAATGAATAATGTTATACTGCTTTCTTTAGCTTTTTCTAAGAATTCTCCTACTCCGACTACCCCGTCTACTACCTCGGCTAGGTCTTCTTTCTTCATACCGAAGAGGTCGTAGGTCATGGCACAAGCATAAACTTTTACATTCCCAAGGTCTTTAGCCTGCCTCAATATATCATACCAGTGGGGGACGTTCTTTTCAGTAAATATCTTAGCCATCACAGGCCCGAATTCTTCAAATTCCTTAGATATCCTCGTATTCTGTCTTATCATATCCTTCCTGAAAGCATTTAACCCCCAGAAAGTAAGGAAGATCTCAACTTCTATGCCCAGAGCAGCAGCACCTGATGCCAATATAGATACAGGGTATAGTTTATCCATGCTCCCCGAGAAGACAATAATAGACATCTTATCCTTCTTAACTGCCATACTCATTAAGGTAATTACAGGATTATATAAAAATTGTCTATGTACAAGTTTTTAAGAGGAGTGAGGCAGGTTCTAGATTTCTCCATTCACATACTTTGTAAGCTACATGTTTGTGTAGTTTAGAGGAGAGTGTTGTTATCTTCTCAATTACTTTTTGGGGTCTTATTCCGAGTTTTACGTATAGTATATGTGTAGTTAATGTTAAGTAAGTAGAGTCTGCAACATATCTACTCAGCTCTCCTTTATTCAACATTCTATCAATCTCTAGAGGTGTAAGTCCTCTTAGGAAAACTACGTCTAAACCCTTGATGATTAATTTCTCAATCAACTTTCTATACAGGATTGAGGGCTGATCAAGTGTTATATTGATTGGGTAGTCTACCTCAACTCCGGTTTTCTTCAAGATATCTAAAGAACGTATATTACTTCTCTCAAATCCGAGGTATGCTATCCAATTATTCAATGTATATCTTGAGAGCACTGTAGATCCATCGCTCAGCGGATATGTACATGTTACTACGTTGCTTTGTATCTTTTCTATCCAGCATGTTCTAAGTATAGGCTTCTCGACAGGTTCTAGAGGATAATAAACCTGGAGATTTAATGTAGATAGGAATAAACTTGGGTTATCGGTTTCGATGCATAACCACTTATCACCAGATTTTCTAACTAGTACTTGTACACCTGCATCCCTTAATAAGTGGTTAAACCATTCTTGCAGAGACTGTATATCGTCTATTCTATCTATCTTCTCTGATAAGATGAGCATATCCATCCTAGTTACTCTCTTCTATATGGTTGTAGTAAAGCTTTAGGTGGTCTTACACGTTTACCTAGTATTGCAGAAGCAGCTATCGTTACTACGTATGGTATTGACTGGAAGAATTGATATGGTATCTGGATGACCGTTGCTACAAGCCATGCTTGAACAGCATTAAGCATCCCAAAGAAGATACATGCAAGCCAAACCCATAGAGGATTCCAGTTACCTAAGATAACTAATGCGAGAGCTATCCAGCTCCATTCTCCTCCAACGTTTAGGTTGAAGCTTCTCAAGTCTATCAATGAGTAGTATGCTCCCCCTATCGCCATTAACATTGAACCTAGAATTACTGAGAGATATCTAGATAGGTGGACTCTAATTCTAGCTGCATCAACAGTCTTCGGATTCTCTCCTAATGCCCTAATTATCAGCCCCCACCTAGTCTTAAATAATATGATTATAGCTATTGGAGCTAATGCGTAAACCCCGATATAGGTGTATAGGTTCTGTTTGAAAATGCTTCCAATTATCGGTAGATTCCCTAGTATCGATACCTGAAGTGGGGGGGTTGGAGGAACTGTGGGCTCAACTAATGGTGAGCCAATTAATACTCTATGAAAGAAGTATGATAAATTCATTGAGAAGAATGTTATAGATATTCCTGCAATGTGTTGTTGAACTCCTAGGGTTACAACTAGGAAAGCGAAGATTGCCCCTAATGCTGCTCCCACGGCTGCAGCAACAACTACTCCATAAATTATGTTTCTATAGAAGTATGCGCTCATGAAACCCCATGCAGCTCCAGATATCATTATACCGAGTATCCCTAGGTTGATTACACCAGCCCTCTCAATGAATGTCTCACCGATTGCCGCAAAGACTATCGGTGCAGATATAACTAATGTTAAGCCAATTATACTTGAGGCAATTGAGTCAATATAGCTCCCCTTGAAACCTGGATATCCTAAATCTAAGATTAAAAAGAAAAACACTATTGCTATAGAAGTTATTAAAATCTCTTGTACGTTTTTACTAATCTTGATCCTGCTAGTTTCAGGATTTAGAGAGGGGGGCTTCAGCTTAACGGGTTGAGGCTTAACCTCCCCAGCCCCCCCTCTGATAATTACCAGCCTGTACATATTAAACACGCTGAAGATCAATAGGAAGATTAGCGTCTGAGCCTGTATTATGTCTGAGAGGAAGCTGGGTACGCCTGTACTCCAACTCATTGCATTCGCTCCATTTATTAGGATGCTGAAGAATAATGCTGCAACCATTATCCCTATCGGGTCTAGGTTTCCAAGCATTGCTATTGCAAGAGCTACTAAACCATAGTTGGGACCTACGAAGGGCGTCATATAGTACAGTATCCCCATCAGCTCTACTGCTCCAGTTAGACCAGCTATTCCACCGCTGAGAAACGCAACCCAGAAGTATGTTCTAGAAATGTTTATACCTTCAAGCAAAGCAACTCTAGGCACTGTTACAGCAATCATCTTATTCCTAAAGCTTGTACGGTTAAAGATTAGCCAGACGGCGACTAGGATTATGAAGGGTATTATAACGCCTGCATGAAGCCTAGTCCCAGGAATTAGAATTGGGAGTTTAGCATTGATACCTATCTCTTGTGATTGAGGATAGGTTGTGTAAGGTGAACGTAGAGGACCTGTCAAAAGACCTGCATTAATCAGTAGTATCGCAGACCATATCAGTATAGTTGTGAGAACTTCATCTTGGTTTCTCTTTACTTTGAGCCACCATGATATCAGAGCAACGGCCGAGCCTCCCAACCATGCTATCGATAAGATGAACGGTGTCAAAATGTAAGATGTAAGGTCTTTCAATACCACACCAAGCCATGCAGCTACTAAACCGCCTACGATGAATTGACCGTGTGCTCCAATATTCCAGAATCTAGCTTTAAAAGCTACTGCAATAGCAAGAGCAAGCAGTAGTAATGGGGTTGCTGTAACAAAAATCTCTGTAGGATAAGATAGTGGCCACGTAATAAGATAATAGTATACTTGGAGGACATCTCCTCCAGCGATTACGACATAGATAGATGACACGATTATTGCTAAGAAGGTTGAAGCTACTGGTAGCAATACTCTATATTTTAGAGGAAGAAGCTCTCTTCTTACAAGTTTTAAGCTGATCAATTTCTAGGCTACCCCACTACCCCGCTAACCATTAATCCAAGTCTCTCTACGGTGACTTCTTCAGGCTTAAATGTTCCAATGATTCTACCCCCACTCATTACCGATATTCTATCACAGAATACCATCAATTCTTTCACGTTCGGGGATATAATGATAGTCGTAAGATTCTTTATTCTTCTTTCATTAACTTTATCAAAGAAGATCTTTGTTCCCATTGGGTCAAGACCTATTGTGGGGTGGAGAGCTATCAACAATCTTGCTTGACCCCCCATAGCTCTAGCTAAGTAAACCCTCTGCATATTACCTCCTGATAATGTTATGATAGGTGCTTTAAGACTCTTAGTAAGTATTGAGAATTCTTTTACTAAATTTTCAGCTAGGGCTTTCCTCTTCTCGGTATTTATGAAGATGCCTTTGAAGTATGAGTGCTTATCTTCGCTGCCGATGGTTAGATTATCCTCCACAGACGCGTCAGGTATTATGCCGTCTCTAACTCTATCGTCAGATATGAAGGATACTCCCTTCTTCTTTACTTGGAAGATATTTAGATTCGTTATATCTTCACCAAAAAGGAGTATTCTCCCGGATTCTGCACGCCTCAAACCATAAATACATTCTGCAAGCTCCTTCTCACCCGTTCCAGGTATAACAGCTATCCCATGAACTTCTCCAGAATACACTATCAAGTCTAAGTCTTTGACCACAATATTTCCCCGGTCATCTCTAACATTTAGCTTCTCTATCTTAAGAGCATGATCATCGCTAATAATCTTCAAAGGAGACTTAACTGATTCTGAGACCAGAGCTACATCAAACATAGATTTAATTAATTGCCCCATATCCAAGCTTTCAGATTTAAAAATTGATGCTATTCTTCCAGCAGTCATCACAATTATCTGATCAGAAACATCTATTACTTCAGCTAAATCATGCGATATCAATAATATTGTATATCCTCTGGAAAGCAAACTTCTCAGTATATCTTTAAGAACTTGTTTCTGCTGAACAGGGAGAAAAACTGTTGCTTCGTCTAGAATAAGTATAGGCTTTCCCCCAGCCTCCTCCAGTAATTCACAGAGAAGTAACGCTTTAGCTATCTCGAAGATTCTTAAGTGGCTTATAGATAGATCTTCAACCCTAGCATCGAGACTCACCCTCACCCCTAATCTACCCATTAATTCTTCACATCTCCTCTCTAATCCACCAGTCTTTACCGAGATACTGGATAAGAGCAGGGCTAGATGCTCTTTAAGCGTTAGACCAGGAGCTAGATTTGGGCTCTGCTCTACCTTTACTACACCTGCATAAATTGCTTCATGGAAATCATCTATCCTATTACCATAAATATATATTTCTCCCTTATCCGGGAGAAGATATCCACTTATTAAATTCATTAATGTAGATTTTCCTGCACCATTAGGTCCAACGACCCCGTACAATATGCTCCCATTAAGCTCTAGGGATACATTATCTACAGCTGTTACTCCTCCAGGGAAAGTCTTGCTAACCTCCACTAACCTTACAGCTGCATTCATACTCTGTTCTCTAATCATATTTGAATCAACCTATGTTTAAAGTATTTTGCTGAGATTGTTACCCAATCTTTTGCTCTGACAATAAAAAATGTTAGAGTTAGGAATATTGTATTTTAGAAGTCTGATACTGGCGGTGTCTCAACGATCTGAATCCAAGTTGCTCCTTCTATTATCTTAGTTTTCCATTCATTGACTAAGTCTATTATTTCTTTCGTCAATGGTGGTGAGGGTTTACCGAAATGATGGAAATCCGCAAGGTATGAGCCTCCAAAGCTCATCCACGAGTACGTTCCAAGATTATCTGGAGTCCATGTTCCTGCGAGCGCTCTCTCAAAAGCTGTCTTTACTGTCGGTCTCATATCCCAGACAAGGCTTGTTATCGTTACTTCCGGAGCTCTCTCATACTGGTCAGCCATATTGCCTATAATCCAGACTTCCTTGCCTT
>CAZKRR010000038.1:0-12441 GCA_964555135.1 uncultured Nitrososphaeria archaeon
GAACCAAACCTAAACATCTACAACTGGACATACTATATCAATCGGAATATAGTTGATTGGTGGGCTAGCGAGAACGGTGTACAAATAGTTTATGATACATTTGAGTCTTTAGATGAAGTAGTTGCTAAACTCCAGACGGGTACAAGCGGATATGATTTAGCAGTAGTATCCGACTCACCCTTACAAGAATTGGCGAATCTAGGTGTATTGGAACCTATAGATTTAAAGAAGATACCAAACTTTAAATATGTGCCCGATAGATTCAAGAATCCATACTATGATCCTGGAAACAAGTATAGCGTAATATACAGTTATGGAACAACGGGGCTTGGATGGAATAATAGCGAGGTTTCTCCGGAAGTCACAGCATGGGCTGATGTTTTCGAGGTTGACCGCCACCTTGGAAAATATAAGGGAAAAATAACGATGCATACAGATACTATCGAAACATTTGGAGCAGCCCTGATATATCTTGGGAGAGACCCAACTAGTACTAAAGATGAAGACCTCAGGGAAGCTATAGAATTATTGAAGAAGCAGAAGCCCTACCTAGCAGGTTATGCTTCAACGGAAGAATACATGTCGGGGCTTGAAGCTGGGAGATTCCTGATCAGCCATGCATATAATGGGGATATAGCTGGGTTAATGTATGCATCTGATGAAAGAGAGATAACAATAAGTAAGCAGCTTGAATACATTTCTTATACTGTTCCCGAGGAGGGAGCTCTAGCTTGGGCCGACAACTTCGTGATCCCTAAAGGTGCAAAGAATATTGAGGCAGCCCATGCATTCATAAACTTCATACTCGACCCAACCGTCTCAGCCATCTGTACTATAACTGTTAAATATCCATTCCCAGCTGGCAGAGACTATGTACCTGAAGAAATACGCAGCGACCCAGTAATATTTACTCCTGAGGAATTGTTAGGTAAGCTCTATTGGACGAGACCTTTTACGCCTGAGGAGAGAGCGAAGAGAGCTGAATACTGGCTTGAACTAATGGCTGCGTGAAGTTTTACCTCTTTACTCAGAGGAGACTAATAGATGGGCTTCGCAGACCTACTCCTAAAATACGTTAGAAAGAATGTAGGTGTTAAGGTATCTTTACTTCTTACTCCACCATTAATATTTCTAGCAGTCTGGTTTTATGCACCTTTCTTAATAGTTGGTCTATACAGCTTCGATATGATTAATATTTATCGTGAGATAACGTTTACACCTTCACTGGTACATTATTCAAGAGTATTAGGTTGGACGGGAGCCTCGGGAATATTTCTTCGTTCACTCTACTTTGCAGGCATCAACGTATTACTATGCTTACTATTAGGGTATCCGGTAGCTTACTATATCTCTTTCAAAGTTAAGAAATATAAAGACGTGTATATCATACTATTCATTATACCTTTCTGGGTTAGCTTCCTGATAAGAACATACGCGATGATGGGTTTACTTGATGAGAGAAGCTTCTTTAACACAATACTGCTCTCGCTAGCGATAATCGACTCACCGATTAAGATAATGTATACAGATGTTGCAGTCATCCTAGTAATGGTCTATGATTACCTAGTGATGATGGTGCTACCACTATATGCTAATCTCGAAAAACTTGACAAGACTCTACTAGAAGCTGCGTCTACTCTCGGTGCAGGCCCTGTTAGAACATTCCTAAGAGTAACTCTACCCTTAAGCATGCCTGGGATAATGGCTGGATTTCTCCTAGTCTTCATACCTTCTGTAGGCGAATTCGTCATACCTGAACTTGTAGGTGGACCCAACAACTACATGGTAGGCAACATAATCTATGAGGTCTTTATGGGTGCGAGGCATTGGTGGGTAGGCTCAGCCTTATCAATGCTTTTCATAGCATTCATTCTTTCCTTGGTAATAATCTATATAAGAGGGGTTGGTGAGAGGGGGCTAGCAATATAATGAAGGTTACGAAGTCATTTCTTAAAATCTTTACAGTCATGGTTTTTCTGTTCCTCTACTCTCCGATAATCGCGATGGTGGTCTTCTCATTCAATGAATCTAAGTCTCTAGCAGTCTTTACCAATTTCTCTTTGGAATGGTATAAGAAAGTTATTGCAAACCCAGAGGTCTGGAGAGCTCTATATAATTCCTTCTGGGTTGGAGCAGTAGTAACAATAACCTCTCTAATCTTAGGGTTAATGATGGCTATGGCGGTGACAAGATACAGCTTCAGTGGGAAAACTATACTGGAAAGCTTTATACTGATCCCGATAATCATCCCAGAGATAGCTGAAGCTTTATCGTTAATGATGATGTATATCTTCCTAAATATACCTCTTGGACCAGTAACCGTCATAATCGGGCATATAGCATTTGATATATCATTTGTTACAGTAGTGATGCGGGCGAGAATGGTTGGATACGATAGATCGATTGAAGAAGCAGCTAGAACGCTGGGAGCCAACGAGCTACAAACGTTCTTTAGAATAACTTTACCAACACTCTATCCAGCAATACTTGCAGCAGGCCTTCTAGCTTTTACATTAAGCTTCGATGATTTAATCAAGACATTGTTCACCACAGGGCCAGGGTTTAAGACTCTACCCTTAGTGATATGGTCTTACGCAGCTAGAGGAGGGGTTTCACCAGAACTGAACTCGCTATCATCTTTTGCATTATCTATATCTTTCCTGTTTGCAATATTTAGATTAAGAACCGAGAGGAGGATGGGAAGATGAGTGAGGTATACTCTGTAGAATTGGAGAATATAGTTAAAAGATTTGGAAATGTGGTAGCAGTAGACCATGTCAGCTTAAAGATTAGAGAGAATGAATTCTTCTCTCTTCTAGGTCCCTCGGGATGTGGTAAGACGACAACCTTGAGGATAATCGCTGGGCTGGAAGAACCAGATGATGGTGTAGTTAGATTATATGGTAAAGACGTTACGGATATACCTACCCATAAGAGAAACATTGGAATGGTCTTCCAGCATCTTGCATTATTCCCACATATGAACGTCTTTGAGAATATAGCTTTCGGATTAAAAATGAGAAAGCTTCCAAGAGAAGAAATTAAGCGAGAGGTAAAAAGGGTATTGGAGATAGTAAAGCTTGAGGGGTTAGAAAATAGGAGGATAAATCAGCTTAGTGGCGGTCAGCAGCAGCGTGTTGCTCTTGCACGTGCACTGGTTATAAACCCTGAGGTGCTACTTCTCGATGAGCCTCTAGGTGCTTTAGACTTAAAGATTAGGCAGCATATGATGGTTGAGTTGAAGAATATTCAGAAAAGAGTTAAGACAACATTCGTATATGTTACACATGACCAGACGGAAGCAATGACCATGTCTGATAGGATAGCTATAATGAAGGATGGTAGAATACAGCAGGTAGGAACACCACTTGAAGTCTACTACAAGCCATCAAATACATTTGTCGCCTCCTTCATAGGTGAAGCAGTAAATCTTATTGAAGGTGAAGTTAGAGAGAACGGTATAGTAGATACAAGTTTAGGAGTAATCTACTGTTCTGAGCAATCAGCAAAAGGTAAAGTTGCAGTTATGATTAGACCTGAAAATGTAGAGATCAATGAGGAGATACATAGTGTAGATAACTTATTTAAGGGTGTAGTACAGGCAGCTATATTCAAAGGCTCATACATAGAGTATAGAGTAGATATCCAGGGAACTACATTCATTGTTCATAAACATGGAGAGGGGAACCTAGGCAGAATCTATCCACCTGGAGCCATAGTTGAAATAGGGTGGAAAAAGAATTCAAGCCTTATAATACCTGTTCAAACATAGATCTAGACAGTAGAGGTATGGATATGAATTTTCTAGTATTAGGGGGCGCAGGAGCTATAGGCTCAGTAATAGTTAGAGACCTACTCTTGGATAGTAAAGTGGAAAAAGTCGTGATAGGAGAGATAGATAGAGATAGAGCCGTAAGATTGATTCAATCAATTAATGATGGTAGACTATCGTTTAAGCATATAGATGTTAGGAGGGTAGACATCCTTACAGAAGAGATGAAGAAGTACGATGTAACCATCAACTCAACATGGTTTGAGCATAACCTAGAAGTAACGAAGGCTGCAATAAAAGCAAAAGCTAAACTAATCGACTTAGGTGGATTATACTACATGACTTTAAAGCAGCTTGAACTTGATGGAGAAGCTAGAGAAGCTGGAGCATCGATATTGATTGGATGCGGGGAAGACCCAGGCATTAGTAATGTGATGGTTAAGTATACTTCAGACAAGTTAGATGAAGTAGACTCCATCTTGATTAGGGATGGAGATAGAGACCTGAAGCCTCCAGATAAGCCTGTTTTCAAGTTTTCAGTAAGAACGATGGTGGATGAATGGACAAAGAATGCGATCATTTTCAGAGATGGAAGATACGAGGAAGTACCTCCACTTAGTGGAATAGAAGAATTCGAGTTCCCACAACCAATTGGAAGAATAAAAGTAGCATTTAGTCTACACTCAGAACTTGCAACAATTCCTATCTACGTTAATAAGGGGTTAAGATACGTAGACTTCAAGATAAACTACGACTTCAATATGGTTGAAACTCTCAAGAAGCTTGGTTTCCTCGCAGATAAAAAGATAACTATAAACAATTCAGAAATCTCTGTCAGAGACTTCACAATGCATGTCTTGAGGAATTGTATGTTCGATCCATCTACCGATGAAATTGATGATGCTGCATGCATATTAACGAGGACGGTAGGTAGGAAAGACGAAAGAAACATTACCTATACAATGTATGCTTTATCAGCTTCAAGGAAAGATTTGAAAGCATCAGCTTCAAGCTACCTCACAGGTGTTCCAGCATCTATTGCGGCTCAAATGATGGTAAGAGAAGAGATAAGATTCAATGGTGTAAAGCCTCCTGAAGCATGCATTCCCTCAGAGAGGTTCCTGCAGAACCTAAAAAATAAAGATATAGTAATCGGAGAGGAAATCGAGAGGACTTGGTAGGTTTCAGGAAATCTTAAAACTCTAAATTTACCTATACTTAGATGTTTCCCTCGAGACTCCTACCAAATACATTCTACTCCACTATACCATCTCCCACTATAGATACATCATCCATAGATACTATACGCTAGTAGATTAGTCTAGATCGAAGTTTATGAAGTCTCAGCTTATTGAATGATGAAGTTGCGTGTCTCCAAAAGATAATATTAACTTATGGTTTAGCAACATTAATTCAACCTCACTGAGGGCAAGCGTAAAGCATAATAAGAGTGTAGATTTCAAAGAACATTTTTCCAAAACCTAAGTAATACTGGAAAAATTTATAAACAATAGATCCTAAAACATATTTTATGAGTGAAGATATATACTGCTATACTGGTAAGGTTCTTAGAGTTAACCTTACAAACAATAGTTTTAGAATAGAGGAGACTAGGAGGGACTTCATCGAGAAATATATTGGGGGTAGAGGTCTGGGTATAAGATATCTACTTGAAGAAGTCCCTCCCAAGATTGATCCTTTAAGTCCTGAGAACAAGATAATTGTTTCTACTGGTCCGCTTACCGGCACCATTGCGCCTCTCTCTGGAAGATACCCAATTATAACCAAGTCACCTCTATCATATACTGTTTGTGATAGTTATAGTGGGTCATACTTTGGTGTAAGGATGAAGTATGCTGGATACGATTTATTGATAGTTGAAGGTAGAGCTAAGAAGCCTCTCTACGTTGAGGTTACGGAAAAGGGTGCTGAATTCCATGACGCTGAGAAGCTATGGGGTCTTGGAACCCTAGAGACATCTAAACATATTAAAGAAGAGTTGGGAGATGAGAATGCAAGCGTCCTAGCTATCGGTCCAGCTGGTGAGAATCTTGTTAGGTTCGCATCTGTTGTTGATAGCGGGCTGTGGGTTCATGGGAGAGGAGGTGCTGGTGCAGTATTCGGGTCTAAGAATTTAAAAGCTCTAGTTGTAAAGAATATTAAAGGCGAGGTCAAACTATATGATCCTGATGAATTTAGGAAGATTGTTGTCGAGCTAACGAGGAATAGAGTGAAGACTTCTGAGAATTTATGGGCTCAGACTGATGGTACACCATTAATAGTTGATTTATCACATAATGCCGGCGTTCTCCCAACATATGGTTTCACATCGGGAGCATTCGAACACCATGACAGGATAAATACAGATAGAGTTAAAGAAGCTACAGCTAAAAAATATGCATGCCCATACTGCCCACTTGCATGTAAGAGGATACTGAAATTCGATTCTAGATTGATCAAGTCTCCCGAGTATGAAACATTAGCCATGATAGGCTCTAACACTGGTCTAAAGAGTCTTAGAGACGTTGCTGAAGCAGCTGAAGTTGCTACAGACCTTGGTATGGATACGATATCTCTTGGCGCTACGATAGGCTTTACAGTTAAACTATATGAGAAAGGATTGATAACGGAGAAGGAACTTAATGGATTGAAGCCTTCTTGGTGCAGTCCAGAATTCGTAATCGGGATAAGCAAGATGATAGCATATAGAAGTGGATTTGGGAGTTTACTGGCTGAGGGGACGAGGAGAACTGCTGAAAAGATTGGTGGAGAAGCATTGAAAGAACGGCTAGATGTTAAGGGGTCTGAGATACCTGCATATGACCCTAGAGGAACATATGGGATGGCTTTAGCATACGCTACAGCAGATAGAGGTGCATGTCATCTTAGAGCTTGGGCGGTAGCATATGATGCATTTGGAGAAATGGACCCATACAGCTTCATAGGAAAAGCTAAGCTCGTAAAAGACCTACAAGACCTAAATAGCATAAAGTGGTCTCTAATAATATGCGACTTCTGGCTTTCAAGCTATGAAGATATGGCTAAGCTTCTAAAACCAGCTCTTAGAAGAGACTACACAGTAGATGAGCTAAAAATAATCGGCGAGAGGATCTGGAACATCTCTAGAATATTCAACGTTAGAGAAGGCTTCAAGAGAGAAGATGATATGCTTCCTCCAAAGATGTTCTACGAGCCTTTGAGAGGTGGGAAGACTGATGGGAAGACGGTTGACATAAACCAGTTTAAAGAATCTCTCACTGAATACTATAAGCTTAGAGGCTGGGATGAAGAAACAGGAGAACCTATAAAAGAAACATTAGAGAAACTTGGAGCAGAATGACTTTTCCGTAAAATTCTCTACGAAGACCTATTTTCGAAAATATAAATAATCGCATATTAAGTATTCATGGGTAAAGATTTTATGCACGTGTTAGTAGAGTAGTTCATAGGCTTGGATGGAGATGGTGTTCTTTGCCGAAGAAGGTTATGGTTGTTGGCGTGGGTGGCGTTGGACATGTAGTTGTGGCCACTCTCATTTCTGAGAAGCTTGTAGACCAAATTGTAGCTATAGACGTATCTGACAGAAATCTAAAACACCTCCAGGAAAAGTTTGGAGAAGAGAAAATATCCACATATAGAGTTGATGCAAGAGACTTCGACCAATTAAGTAGATTGATGAAGGAAGTAGATATTGTAGTTAACGCTGCTCATTACTCTTTAAATCTAGGATTGATAGATACTTGCTTAAAGAATGGATGTAATTACATTAGTTTAACTGGTGGAGAAGAATTATGGATAGAAGGCGGCTCCAGATTTAAGGAGATGATTGAGGCTCACTTAAAGAGGGACTCCGAGTGGAGAGAGAATAGATTAACTGGAATACTTGGTTTAGGTGAAGATCCTGGATTATCAAACATCTTTGCTAGGCATCTAGTAGAGAAGCTTGATGAAGTAGATGAAGTAGTAATAAGAGATGCTGATACAGTTGAAGATGACAGGTTTATTATAGCTCCATTATGGAGTAGAGAAGAATTGCTGATGTCTAGTATAGCTCCAGCCGTATACTATGAAGATGGAGTATTCAAGAAAGCTGAGCCTTTAAGCATCTGTAAAGAACACGTTTTTCCAGATCCAATTGGTGCTAAGAAAATATACTTAAAAGAACATCCAGAAGTCTGGACTCTCTCATTATTCCTCCCAAAGAAGGCGAGGAAGATATCGTTCTGGTACAATTATGATGGAATATCTGCAGATGTTATTAAAGCTCTATGGAAGATGAACCTATTATTAAGAGAGAAGATTAACGTTAAAGGAGTACAAGTATCTCCTTTCGACGTAGTTGTCGAGGTCCTCCCTCAACCAATAGATTTAGTAGATGTTCTAGGATACGCTGGCATTGAAGTAGAAGTAAAAGGCGTAAGAGATAATTCTCATATCTCAGAGAAGATTTTTACCTACATATCTCATAGAGAAGCATATAATAGATGCGGTCTCAATGGTACTTCCTATCTCGTAGGCTTACCTGCAGCAATAGGAGTTATCTTACTACTCGAGAAGGAGTTAAAAGAAGTAGGGCTACTCTTCCCAGAGCAGCTCAATCCTCAACCATTCATTAGAGAATTAATAAAACATAACCTACCAGTGATATTTGAGGAGAGAAGAACAGTTGAAATCAAAGAATTCTAAAGGCTAGTTATTATGTTCTATCATCGGTAAAGTATAGTCTTCAATTAGACTGGATGAACATAGAGGATGAGACTGAATAGTTGTTAATGTAGTGTTTTTCGTAGTGATGCTTTAGAGGAGAATAGCGGCAAGATTAAATTATTATTGATGTCCCTAGCCCTCTCTTGATTCTATAAGTCTCCATTAAATAGACGATTAATGAGCCGACCACTATAACTATTGACGATGCAGCTGTTATAACCGGTACATTTGTTGGATGTCTTAGTGACCCCCAAACCCAGATAGGAAAAGTAACATCTGAGCCTATGGTGAAGAATGTTACAATGAAGTTATCGAAAGACCATAAGAAGGTTATTAATGCTGAGACTGCTATAGATGGATAGATCAATGGAAAAGTTATATTAATAAATGTTTGGACTTCATTAGCCCCTAAATCCATGCTTGCCTTCTCATAGTTTGGGTTAAGGCTGATCAGTCTAGCAGCTATAATCAACACTACGAGGGGTATGCTGTAGACTATATGGCTGAGTATAACTGTTAGAATAGATAATGGTATTCCGACAGTGTAGAAGAATACTAGTGAGGCGACTCCGATTACAAGCCATGGAATGATGAACGGTATCAGGATGAATCCGATAAATAATGTATTCCGTCTCAATCTTACAAAGGCGAAAGATGCAGGAATACCTATAGACAATGACCCTGCAGATACAGCTAGAGCGATAACTATAGAGTTAAGGATGCTCTTTAGGAATGAGGGGTCTTCGAGCAGCTTCAAGTACCATTTTAATGTAAATCCCTTAAATGGAAAGACAAAGTATATGCTATCATTTAAGGAGAAGAGTATGACCAACGCTATTGGAAAATATATTAACAGTAGAATAGTTGTTGATGTGAATACTTTAAGAAGGATCCTTATAATACTCATTCATAGAGCCTCCTGACTCCTAGAAACTTAAAAACAATAAACATGATTATCAACGTAATTAGCAGTAAGCTTATAGTGGATGCTGAAGCATATGGCCAGTCACCTATAGTGAGATACTGTCTAACGATGAAGTTTCCAAGCATATATGTCTTCCCACCTACGAGGGCTGGAATAGCGAACTCACCCATCATCGGTATATAGATGAATAAAAATGCGATAGCAATCCCAGGCATGCTAAGTGGAAGGGTTACTCTAAAGAATATGCTAAGTCTGTTTGAACCTAGATCCATTGCAGCTTGATATAGGCTTTCGGGGATACTTCTTATAGTTATATAGAGTGGGATGATTGCATAGGGTAACGCATTATGTAGAACAACGATGATTATAGCATAAAGGCTGTGAAATAAGATTGTTATAGGCTGCTCCACTAATCCAAACGTCATAAATAGATTATTCAACAGCCCATTCTCTCCTAATATGTTTCTCCATGCGAATATCCTGATTAAATAATTCATTTCTAGGGGGATTAGTATCAATAAGATAATCTTTAGACCAGTGTCCCCTCGAGTCATCCTAGCGAGAAAATATGCTATAGGATAGGCCACCAACAATATCACCAAGAAGGTAGCAATTGAGATTAAGTTTGTTAATATGAATACGTTCTGAGATAATTCTTCTGTGGAGAATCTTACATAGTTTTCTAATGTGAATACTCTAGTTATACGGTATAGCGGCTCACCATGCCAGAAACTGTAAATTATTATCGTGATCAGTGGAACGTAGAAGAATACGGCGAGATATATTAACGCTGGTAGAGAGTATATAAGAGTGATAGATAGCTTCCTACTAATAATTTTCTTTAAATTCATCCACTAATCACTATCACATCTTTCCTATTCCATTTCATGAATATCTTCTCACCGACGTGATAGATAGGCTCAAAAGTCTTGACAGTAAAAATCTTAGAATCATCAACCTCTATCTTTAAGTCGCTGTAAGCTCCTTTATAGATTATTTCTATTATCTTTCCTGACGCTGTGTTTTTATCATCAGGGGAAGGAGAATGGATGATCTTAATCTTCTCCGGCCTGATCAGTACTTGTATCTTTTCTCCTTTCTGTAGTTTTATAGATGTTTCTCCCTCTATCCTTATATCTCCACAGGATGCTGTGAATACATTATCCTCTACGGAATCTACTATGCACTCAATTATGTTCGTTTCTCCTAGGAACTCCGCAACAAATCTATTCTTAGGTCTTTCATATATCTCCTTGATTGTTCCAACATCAATTATCTTTCCAGAATTTAGGATAGCTACTCTATCAGACATAACCATTGCTTCTTCATGGTCGTGGGTAACATATACCCACGTAGAATTTAGTTTCCTCTGTATTCTACGTAATTCCAACTGCATTTCTTTTCTAAGTTTTACATCGAGGGGGCCTAGAGGTTCGTCGAGTAAGAGGATTTCAGGCTCAATTACGAGAGAACGTGCTAAGGCTACTCTCTGCTGCTGCCCTCCACTTAGCTGAGTTATTCTTCTATCTAAAAGTGTCTCAATATGTAATAGTTCTGCAATCTCTCTTACCTTACTTCTCATCTCATTTAGTGGTTTTTTCCTAATTTTAAGGCCGTAAGCAATATTGTTAAACACATTTAGATGCGGAAATAATGCTAGATCTTGGAAGATCATGCTTGTAGGTCTTCTATACGGTGGAACGCCATTCATTAGTTCACCATTAATGTATACTTCTCCTCTTGTAGGTTCTTCAAAGCCGCCAATAATCTTTAGTAGAGTACTCTTTCCGCTTCCACTAGGTCCTAAGATAGTTAATAGCTCGCCCTTCTCAATCTTTAGATTTATATTCTCAAGCGCAAGAATGCTACCATAATATTTGTATACATTTAATAATTCAAGCGAGATTCTGCTCATTCTTATCCCGCGATTATCTCTTCCCAGACCTGAAGCCACTCATCAAGGTTTGGTGGATCAATCAACGGTAAGACTTCAGTTAATTTTTCGGGTCCTACTATTCCGCTCTCTACAATCTTCTCTTCTGGAAGTTTCTTAAAAGTCTGCTCATTACTTGGACCATAGAGCCATTCATAAGCATAGTAGTACTGTGGGTCTTCAGAGATGAAATAATCTATGTAAAGATATGCAGCCTCGGTGTTTTCTGATGTTTTCAAGATGCTTAAACCGCATAACCAGCCTATACCTTTACCTTCTGGAAGAGTAAACTCTGCTTCTACTCCTTCAGACTTTAACCAATAAGATTGAGCTGGACCGCTTCCAGCAATAATCCAAGCATCTCCAGAAGCTAGCAGCTCTCTAGCTTCTATATCACTCTCATAGAACTTAAGAATTACATCTCTATGTTCTCTATAGAATTCTTTAATTCTTTGGAGGTCTTGACTGGTCAGATTCCATGGATCCTCATAGTTAAGAGCCCATGCAGCCATTACAATACCTATTCTTGCATCGTTCAGTATCAATACTCTATTCTTGTACTTAGGGTTAAAAATATCAATCCAGTTAGCAATCGATGGAACTTTATCCTTTCTATACGTGACTCCTGCTTGAAGACCGAAAGCCGTTGGAACCATGTATAGTTTTCCATCCCTCCATACTTCAGGATATTCTCGGACACTCTTAAACAGATAATTCCAGTTGCTAAGTTTGGCGGGGTTGATAGGCTGGAGAAGGTCATGCTCAATAAGTCTAGGTAGAAAGTCGATGCATGGGCTTACAATATCTGCCCTGAATCCTCCTCTAAGCTTTGCAAACATCTCAGGTTGAGAAGTAAATATACTGTTTTCAATCGTTAATGTAGGATATTTTTCAGTTAAGGGGTTAAATACTTCTGGAACTGTGAAGTCTTCCCATACGAAAGCTACTAGCCTGCCCATTACGGTAACCTGAGATGTTGTAGATGGCTGTGTAGGAGCAACCAAATACATCAGTGAGTATGCAGCCACGCCACCTACAACTAAAACTATCACCAATACTATTATTATGAAAAGCTTAGAGATTCCTTTAATCATAAAGCTTACC
>CAZKRR010000039.1:0-12322 GCA_964555135.1 uncultured Nitrososphaeria archaeon
TATAGTGTCCTTGATATAGCTCTAGTGCAACTAGTACAATCCATATTTAATATGCGGAAGACTCCTCTCGCCTTACCCTCTACCATGCTATCTCTTCACTCTCACTCTCAAATTATAAAGTCTTAGTAGAACTATTTAGGTAGTAGGTATACATCGGGTTCATTTGTAGTGACATGGGTTATCTTTGAAGTAGTTCTTAAAACATTAGTTCAAGAGATTACTTCATGGCTAAAAGTTAACCGAAGATTTAGCAAATATTGGTGTGGAGGGGGAGGAGGGAGAGGCTTAACTTTTCTAGACTTAATGTAGAGTGTTAATAAAGCAGCTATAGCGATTGTTAGTATAATCAGGATTGAGGTTAATATTGAGTTTGTTGCAGAAATTGTAGATATCTCTCCTCTAAGTTTTTCAATCTCAAGTTTAAGTTGTTCTCTCTCTTCCTCTAGTTCGGCATATTTGTTTTTAAGACTTTTGAGTTGATTATTCACTTCATCGTACTTGTTTTGTAGCTCTATGTAATCCCTATTGAGGTTTTCATAGTTCTTCTGTACATTCTCAAAGCTCTTCCTGATTTTTTCAAGTTCTTCTAACAGTTTAACATTTCTTGTCCTTAGCTCTTCCAATTGTTCAAGGGCTTCAGATAATCTTATTCTAGACGATTTTTCTTTGATAAGTGTATCGAGAATATTTTCTGTCATCCTACTTAGCATAACTGCTTGCTGATATGCTGAAAAGGCATAGTCGAATGCTGAAACTTTCTGTGCACCCAACCCGTAGAAAGATGCCCAGTCAAGATAATTGTAATTCTTGAATTCTTCGATAGCATTTTCTAAATCACTTGCGGCTTCATTAAGCATCTCCATAAGTGTATCGGGTATATCTTCTCTGATGAGTCCAGCATCATCAAGGCTTTCTAAAGCTTGATAAATTATATTCCCGGCTCTTCTCATCAAGTCCATTGTTAAACCCATATCTATGCTATCTTTATCTATCTTAGCAAAATATTTTCCCTCATACATCGTTCTAAGCGCACATGCAGAACAATATGTCATAGGAGTGGCAGACCAATCATAGAGCCAGCTAGATAAATCATAATCCCAAGGAATAGGGTCTGAGTCATGTGGATGGCGAAGACCTAATACATGACCCATTTCATGGTATAATGTTAGCGATGGTCCTTCATATTCTAGGGTGAACCGGCTGATTGCAGAAAGCGCTCCTTTTTCAAATGCTCTACCAACTACGTGTTTTCTACAAACATATGCTTCTTCATCGAAGACGAAGAGCACAGTAACTAGAGTTTTAACATCTTTAAACCTCTTTATTACTGGTAAGTTGAAGACTAACTCTGGAACTTGTTTGCAGTCAACCACTACGTAGTCGTCTACATAAGTTAATGTTGCAAATAATGTCTTCTTTAATTCTGGAAACTCATCAACATCTATTATTCTATACTCTGTTATCTTGTATGCATAAGGTATGAGAGATGATAATGCATTCATAAAATAGTTGGGTGAGAAGTCTTTTAGTATTTCTCCAGCCTCATCTTCTTCTGTTGCATCGATTATTAAGAGGTAACTATATATGTTAATATCGTATGATGGTCTATAGACGTATCCTCTGAAGAATACGTAGATTATTGTCTCTGCAATGTATGTACCTAAAAGATCGTAGAAGATTTCTACATCATCTAGAATCCAGTCCTTCCATAAGGTTGGATAATAATCTGCTGTAGCAGATTTACATTTAGGGTCTCCATCACATCTATCTCTTCCAAGAGGGATCGATGTCAAATCTATAAAGTAGAGTCTATAGTTTCCTCCATAAGCATTCATTCCTCCCGTGAATATATATTCGCCTGATTCGGGAGAATAAGTATCTATGAAGTATTCAACTACTGCGGGTAGCTCAAGGCTACTTAGAAGGAAGTATATTGTATAGCTTCTATCAGAGTCTATCCCTAGATGCTCTATTCCATTCTCGTATAGCCAATTCTCCATCATGTACGCATCAATCCAATACACTTTGATACCGCTTAACCCAATTTCTTCTAAAAAATATTCTTGAACTCTCTCTTCAAGTCTTGAAATATATAACGATGCGGCATCCGGCTCATAGAATTTTCTATCATTCTCTTGGATAAACTGAACATATTCATTAACCATCTGTCTAGGTGCTTTGAACACCTCTACATCTATTCTTGTAATATTTACCCCTAGATAGTTATCTTCATATAAGATATATGGAGCATACCAGGGAAGAATCTGGCTGACTTTTTCTTCAAGTTTCTTTTCACTTGGTATAAAATCTCCTCCAAGGAAAACTACATTTAGTTTAAGCGGCATCTCTACTAATATATCTTTTTCAGCCCATTCTGTCAAAAATGTATCATCGGTTGAATACAGAGAGACTGGAGTTTGAGAGATAATTAAAGAAGCTAGGACTATGAGAGCCATTACACGCATATCTACTCCTGCGGGGTTTAGGGTATCTTTGTAATATTTATCTCTTAATGGTTTACGTATATGTAATAAATGGATAGAATAAAAGGTAAGCTTCGAAACCTAATATTATAATGGATTTCGATTTAAGATATCATGATTAAAGTACTAACTTACACCTAGGTATAATAGCCCTAGAAGGATTACTCCTACTATTATCATGATGATGCCGAGGGTTAGCTTAGCTTTTTCCTTATTTTGTTGATGCCATCTCCTTACTTGAAATATTACTGATTTGTTTGAAGCAATTAGTAGTATTGTGATCATGGGGGTTATGAAAAATAAGTTGTAGAGTATCAAGTATAGTAGCTTAAAAGTAGAATCAGATATTAAAGCTATGAATGTTGGATATATGCCGCCTGTACAAGCACATGGTAGGTTATGTGCTCCAACCATTACACCCGCTACTGCTGAAGAAGCAAATCCCGCCTTCTTCATTATTTTTACTGTTTTTTCACCTAGAAAAGAAGACAACCCTGTAGATAGAATCTTTAATCCAAAGTATGCTAGTATGTTGGCTACACCAATGGTAAGCATCATGCTAACACCGACTCTAGTAATAATATGAGGTATCGTCGGCAGAGATACAGATACTGCTAACAGACCTAAACCTACTGCTAGATATGAAGAAAACACTCCGATGACATAGGATAAACCTAGAATCATCACTGTCCCTCTATCTAATTGTGTAGAATACATTAAAGAGATGAAGAGAGCAGTTAGACTAATATTACAAATACTCAAACCATCGATGAACCCCATTAGAGTGAACAATTCAAACATATGATCCACCTACTGGGCACTCACCGTCTAACCTAGTCTTACTACTGTTGCTTTACCATTTTGTTCTGAAATTATCTGAACTCTATCACCAGGGGTAAGGCATGGTTGAATAGACATATCATGAGTGTACTTGAATTCGACTATATCGCCAATATCTGTTTTTATCACTCCTATACAAGTAGTGAGACCATCACTTCCAGTTCTACAATCTCTATCAGCTATAACGGCTCCTAACCCGCTATAGTATACTTTATTTATTATACTTCCATAGAATCTATCTGTTTTGATACTGTAAGTTGCTGAGCTAACATGTTGACTAACAGCTGGCGACGGTACGTTAAGTGTGAGTAAGAAAATGATAGTAAATAAAAATAGTAGTAGTCCTACGGCAATCGTCGTCTTATGAATATTTTTCCTCTTCCTAGTTTTTATTTTGATAGTTTTCCTAACCATGATTATAATCCTCTCTTATGTGGTTAATGTTATGATGCTTATATATTTGCGGTGTGTTCTTTTTGTAATTGTTTGTAATCATAATATTTATAACGTCGTTATAGGTTATATCTCCAAAATGCTAGGACAATACGTAATAGCCTTCAGAGAAGCCCTTGAAGCATCCCTCATAGTTGTAATAATTTTGTCTTATTTATCTAGAACTTACAGGGCGATGTTATCAAGATATGTATGGATCGGAGTATACTCAGCAATTGTAACAAGCATATTAATTGGTATCTTAATCTTCTCTAGCTATGGTATGCTGGATAAAGACTCCCAACTCTTATTTGAGGCTATTGCAGCTTTTACCGCCGTTGTAGTGCTATCATATGTTGTACGCTGGATGGCCTTGAAGAGAAGATATATAAGAGAAGAAGTAGAAAGAAAGATCGAAGAAGTTTCTTCAAGTAGGTCAATTATTGGATTAATCTCTTTCTCTTATATAATTGTCTTTAGGGAAGGTCTTGAAACAGTATTATTCTTAACACCTTTCGTCATAACCGACATCTCTACAACCCTGGTTGGAGCAATCCTTGCGCTAGCTTCTTCTCTTCTATTCTCCTACACAATCTTTATAATTGGAATAAAGATGAATCTAAAAACATTCTTCTATTATACAAGTATGCTCTTAATCTTTATAGCAGGCGGGTTAGCAGGCTATGGAGTACATGAATTTATAGAATATCTAGAGGTAAAGAATATCTCTCTTGGATGGTTAGCTGAACCAGCATACATGATAGACATACCTATGGAAAACTTATTACATCATAAAAATATTATAGGCTCTATTCTAGCGGTTATGTTCGGGTATACTGTAAAAGCTGAATGGCTCAGATTAATAATCCACATACTATACCTAGCTACAATGCTTCCGATAATCTTCCTCACCTACAGAAGGAAGCTTCCCTGAATAGTATGGATTCACTTGATATATGCCTCCTCTTTACTTATAAGGTAATAAGAATAAACTTTTTTAAGGAAAATCTAAGAGATGTGATGGTGGATTGACTGAGGAGCCAGATAGTTCTCAGCCTAGGTTAACTAAGATAGTTTTAGATGTCTTGAAGACTCATGTTCCATCTTTAGTTGAGTTTAGTAGTGAGTTATCCCGAGTAGAGGGAGTATCAAGAGTAGAAGCTGAGCTAATCGAAGTGGATGCTGAAACAGATAGTATAAGGCTTGTAATAGAAGGAGATAGTATAAGCTATGAGGAGCTTGAGAAGACTATAAAGAAGCTTGGAGCAGCCGTCCACAGCATTGATGGCGTAGTAGTCCAGAAAACTGGGAAGAGATAAGAAGAATGTTGAAGAAGACTTTATCTAGGCTAGGAAATACATTTACAAAGATATTTAGATACTCTAAGTCTGCTGAATATTCTAGAAGATACTTTGTGATGAATGCTTTTGAAGGTGCATTAACTATATGGGGGGTAATACTTGGAATACACTTACTTGGAAGTAGACAAGTCTTTCATGTAGTAAGTGGAGGAGTAGGAGCAATAATTGCAATGGCTATATCCGGTGTAAGCTCGGCATATATTGCAGAATCAGCTGAACAGCAGAGGAGGATAAAAGAGATTGAAGAAGCATTATTGATGAGAATTGAAGGGACAGAGATTATGAAAGCTCATAAGAGAGCTGTAATAATGTCTGCATTAATAAACTCTCTCGCATCAAGCCTCGCAGGACTACTTGTATTATCACCATACCTAGCTGCAGCTTCAAACTTCATAGAGAGTGGTTATGCTTTTACATGCTCGATGGTTATACTATTCACAACACTTTTTATAATAGGAGTATTTCTCGGAAAGGTCTCAGGTTGTAGCCTAATTTTTTCTGGTTTAAAGACTGTTGGTATTGCAGGGGCCGTAATCGTAGTATTATATCTTCTAGACCTAATTAGTTAGCTCTCTTAATTCTTCAGGTTTATAGACTCCTTTCTCTGTAACGATATAGGATACTAGCTCGGGTGGAGTGATATCAAAGGCTGGATTGATAGCTTCAACTCCCTTTGGAGCTATCCTAACATTATCTATATATAAGACTTCTCCGATGTTTCTTTCCTCTATTACTACTTCATCAACACTATTCTTGAAGTCAATACTTGAGAATGGTGCAGCTACAATGAACGGGATACTATAATATTTTGCAGAAATAGCATGTGTTAAAGTTCCTATCTTATTTATTACGTGACCAGTCTTTGCAAGTATCCTGTCTGCTCCAACTATAACCTTTGTTACCTCTCCTCTTTGCATTAAGAATGAAGCCATGTTATCTGTAATAAGCTTAACAGGTATACCTTCTCTGATAAGCTCCCACGTTGTTAGTCTCGCTCCTTGAAGTCTAGGTCTAGTCTCTGAAGCATATACTAGAATACTCTTTCCTTGATTATACGCTGTCCGAATTACTCCTAAAGCTGTACCATATCCAACTGTTGCTAGAGCACCTGCATTACAATGGGTAAGTATCCTATCTCCATCATTAATCAATTTTGAGCCATTCTCTCCAATCTTCTTATTTACTTCAATGTCTTCTTCCGCTATCTTTAAAGCTTCATTTACAACCTTCTCTCTTAGATCACCGCTAGAGTGAGCTCCTCCAGCTACACTCAGTATTCTATCTATTGCCCAGAAGAGGTTTACAGCTGTAGGTCTTGTAGACCGTATGGTTTCAGCAGCTTCTCTCAACCTCTTCATCAATACTTCTCTACTATCAGTTCTAGCATTCACTACTGATAGAGCTAAACTCATTGCTGCTGCAACACCAATGGCTGGAGCACCTCTAATCGCCATCTCCTTGATCGCTTTAGCCATCTCTCTATGGTTTCTAATCTTTAGATACCTTAGTTTATGTGGTAGGAGACGTTGGTCAATAATAACTACGTAGTTCTTCTCCCACCAGATTGTTCTAATCTCCCTCACCATAATCACTCCATCCTATAGATAGAGTCTGGGAAATAACCTTATACCGTCAAAATATGAGAGTGAGGATAGATAAAATGCTTATCTGGGCATTGTGTAAACAAAAAGGAAAAACCTAAGTAAAAAGTCGGCATGATCCCATTTTTAGCAGAAATTTACTTTAATAAGTTTCCCCACCACAGCAGGAGAAGATATATTATCTTGGAGGGTAATTTACGGTGGGTGTCATTGGTTAATGGGGATGATGTAGCTTTAGCAACTGCGGAAGAGATTCTAGGTTACGCTGAGGAGGAATTTAGGAAAGCTATTAAGACTGGAGACATACTACTATATAGAAACGCTGTAGATAAGGCTTTCTTATCAATGGTCTTAGCCGTGAACTCATATATCAAGATGAAGCTTAACGTTATAGCTAGATCTCATTCTGAAAGGAGGTCTCTGCTTAGACAGATTGGACGCGAAGACTTGAGAGCGCTATATAGTGATGTAATGAGGACACTACATGATGAAGCTTTCTATGAAGGAGTCTATAACCCAAGCGAAGCTGAATACGCCATAACGTTGGTAAGAAAGATGATTGATGAATTCAAGAAGTCTTAAAGAATATTCTTAAATCCACTGCTATTCAGTTAGCCCCAAAAGAATATTTTGAGGGTAAATGGTAAGGCTTGACAAACCTACAAACTCTACTAGATTAATGGTGAAGCCATCCCAGCAGGTAGAAGCCAGCGATGAGAAGATAACATTACCCTAGCTAGTAATAGTTTCAGGCCTATAGATGAATATTGGGTCAATAATAAGAAAAGAAATATTGTCATGCATCATCATAGCAATAATAAGAAAGTTGTTCGTAACAGTAAAACTCATGAGGAAGTATTACCCCCATATATGGGAGAGCAGCATACGAGCCTGCTCCTGTATCCTAATAACTTTTACACTACACTTTTGCTAATGATTCTTTGCAGCTTCTTTAGATTTTCTGTATGCACGGTATATGGTACTCTATTTTATAGAGTGGGCAGCAGGGATCTGACTCTAGTGGGTCTCTTGTATAAGCGTATGCTCTTGCACGGCATCCCCCACATACCTCTCTATAGATACATCTACTACATTGGTTTTTCAATCTACTTCTATCTCTAAACATATTGAAGACTGAGCTTCTCCATATTTCTTTAGCTGATTTTTCTTTTAGGTTTCCAGCAGGTATTGGGAGGAATGGGCATGGCCAAACATCGCCATTGGGTTTTATATAGTACATTCCTCTTCCAGCTATACATCCCTTGAAAATATGTGATGCGATCTTAGGATTTAGATCCATTGATTTTGTAAGATACGCAAAGTATTCTGGAAGACCTACAGGTATGGTGACAGGGTTAATCCTGCTCTGAACATCATGTAGCCTTTCAATCAATATTTTGAAGTATTCGGAATTGAGGGTTTCATTGAAGAGATTCTCTCCTCTTCCAGAAGGGATTAGCTGATAGAGAAGTATAACGTGAGCTCCTATCTTGTCTGCGAGCATGGTTAATTCTCCGAGTTGATTAATGTTACGTTTAGAAATAGTGATATTAATCTGTATGTATAGTCCTTCTCTTTGAGCGTTTAATATACCTTTTAATGATTTTTCAAATGTACCTGACACCCCACGATATTCATCATGCATAACTGGGTCAGCAAAATCTATACTTGCAGCTATACCTCCAATCTTAACTTCTTTAAGTTTCCTAGCTACTTCTCTTGTTATTAAAGTTGCATTTGTAGCTAAAACCGTATAGAATCCCATGTCGGAAGCATGGCTCATTAATTGATAAATGTCTCTCCTAACTAGAGGTTCTCCTCCAGTAAAGACTAGAGTGCGAAATTCACGTATGTCTGCGAGGCTCTCAATAACCTTCTTTGCACTTCTTGTATCCAGCTCATCTGGTCTAAACTCTCCCCCTCTAGCATGGCAATGGAGACATCTTAGATTACAATTGGATGTAACTTCAAATACTGGGTGTCTCGGGTACCCGAAGCATCCGATACCAATAGCTCCTGCAGAGATCTTGAGAAGAACTGGTATATTCTTTACCCATCTACCAAACCCATTCCACCTAGTTGCATACTTAAACGTCATCAGAGAAGCTGCTTGTCTAACCATGAATGTAGGAGGAACATAGAGGGGGAGGACTTTCCTAGAATTTCCCATGGTATTTCACCATAAAGCTAGAAGATATCCTAAAGCTAAGAGGAAAGTTGAAGAGACAAATAACAGGATTGTTCCACGCATAGCGGGGATAAGCTTTCTAGGAACATTATAATACTTCTTAAGTACAGCAATGTTATTGTATGTTATAGGTAGTGTTGCAAATACTATTAGTCCTGTTGGAGGAATTACAGGTAGGAAGACTCCTGCCAATAATACTATGTAGATGCTTAATGTTAAGAAGTAATAAATTGTTCTAGCTCTCTCTAATCCTAATCTAGCTACAAGATTCATCTTACCTACAGCTTTATCTGCAGGATAGTCTGGAAACTCATTTATCCAGATTACAGCTGCTATCAGTAGTCCTGGTATGAGTGAAGGTAGAATTATCAACTCGGCTGGAAGACTCATAGCTTGAACATAATAGCTTCCAAAAGTAATTAATGGACCATAGTTTAAGCCTATTAAAGCCTCTCCTACCCCTCTATAAGCCCACTTGAAGGGTGGAGCAGTATAGAATGCTCCAGAGATGAATCCTATGAGAGTTAATGGAATAATTAGCCAGCCTATGGTGAGTGTAAAGTATATGGCGATGAGAGAGTAGAGTATCCATGCTACAATGCCGAGCTTGAGTACGGGCTCAGGTTTAAGAGCTCCAGATGGAAGTATCCTGCTCCCTGCACTGAATGGTGTTATATGTTCGCTTGGAATAATAACGTCTACCCCTGACTTAAAGTCATAGTATTCATTGAATGTGTATGTTCCAATCATTGCTAGAATGACCCCAGTCAACGATAACGTGAAGTTTAAGAAATTAAAGTATCCAGCCCAGTATACTGAGAGAGCAACCCCAAGGATAAGAGAAGGTATTCCTGCTAGAAAAAACTTAACTCTTATGACCTCGATCCACAGCTTCCAACCAGACATCTCTTTATTATTTAGATGATTTATTTCAGGAATTTATAGGTTATCCATTTACCTAATGATGCAAGTACACGGTTTTTACATTAATTATAGTCTATTTTATCTTTCTAATCTCTAGCTCTACTGACTTGTTTGTCTGAATTGATTTAATTATTGCTTCTGCTACTGCTATTGCTCTAGCACCATCTATTTCATCTGGTACTGGCTTGCACTTATTTAGGAGGCATTCAGTAAAATATGCTAGCTCATTCTTTAATGGTTCTTCATACTTTAATAAAGGTTCTAAGACAATGTCTGCTTTCTCTATTACTAGTTGCTGTGTTAGAAACTGTATAGTTATTACACCGTTTGAGCCTGTAATATACATCTCCCTCTTCTTTCTAGGTGTTAGCCAGTTTGCCTCAATAAATGCAGTTTTATCGTTATCTCTGAATGATAGTATTGCTTGTACATGGTCTTCCGCTATAGTGTGTTTCTGCCTGCCACCTCTCGCATATACTTGTGAAGGCTCATCTTCGAATATATGTCTTGCAAGGTCTATATCATGTATAGCTGTATCCTTCACTACTCCTACATCACCTATCCTCTCTGGCCACCAACCTATCCTCCTACTATGAGACATAATTACGTCTCCAATCTCTTCATTTCTTAGAAGCTCTTTCGCTTTTCTTACACTTGGGTTAAATCTCTCAATAAACCCTGTCATAACGACTTTATTACAGGATTTAACTGTATCTATAATCTTGAAACATTCATCTAGAGTTGAAGCAAGAGGCTTCTCTACGAAGACATTTACTCCCGCCTCAAGGCATTTTATAGTTAATTCTGCATGGTTAACAGATGGAGTACATATTGAGACAGCTTCTAGACTATGCCTTCTGAGCATCTCGTCTATACTTGAATAATAATTCACAACATTAAATTTCGCAGCTACATCTCTAGCTCTCTCGTAGTCAATATCACATATTGCCTCAACTTTTACGTAAGGTAGTTCCGAGAATATTCTTACATGGTTTCTCCCCCAGAACCCTACACCTACAACACCCACATTCAATATCTCTAAACACCACCTATCTCAGATTCACGTTACTAGATGTTGGTTGTTACTATTTTTGGTTTATTACGATAGCATTTTACGTAGCCACATCTTTGTCAACGTATACCATCCATATATCCACAGCATAATCACAGCTATCCCCACAGCGACTCTCAGTAGCCCTAGTGTCAAGCTCCCATCTGTATACTCTAGAGCGGGAAACAAAGTATATGCAAGTATGAATGTTATAAAAATGAACCCAACCCAGGCAATCGTTAAGAGTATGAGAACCATTAAAGTATTTCTAAGTAGAGACATGCTTCACTCACCTCATAAACAATATATTAGTCAGAATTGCTAGTATCATGGAGTAGAGTGAGAGGAGGGATATAGATTTCACTAAGCTATCCTCCCTAGCTTTTATCTTCGCTGAAAGCATTCTTACAAGAGTTATAGGTGCTTTTTCATCAGGATTCGCTGTAATCAGTCCATTCTCAATTATTATCGGTCGAGAATTGTATTGTTTCGCAGATTTTAATCCACGCATAGAGAATATTACGTGCATCTCATTCATTATATGTGGTAGGAGAGCAATTATTGCCACAACTTCTATTCTTCCAATAATAGCTGTTGAGACCATTACTGCCCCAATAAACAAGCTTCCAGAATTACCTGCGAATACTCTTGAAGGATACTTGTTATAAATAGCGAATCCTACTAATGCTGCCAGCATAACAACTGATACTATCGATGGATACTCGAAGCCATGGATTACTGAAACAACTAGGACAGCGGTGAAGAAAGTTATAGATGTAAAAGAAATAGACCCATTCAAGACATCTATACTATTAACAGCATTGCAAACTACTGGATAGCTTACAAGAACAAGGAAGGGATAGATCTTAGTTAACCTCGTAGCACCTATGAAAGGTAGAACAGGTCGAGGGGTGTAAGCAGATAATGCAAGTATGGGTATCCCTGCAATGATTAGCAATGCAGGCTTAACCTTTGGGTTGATCTCCCCTCTAATATCTTCTATTAAACCTATTAAAGCTGCAATGAGAGAAGAATAAATCAATGCAACCATTTCAGTAGAAAACCCTTGAACAAAGAGGTATACTGTAAGACTAGATATAACTCCGATCACTAGTGTAGGTCCACCTGTTTTAGGTATAGATGGTTTACTAGGCTTATGTATATCTGCTCCTGTTAGATTAAGCCTTCTTCCAATTTTTATGAATATTGGCGTTAGAAGTATTACCAAGATTAAGGAGAGAATGAAAACCATGAAAAGCGTAATCATAACCTCTTATTTCCCTTACTAAACTTATTTTAAAAGATTCCTATTCAAGAATTCTTCGAGGGAAAATTCTAGAGATTCTAAAATGACAGTGGTTCTATTTTTCTATTTGTCTATGAGTATATTCTTCAGCCACTTCTCTCATTATCTTAAACCTAATACTCTTTTCAAGATATAT
>CAZKRR010000040.1:0-12186 GCA_964555135.1 uncultured Nitrososphaeria archaeon
CCTGCTCTCCTAAACCATTTCACATTATATACTGTTGCAGCTCTGAAATGAGATACTAGCTCAAGTATCCATTCAACTATCGCTAAGACTGCTGTGATACCTACTACTGTTAGGAATAATCCGATAGTTCCGAGAAATTCTTGGAATAATCTTGGTGGAGGAAAACTTGGATATTCTCCTAGAGGTAGTCCAGTTATTAAACTTCCTATCATAGGAAAACAAGAAGCTATTATCACTACAGTTAGTATCATCGTGATGAACATCAGTATACCTGTAGCTTTGAATATTCCCTGCCTAGTATCGCTTCCAGCCATGATCCATGCGATGCCTACAAGAATAAATCCAACAATATTCATGAAAGGTATCAACATTAAGATGTACCCGATCCCACCTAGCCACCTATAACTCCTAGTCATTAATGTATTGATAGTGCATCTAATATATAAAGGATTTGGGAGGGGTTACATATGCCGCATCCAGTCTCACTATTACTAAAATTAATTATTATACGTGGTGAATAGTTAATGATCTATGGAGAATAACTGTGCTACTTCTTTTTGAAGAGAGGTAGAATTCCTAGATGATATACATCTGTTCTATATTCTCCTTCTACAAGTATTGCAGCTATTTTTGTAACTTTTCCTCCTGCTTCTTCAACTATCTTCTTCATAGCTCTTATTGTTTCTCCAGTGCTAACTATATCATCAACTATTCCTACCCTCTTTCCCGATATCCTCTCTCTGTATCTTCCATCTATGCATAGAACTAGTTCATGCCTGCTAGTTATTGGTTTAAACCTTACTACTATGGGGTCTTTCATGAATGGCTTCAACTCTTTTCTACAAACTATGTAGTATGGGTGTCCAAGCTTAAGTGATACTTCATGAACTAATGCTATTCCTTTACTCTCAGCAGTCATTAATACATCTGTATCTTTAAGATAATCTGCCAGTATATTCGCACAATGAGCTATGAACTCTCTATCTCCTAGGCTATCAAAGTATGCTATCCAAGTATCTTCACTTACTTGAACCATTGGTAATCTCCTCTTAAATCCCTGTATATTCAATTCATAATACTCCTGACCAGTATATGGTAAGATAGTATATTCATTCATAACTACCACCGAACTATTCAACAACTTAATAATCTCTACAAACTAATAATTAAAGATATCCCTTAACCGCTAACATTAACTGCGGTTCACTCACAGTCTGCGAGTATACTCTCCACTTGATACTGTAAACTTTTCCGGCTACTTATCTTAACTTCTCTAGAAGCTAATGATTAAAACCATTGATGTTCGTGAAGACGACTGCATTGAGTAGATACAAGATTATTCAGAGCTACAGTATAAGGGATTCTTGGAAGCATGCGAAGAATGAATGGGGGATAAGCCTACATAGAATCTGTTCTAGAACAGGTTCCTTCCCGCCTTCTCTAGCCTACTACTTCATTATGAAGTATTCTAGACCTGCAGATAAAGTCTTAGATCCTTTTAGTGGTAAGGGCACGGCACCCTTAGAAGCATGTCTAAACAATAGAGTTGGTTTAGGAAACGATCTAGCTCCTGAAGCATACGTATTAACAATGGCAAAGATTAGACCTGCAAGTTACCGTGACGTAATAGGCTGGATTGAGTGGGCTAAGCCTAGAGTAATACAGAGAGCACGCGGCTATGACCTAGATGAGGTTGAAGACGGTGTTAAGGTATTTTACAGTAGCTATACTTTAAGACAGATTCTTGCTGTTAGAGAACTAATCCAGGAACTTGAAGATGAAGAGTTATCAAACTTCTTAAAAGCATTAATGCTTGGAATACTTCACGGACCCTCAAGCATCCATCTAAGTATTAAGAGTTCTCATTCATTCTCCATGTCTCCAGGTTATGTGAAACGATATGTGAAGGAGAATAACATAAAGAAGCCTAAGAGAGAAGTCTTAAAGTGTCTGAAGCTGAAGGCTGAGAGAGTATTTAGAGATGGTATCCCAGCAGTAAAAGGTTATGCTTTCATGGTTGATGCTAGAAGCCTCCCACTAGAAGATGAGAGTATAGATTTCGTGATTACGTCTCCTCCATATTTTAATACGCAGACGTATGCGTGGGATAACTGGCTAAGACTATGGTTCCTCGGATATTGCTATAAACATGTAAGAGAGAAACTCTTTCAGACAAATTCAATAAAGAAGTTCAAGGAATTCATTAAAGATTGCTTAAAAGAGATCTTCAGAGTACTAAAATGGGATAGAGCTGCGGTAATAGTTCTTGGCACAGTCAAACTTAATGATAGGACCGTAGATATGGCAGAAGAAGTCACACCAATAGCTGAAGAGGTAGGATTTAATGTTCAATCTGTAATCTATGATGGCATACCTAAATCTAGTAAATATCTATGGTATCTAGACGGTGGCCAGGGGGTAAATAGGGAAGTAATACTTGTATTAACGAAGGGGGAGTTCGCTCCATACAATGTCTGGATAGATTGGATGAATGCTAGGCCGACTTCAATAATTAGAGAATACATGGAGGTGCTACCAGCATGATATTCGAAACACATGGAGATACATGCAGGCTGGGTTATCTGAGGCTGATCCCATGCATAATGGAAGATGATGAGCCTAGGAGCTTCGACTTCATCTCAAGCATACTCTACGACATAGTTAAAAACCTGGAAGATGTAGAATTAATCTCACGTAACACTGTCGGGTTAATTACGAGATCAGTAAATGCTAGGAACTATGTTACACTAGCTGCCGAGATCAACATAATAGATAGAAAAACCCAGAGGCTTGGATTATTTGGGAAGATATATTTGATTCTAAATTCCAGTGAAATATTCAGAGATTTTATAGAAGGCAGAGTTCATCTATCTACAAAAGAATTAATAACATTAAATGATGCTGAGAAACTTTATTTCCTATGGGCTTTAATGTCCTCGGACCATCCTTTCATAGAATCAATAATCAGCTGGGTTATAGAAAAAGAAAAATTTACAAGACAAGAAGCTATGAATTATATTATGGAGGAAGCTTACCCAGCTTCTCTCAGGAAGTTATTAAGTGTGCATCCTGAAAGTAGGAGAAAGAGTATTGAGTTAGAGATATCTGAAGCAGAGAAGTTTAGAGAGAGAAGATTGTCTATTAGAGATAAAACAGAATGGATAAGAACTAGCCTTTATGCTAAGTATCGTCATATCGCTCCACCACGTCTCGAATGGCTCGTAGATATCGGGATTCTTAGAAGAGATGGGAGAGGAAAATACTCCATAGATGAACGATTAATACGTGGTCTCGATAAGATTTCTAGGATCTCTAAGATGAGTTTACACAAAGTAGAAGAGTATATCTTTGAAGAACTTTCAAAAAACATGTTTAGCAATTTGAGAAATGCGGGTAGATACGAGGTATCTAGAACAATAGTTGAAGCATACAATAAGCTTGAGAAGTATGGACTTAGACCTATCAGGCTTGATTACCTAGAAAAGGTTACAGCATTACTTTTGGTCGAGAAGAAAACATATGCAAACATATCGATGATTCACGATGTCTTTAATAGTTTAGCTATAAGATTTCCTGATAAAATCTATATCTCACCAGCTCCGAGTGGAAGTGTTAATGTTGCGAAAATGGACTTAACTGAGACAGAAGTCTAACATTCTAAGATCTAAATAGAAACTAGAGTTGAATATTTAGATTCTTAGTGGTCTAAAATTTTCCTTAATATTACTTCATAGATCTTGAGAGCATATTCCTTAGAATTTAATCCTTCTACTATTCCAACGCCTGTCTTCAGCAAGCTGAAGGTACCATTACCATCTATTTTGAACATTAAGCTAAAATCAGTAGTTCTAGATATCTCATATCCTTCATTATATAATTTCTGAGATAAGCTCTTAATCTCAACTGGTATCACTTGACCTGGATTGATGATATATGTAATTTTACCTTCTCTAGAACATACTTCTTCAATCTCTGGATATTCAATTTTTTCTTCCGTAATCTTTCCCTCCCCACATATTGGGCAGTTAACTGACTTCTTCACTTCAAGCAGGTTGGTAGACAACTCTTCTAAATCGTATATTAATAGTTTTCTGAAGAGTCGTGGCTTCATCTTAGTTAATAAATTAACTGCTTCATAAACTTCGATACTCGATATTACTTGTAATATTGATGGATGTACACCTACGGTAGAACATGTAGGTAGATTCTGGTCAGAAGTATTTGGAAATATACATTCAAGACATGGTCCTTCTCCGGGGATTAAGGTTGAAACCATGCCGTATGTTTCTATTGCTGAAGCATATATGTATGGTATAGATAGTTTATAGCATGCTTTGTTTATAGCTCTTCTCGCTTTAAAATTATCAAGCCCATCTAATACTACGTCTACTTCTTTGATGGCTTCTAACGCTGTTGAATCATTAATGTATAGTGGGTATGGGTCGATCTCAATATAGGGATTCATTTCTCTTAATCTTCTTAAAGCTACTTCAACTTTTGGATAACCTATGTCTTTAAAAGTGTATAGATGCTGTCTATGTAGGTTAGATTTCTCTACTATGTCTCTATCTATTATCCGAATGTATCCTACACCCATAGCTGTTAAAGTCACCGCTATTGGTGACCCCAATCCACCCAATCCAACGATGGCTACCCTGGAATTCTTAAGTTTCTCTTGACCTTCAAAGCCAATAACATTGAGTACAATCTGCCTAGAATATAACTCGAATTCATCATCTGTTATAGTCTTTCTCTCCATAGTTGTCCTCCTCCAATGGCAGGTACGATTGAGATTTCATCTCCATCTTTTAATAATGTTTTAACCCCGTTTAATAGATATGCATTTACCCCATTTACATAGAAATTGAAGAATCTATTTAATTCTCCATCTGGAGAAACTATACGGTCTTTTAACTCAGGCTTCATTCTACATAGATAATCAACGATGTCTCTAAGTGTAGAAGCTTCAAGTTCTCTTACCCGGTCTCTGCCTTCTGCTAAAACTGATGGGAGAACAAGCTTAACTCTAGGCAATACCCTCAACCCCTAATATCTTAGATAATTCACTAATAGAAGAGGGCTTGAGAGTAATAGGTTGGGCACTGTATTCTTGAATAATAGTTGGGGTTTTCAGTCCAGAGCCTGTGAGAAGGCAGACAATCTCTTCATCTCTATCTACCAATCCTTCTTCAATCATCTTCTTAAGCCCAGCTACTGTTACGGCTGCTCCAGGCTCAACAAACAATCCTTCCATCTGTGCAAGATCTCTTATAGCTTCAAGAATATCTCTATCACCAACTGCGATAGCTACCCCTTTTGTTCTCTTTATTGTTTTTAAAGCATATACGCCGTCTCCTGGATTACCTATTGCAAGGCTAAACGCTATTGTATTGATTTCCCGAACTGGTTTAATGAATTCTCTATTATCTCTATATGCTGAAATTATGGGTGAGCAGCCTTCAGGTTGAACTCCAGAGATTCTTACTTCACCATCAATTAATCCTATCGTTTTTAATTCTCTTAACCCTTTATCCACTGCGTTTAATAATGCTCCACTAGCCATAGGTATAATTATGTGGTCAGGAGTTCTCCAACCAAGCTGTTCACATATTTCATATGCTAGTGTTTTAGAACCCTCAACATAGTATGGTCTAATATTCACATTCACAATACCGATATTACATTCTTCAGCAAATCTAGCTGCTAACCAGTTTGCTTCATCATACGTTCCATCAACAACTACTAATCTAGCTCCATAAGATAATGCATGGGAGAGTTTCTCTTTTTCTACACCCTTCGGAACAAAGATGTAGCATGGGAGACCAGCTCTAGCTGCATGAGCTGAAGTAGCCGCTGCAAGATTTCCAGTTGATGCACATCCAACAGCATTCAATCTAAATTCTAAGGCTTTAGAAACAGCTACACTTGCAGCTCTATCTTTAAATGAGTGGGTTGGATTGGTGAAGTCTTCTTTTAGATATAGATTTCTTAAACCTATCTTTCTAGATAGTCTAGTAGAAGTAATGAGCTCAGTGTATCCTGCTCCTAGAGAAACGATGTTTTCTGGGTTTATTATCGGTAGAAGCTCAATGTATCTCCAGATATCCTTCCTCCTAGTTGACAGTCCTCCAATGTCGATCTTAATGTTTTCTAAATCTTTGTATTCTACGTCTAATGCGCCGAAACAGCTCGGACATACATATTGAAGTGTTGGAGGATATTCTCTTCCACAGTCTCTACATTTTAGATATATCTTCTCTGGTAGTTCTCCTAACCTCCTGTTTTTTCTCGAAGAAACGAGTGCTTTATAAATCTTATCTTATTTCTCATTCTTAAGTTGATATCTGTATTTCTTTCAGTAGTTCTTCTTCATTATCGAATTGAAAGATCCTACCTGGTTCTCCTGCCATCCTGTATATTCTCTTGATCAATTCTAACCTCTCATTAATCGTTGGAAGCTTTCTCAACCATTCAATGTATCTTAAACAGTCTTCTTCGAGTTCTGGATATCTAACGTTTATCTGGTCTATTACCTCCTTCATGTATTCTAGCACATAATCTCTATATGCGAATATGCTATCTGCAGATATAGTAAGGATGTTTCCTTCTTTGATCTGTTTAGCTAGCTTTACTGCTTGGATGAAGACCATACCTGTTGAGGGGCCAGCTGGTATTCCATTCTTCCATAACATTACTAATCCTGCATATGCGTCAACATCGTCGATGGTTACTACCTCTCTGCTGATTAGAGAAGAGAATATTTCTGGACTCCATTCACATTCTCCGATTATATGGTGGACTCCAGGTATGTGATGGAATCTTGTGGGCTGGACTCCTATTATCTCCATCTTCTGTTTTTCAAGACTACATCCTGTCGAGATTCCCATAAATGTTCCAGTGCTGCCTAGAGGTATACATGCATAATCTATTTCTCCAAGCTCTTTAATTTCTCTCCAAGTCATGTATAAATGAGCCATGACGTTCTGCCAACTATTATACTGGTCTATATTTACGAGGTTGAATCTATATTTCTCAGCAAGGCTTCTCGTGTAGAAAACTGTCGTTTCTCTAGGACATAGATCATACTCCTCTGTAATATGGAGAATATCAACTCCGAGGGCTGTCAAGATCTTTAAGTTCTCAGAAGGAATCCTGGGAGGAGTAACACCTATTACCTTGAATCCATGGTTTAAAGCGATTATAGCAAGTTCTCTTAAAAAGTTTCCTGAAGAAGCAGTTATTATAGTCCTTCCAGGTCTTATAAAGCCCTTACTATATATGTCTTCAAACAATAGAGTTGCAGGTTTCCTCTTTATAGTCCTCAATGGATCGGTTAAGAAGTCTATCGGGTACTCTAATTTTACAATGATGGATGTATTGTTGAAATTGATAATCCTACTACCTGTAGGCTTTAAGTAATGTTTTCTCGAACATTCAAGAATATCTTCTATAAGCAATCTTGAATCCATCAGTAAGGTATTCTTGATGTATTGTAATTATTTGTTTATTTTCTTCAACTATCTGTGTAATGGAGATAGGTTTATATAACGACGTTATAACCAAAACGTAAGGGGTGCACAAATCTACAGATCCAGTTAGCTGAAATAGAAAGATTCATAGGCAGATACGCACTGGGTCATGAAGTTGGGCAGGGCTCCAACCACTTTCTCCGTATAAAAGCAGTGGGCGGAAGATTAACGATAGATCAAGCAAAAACAATCGCAGAATTATCAGAAAAGTTTGGCAGAGGCTACCTTGAAGTTACAACGAGGCATGATATACAGCTTCACTGGATTAGAGATGAAGATTCTATCGAAGTCTTCGAGAAACTTGAAGAAGTTGGATTATATACTGATATGTGTGGACAACATTATCCAAGAGCAGGATATGGCGATGTAAGAAATGTAACTACATGTCCATTCACAGGAGTCCTAGATGGAGAATTACTTGAGACATATACAATAGTTAGAGAAATAGTACAGTTCTTTACTGGGAAGAAAGAATATCTAAACCTGCCTAGAAAATTCAAGATAGGGGTTACATCATGTCCAATCAATTGTATCAGAGCGGAAGTAAACGATCTGGCATTGATAGTTGTTGAAAGAGAACATGAACTAGGCTTTACACCATTTGTTGGTGGAAGCATAGGCTACCCACCTGTTCTAGCAGAACCACTAAACATCTTCATTCCCTTAAATAATGCATTAGAGTTTACTAAAGCTGTTGTAGAAGTCTATAATCAATATGGTTTCAGAGAAAGGAAAAGCACATCTAGATTTAAGTGGCTTCTTAAAGAATTGGGAACTGAGAAAATAAAAGAATTGATACAAGAAAATATGAATAAATCATTCCAACCATTTGATAGCTCTTGTTTAAATCTTTCCTGGAGAGACCATGATACATTAGTTCGTGAGAAAAATCATGGGCTATATTCTTTAACCGTGCCTACATTTACAGGGCTGCTGAGTATCTACCAATTTAAGGAGATCATCAATATATCTGAGAGATATAGTAACGAGATTAGAGTATCACCTTCACAGAAACTTATAATTCCCCATATTCCAGAAGAAGAATTAGGTAAAGTTAAAGTGGAACTAAAGAAAATAAACTTGGATCCTGACCAGCCACCTATTAAGTACATGGTGAGAGGTTGTCCAAGCGATTTCTGCGGTAAAGCTGTTAAAAGTAGCAAGGATAATGCATACAGCTTGATAAATTATCTTGAAGAAAAACTTGGAGAAGAATTTAAGAAGCTCAAGATATGGATAGCGATAAGTGGTTGTCCAAATAGTTGTGCTCAGCATATTATTGCTGATATAGGGTTACAAAACGTAGTAATAAAGAAAGATGGGCAGAGCATACCATGCTTCAACATTTATGTTAGAGGAAAGAATAGTAAATTATCCCAGCTCCTACTTAAGAATATTCCTGAAGATCTCGCCAAAGATGTAGTCAGAGATATTCTTAAGTCATTTATTAAAAGTGGTTATGAGAGCTTTAATGAATTCGCTGAAGAATTGCTTAGAGGTGGATATACTTATGACGGTAGAGCTAGTTGAAGTTGAGCCGAAAAGATACGTATTAAAGATTCTTGGACTACCCTGTCCCTATCCTGTACTATATACAGTTAAAACACTCGACAAAATACCGCATGGAGAAACGCTAGAAGTAGTATTCGATAACCAGCCTTCATGCGAAACGATTAAAGAAGCAGTTGTTAGAAGAGGGAGCCAAGTATTAAATCTAGAACGCTTAGAAGAAGCATTATGGAAGATTACAATCAAAAAGTAGACCAGTATTCAATTTTTTAAGGTAGAATAGAAAAACTTATCAGAAGGGTGCTGGCCGTAGGATCTAGTGTAAAGCATGGCGAAGGATCCAGTATGTGGTATGATGGTTGATGAGAAGAATGCTAGATATATCTCAGAGTATAAAGGTAGAAGATACTACTTCTGTTCATCAACATGTAAAGACCTCTTCGATAAAAACCCTGAGAAATACCTAAAGTAGAAATCGGTTTAAGAATTAACAGTAGCTAACTTAAATCCTTATCATTTTCTATAATTTGATAAATTATCGTTAAAAGTATGTTTTATGGTTTTACTAGCTTAAGCATATAGGTTGTAAATTTTTTCCTCAAGTATGTTGTTATAAAGCCAGCTTCTAAAGCTGTAGATTGAATTTCTTCTAAATGGGTCCCATGGCCTGCCAGCGCATCATGGTTAGTATCGTAGATTATTAAGCTTCCGCCCTTCTTTAGTTTTTTCATAACCTCGTATATGCTCTCCTGCTTTTTCGAGAAGTGGTGCAGGCTTAAGAACATCAAGCATA
The DNA here is from genome assembly GCA_964555135.1 of uncultured Nitrososphaeria archaeon. Taxonomy (GTDB): domain Archaea; phylum Thermoproteota; class Nitrososphaeria_A; order Caldarchaeales; family Wolframiiraptoraceae; genus Geocrenenecus. Next base: position 9,832 of record CAZKRR010000040.1, read on the forward strand.
TATCAATAGTATTTGGAGGAATATCGTCTAGTCTCCATGCATCTGTATTGAGAAGAATTATGTTCTCTAGACCATGCTCTTCCATCTTCTTTCTCACATATCTAAGATATCTCTCATTAATATCGACAGCGTATACTCTTCCACGGCGACCAACTATTTTAGCTGCGGGGATAGTTAGATATCCTGGACCGCATCCTAAATCGATCATATACATTCCATCTCTTAATCCCATTTCCTTCAAGATCCCCCAAGGATCTTGGAATACTCGTCTAAGTGGATTAATGAGTATAGCGAATTCAATGTATTCTATTATACTATTCATAGTTTTAAGATAATTCTTTTTCTTGGATGAATTCTCCATGCCATGAATGATACCATACGTCTCCTGTAAAGCCGTTTACACTAAGCATTCCATGCATTCTACCATTTAATTCGTAGTCTAAGGTATAATATCCATAGAATTTGGTTGGTTCCTCAACTTCTATATCTTCTCCAGGATAGACATTTTTCAAATAACTGTATGCAATCTTCTTAGCTTCTTCACTGCTTATCGGCATCTCATTATTTGGCGCCACTTGCCACCATGGAACCCCTATGTTACGCATTCTATTATGCATACCATACTTTAGATTCCACATCATATTCGGTCCAGGCTCAGGTGTTATCACTCCACTATAAGGGTCTACTAATAATTCAAAGGCACCCATTCCTGTATCTTCTTCAATAATAATAGCGTAAAAATGATTAGTAAACTCCATTACCTCACTTATTTTAAAACTGCCAAGTCTAGATATATATGCATCTAATCTTTCTATAGCATTTTGAATATCGAGTCTTTGAAGTGCACCATAGTTCCACCCATATGGAGGAACTGTATCTTGGGGATATTGCTGATACCACCTGCCCCACCATCCACTACACATTGGACATCCGTACCATCCATATGGAGTGGGTGCACCATAGAAAGGAGATATACTATTCTGCGCAGCTACAGAGCCTATTAATATTATAGAAGCCGCCGACGCTAATCCTACAACAGCTGACAACAAAATTATTAGTAATATCTTCTTCTCCATCATCATGTCACCTAGCAGCAATGATGAGTTGAGTGTCTTTGCGTCTCTATCTTTTTATCTGATGTTCTCCTAGTAAGGTATTTATCTGGATTTTTCTGGAACTTCATTCTACAATCTTCAGAGCAGAAGTAGTAGGTAGCTCCTTCGTAAGTTGTTGAGATTCTATCTTTTTCTATCTCCATTCCACAAACAGGATCTATGGCTTTATTTTTCCTAAACATTCCTTCCTCACTAGTAATCAAATAGATTTAGAATTATTTAAGGAGCAGGTATCCCCTGTAGCTGAAAGTAATGTTTTGTATCTTTAAGAGCTCTCCTTTATCTCGATTAATACTGTATGTTCGCTTAAAGAAAAATATGCGTTTACTCTTATCCTCTCAAAGATAGGTTGAAGATAATGTGCGATGAAGAGTGATCCTTTAGGTCCTAGAGTATGTGTTAGGGCTATTGTTTTCTTATCATCTTTAACGACTTCATTGTATTCGAAGAGATTCCCATAGATAGATAAGTTTCTAAGATAATCTAGTATGGAATCCATGGTGAGCGCTCCCTCTTTTGACAATATGAATGGTTCTGAGATTTCTTTTCCTGCATTATAGCTTACACGTATTATTGCTTCATCAGGGATTGATTCAAGCAAGTATCTTAACGCTATACTTGAAAATCTAATAAAGTTGAACTTCTTAGCATATCTGTCGAAATTAACGTAGGATAGAAGAATCTGGTTTACCAAAGTGTTAATACTTACATTTTGACGATGAGAATCTTCTTGCAATATCTTTAGAGCTAGCTCACTTATCCTAAAAGACCTAGTAACAGTCTTCTCAGACTTTATCAAGACTACCTTATGTAAAACAATCGAGCTATAAAAACGTTAAACAGATTTCAAGAAGATATACGCGATGTACGCTAATACCGATACTCTAAAGCTATGATACAGTCTAATTAAGTAATTCACAGCTTTCAACTTAACAGAACTTACATATTATGAAAAATAAATCTCCGAAACAGTAAACACTATTCGTTTAATACGATAGTGTCCGAATAAGTATTTTTCACTTACCTTCTGTTCTTACAGCTTTATAGTATAATATGGATAGGTTTAAGAATAGTTTAAGGTTTATGATTCCTTGTACATGGTTTCTTGCGCTTAGCTTATGATAGAATACTGCTGTCCTCTCTTTAAGATATCTGAAGAATCTCTCAACCCTATTCCTCATACCGAACCTCTGATACCTATACTCTAGTCCAAGCCTATCTAGAGCCCATCTATACCATG
>CAZKRR010000041.1:0-11889 GCA_964555135.1 uncultured Nitrososphaeria archaeon
TGCTAGATGGGTTAAGGATGTTTTGGATAGTATGGTGTTGTTTAGGAGATTAGGGTTGTTGAGTTGGCTATGGGGAGCTTTTAGAGTATCTTGAGAATTGTGGTCTTGGGGGTGTGATAGTGGATTTCTGGCTTGTTATTGAAGACCTTAGAAGGCTTAGAAGAATACTATGGTATCATGATTATGAGAGGAAGAAGATAGTAGTCTTGAAAGTCTCCAACTCTCTAATTAGCTAGCCATACATCACATATTCAGCCCCTATTTTCTGTATTCTCTTTCTCTCTATACCTCTATATTGTATATGAGTATGGTTAGGTGTTGTCTTTATGGATACTTAGATGAGTGTAGATGGATATGTGTTATGGATTGAAGGATCATAGGATATTACTGTGACAGGCATATGACATACTTGACTCTAAATGAAGATTGGGGAGAGACTAAGAGAAGTTCTAGAAAGATAAGCTAGAGAGGCAACTGTAGAAAGGGTTACATATTCATTGAGTAATAATATGGAAAATGTATTATATGTGGCTGAGAGAGAAAACATTAAGATAGGTTAGAGAGAAGTATAGTCAGTCTCTTGAAGAATAAATTATCCTCCTCGTTCTAAAAGACTGTATAATAAAGGATCTGAGGCATAATGGAATAATAGGCTAGAGAGAATTGACAATGAAAAATACTACATCTACGCTTAAATACTAGTTTTCCATGTATCTGTATGAGAACATGCCCATACAAGGAATTGAGTGGATAATTGTAGCGGTTATAGTTCTAGTTCTCTTTTTATGGGGTCCAGAGAAACTTCCAAAGCTGGCTAGGTCGATAGGTCAAGCAAAGAAGGAATTTGAGAAAGCATCTAGAGGAATGGAGGAAGAAGTGAGGCGTTTTGAGTCAGAGTTAAAATCTCCCACTCCTTCAGAAGCTTATAGACCTGCCACAGCTACTCCGCCACCTCAATCTTCAGATGATAAATTATTAGAGATAGCTAGATCTCTCGGTATCCAGACAGAAGGAAAGACAAGAGACCAGATAGCTCAAGAGATAATCGAGAAAACCAAGAAAACTCAGACTGCATCCTAGAAGTGACTTAGAATGGCGATACAAGGGATAGAGTGGGTCATAATAGGAGTTGTTATATTAATCATTCTTCTAAAACCAAATATAATAGTAAATTTCGCACATGGATTAGGAAGAATGGTTAAAGAATTCAGAGCCGGATCCCAGCAGGATGAGAGGGAGAGGATTGAGAAGATCGCTAAGGAGCTTGGAATAAATCCTGAAGGAAAGAGTGATGAAGAGCTACTAGAGGAAATAAAGATGAAGCTAAGCACAATTAAACCCTAGAACCAGATGTGAATCTACTCCAGAGAAGCATCCTATACGGACTCTTTTAAACAAGAAACAATAAAGACATGTAGAGTCTTTATCATTAATCGTTCCGGGAAGTCTTTATCAAGAAGAGAAAGTTATTTTACATGGAAGAGATTAAGAATTAGTCTATTCATGTTATAAGGGGATAGAGTTGAAGAAACGTGTTGATATGAAAGAGATGACGTTACTAGAGCATTTGAGGGAGCTTAAGGATAGAGTTAAGGTAAGCTTGATCGCTGTGATAATCTCTACACTTGCTATGCTGGTCTTTCCTGCAGAATTTAACCTGAGCTGGGAGTTCATATACGCTTACAAGCCTCTAGTTTCTGTAGTCTTGGATATAATTAGAGAGCAGGTTATGCCTGAAGGAATGGTTCTTATCGGTTTAACTATAACTAAACCTCTCGAATTATACTTCATAGCTTCACTGGTTTTTGGCTTAATCTTTAGTAGCCCCGTAATAGGATACGAAATATACAAGTATGTTGACCCTGCGCTCTACCCCCATGAAAGAAGAATGATATATCCCTTCCTAACAGCTTTTATAGGCTTATTCACCTCTGGGGTAATCTTCGGATACTTAGTTCTAGCACCATTTACTTTTAGAGCTATGAAGATATTCTTCGACTTAGTTGGTGCAGCACTCTACGTAGATATAATGGATTTCTATACTACGGTCTTCATAGTTGTCATTGCAACTGGAGCAGTATTTACCTCTCCTGTAATACTGGTTCTATTAGTAAGAGTTGGGCTACTAAGTACAAAGACGATAACTAAGAATAGGAAGTGGATATATGGTATAGGTTATATAGTTGCTGCACTAATAACCCCTGATGGGGGATTGTTTACAAATATACTATTACTCGCAGTATTCGTAGCATTAATTGAAGGCGCTGTATTCATCGCTAGGAGATATGAGAAAGAAAGAGAAAGAAAAGAGAAAGAAGAATACATAGAAGAGAGTAAAGTATCTGGGCAGATCAGACCGGATGTATGTAAATATTGTGGTGAACCTCTAAAAGGTAGAATATTCTGCCCAGCATGTGGTAAGTCTCAAATCTAAAATACAATAAGCATATTTACCAGATGTGATATAGTATTGTGGACCCCGTGAATAATTATAGCTGAGATTATACTTCCATTCCTTGCTACTATCCATCCAGCAGCTAGACCTACTAAGAATGGTGAGATTAGATTCCATGGATCAAGATGGGAGAACGAGAAAATTAATGCTGAAGATATAACTCCCATCTTAACTCCTAAGAAATCAACAATAGGCTTAAGGAGAACCCATCTAAATAGTAATTCTTCAATGGGTGCAACCAATAACCAAGTTAGCAATAAGGCTAGTATGAGCTCATGAAGATTTGAAGGAGTATGTTCCTTCATCTTTTCAACATACCATGATGGAGGAGGATAAAGCATGTCCTGCATGTATGTTAGGATGCTTCCCGCTGCCCATATACCTAAAGCTATAAAAACAATATACTTTACCCTTATATTCTTCAATGACTTTAACATACTTAGCAGAACATCTCTCCTAACAGCTAAGTAGATTATAGGTGGAGTGGCCAACGCAGCCTGATTTACAATTGTTGAATAAACGTATCCTTTCGGTTTTATGAATCCTGATAATGTAAGCAAGATCATAGATAGAATCCATATAATTAATGCTTCTAGGACTCTATCCCTCTGCAACTATCCCCCCTTCCTTATAGTTCCAGCGACCTTAACTACTCTAAGACAGATTAAGCTATCATTTAGCTTTCTGATAGAAGAAATAGATAGGATTGCTCTTGATATAGAGTTATGAGAGCACTCTAGGATAAACTTATTATTAATCTTCTTAACTACTCTCAAGTTGGCTTCATTTAAACCGAACTCACCGAACAATTCTAGATAGCTTTTCTCAATAAGCTTCTTAAAAACTTCTATGGGTATCTCTATTGATGCTTCAACGATAATGTATCTCTTCTTTCTTTTAACCAATTTTCAATACACCTCTAGCAACATAGCTAGATGATAGTTTAACTAGATTTGTCTCGATAATCTTTCCCGGTATGATTGATACAGCATCTAATGCCGTACTCCTATCTAGTCCAAGGACTTGTAAGAGAGAGGCTAGCTCATGGGGGCTGCGAAGCTCGAAGGGTTTAGAAGCGCTTGATGAAACAATTATACTAGTCTTCCTAGATAGATGGTTAACTATCTCGCTTGCTACTTTTATGAAATCTCTTCTACCGGCTTCGTCTATAAACCATTTAAAAGGTAGCTCCACAGAGTTGCTGATGAGCGCTGCTACACCCTTATCGATCCTAAATCTCTTACTAGGTGGTAGGATTAGAGAGTCAACTCTACTATCTCTTGCAGCTGTTAGAGCAACTTCAAGATTACTACATATAACTGAGATTACTTCATATTCACCTCTATAAGCTCTCAGATTCTTGAGGAGAGATAGTCTATCTTCTGGTTCTAGGATAAGCTTCCTATAGACTTCTATCTTAAAGTCTTCACTAAGCTTCTTGAATTCTTTAAGCTTACTCTCATCTACTGAAGATACAACTACACTTCTAAACCCAAGCTTCTTTACCTCTGAAATCATCTCAGATAAATCTACCTCATCGGTCAAGTTTATCCAGAAATCTACGTATTTTCTACCCACACCAGGTCCCCATTAACGTGCTTAAGCTTCATCCTCCTTTTTATCTATGTTATATCTCTTCTATCTTGAGTATTTAACATATCAATTAGCTTATCTATATCTCCTCTTATTGATGCCTCAATCCTGACAGGGTCTTTATCGGAGAGTCTTAATATTCTATTATAAGCTGCTTGCTTGTCTAAGCGGATGTATAGTTTTCCTCCATGCTTTCCTCTTTCTATGCAATTCTCAGCTATATCATGCTTCTCATATTCTGAAAGTTTAGAGAAAACTTCTCTAATAATCTGAGTAGATATTTCAGGATCTAATACTTCGAACTTGATCATTGTTACTGGATCTCCATAATAGCCCTTTAAAACCTGGCTACTGATCTTCATCTTACCCATCTTGTCTAATCCAACAACATTCTCAATAGCCATCATAACTTTACCCTCATCTTCAGTAGCATGGCATAAAACCTGTATAAACATCTTATCAACACGCATATCCAGAAAACATCCTACAAGCTCGGTATTAACATTAATTCACGTCAATTCTAAGAGGTAAGATCTTCTAGTTTTAAATAGCTAGTCTTATACAGTTGTCATCGGGTTAGAGACGTGAAGATTGGGAGACTTTGGATAAAGCATGATGATATAGTTGAATGTGAAGTATGTGAGAGAAGGTGTAGGCTTACTCTAGGAAGTAGAGGAGTATGTAAAAATTATGTAAATATTAATGGAAAGTTGATACATGATGGTTATGGTGTGATAAGCGCTGTTGAGAGTAGGCCGATAGAGATAAAACCTTTCTTTCACTATTGGCCAAACAGTACATCTTTGACATTCTCAGGATACGCATGTACATTCTATTGTCCATGGTGCCAAAACCATCATCTAAGCTTCTCTAATCTTCCAACAACATCTAGGAGAATACAGCCTAAAGAACTAATAGAGGAAGCTATAAAAAACCGGGATGAAGGATTATGTGCAAGCTTTAATGAGCCTACGACACTCTTCGATTATCTAATAGATTTATTCGAGCTTGGAAGAAGATTCAACCTATATGGAACGATTGTAACTAACGGCTACTTTACACTTCGAGCAATTCAAGAATTGATAGAACATGGAGTAGACGGGTTTAGCATCGATATTAAGGGATGCCCAAAAGCAAGTAGAGCTATTGCCTCAATAGATCATTCAATAATCTTCTCTAATGCTAGAAAAATAATAGAGATGGGAGGCCACGTAGAAATGGTTTATCTTGTTGTTACAGGTTTCAACGATTTTGAAGAATGTATAGATTGGATACTCAATAAACATCTAGATATCTTAGGAGTAGACGTCCCTCTACACATTAATAGATATTACCCAGCCAATGTCTGGAAAACTCCTCCAACATCTCTATCTACTCTACTCGCAATTAAAGAGAAAGCTGAGAAGATCGGCTTAAACTATGTATATGTAGGAAACGTGAGGATGGAAGGCTTAGAAGATACTAAATGCCCTGATTGCGGTAAGATTTTGATCTCTAGAAGGAACTATAGAGTAACATACTTCAAACTAGATGAAGGTAAGTGTCCTAGATGCGGTCACACTATTCCGATTAGGGGAAAATACATTCAAGAAAAAACATACATATATTTTTAGAAGGAGCGGCTCGCTTACAGCTGACCTAGAAGTCCAATAGTTTAAAATGGGACGTTAACCCTGCTTATATATTCGATAGGTAGTAGGGATCAACGTTTTTAACATAGTATATGGGGATCTCTTCGGAAGTAGTTTGTCCTATGAAGAAGTTGAATTAATTAGGCGGAGAGCTGAAGCATTCCTACGTAATGCACAAGGACTGATCAATCAAGGAGAATGGGATTTAGCAGTATTCAATCTTGAGCAATACTGCCAACTTATACTCAAGTATAAGCTTTTAGTAAAGAAAGGAAGTTATCCAAGAACTCATTCTCTCAAATCATTGATCCGAATATTAGGTGATGATAATCCTAATTTGTTAAGACTTGTTCAAGATGAAGAAAAACTTCATTATATTGCTAGACTTGAAGAAGCATACATAGTATCTAGATATTTACCTTACGTCTTCGAGGAGAGAGAAGTAAAAGATATCTACAGGTTTGTCGTCGAGGTGTTTAAACCTATTGTCGAAAAGATATGAAGATAAACTATTGGATTATCTTAAGAATTATCTAGATGTAGGACGTGAAGTAAAGAGGATACTGGGTAGGATCGACCCAAACGTTAGAGTTTATATCTTCGGCTCAGTGGTTAAAGGATGTATTACAGCTTTAAGTGATATAGATATACTTGTAGTCACAGAGGATATTAACATGAAGCATGAGATGATGGTCGAAGTCTATAGAGAGGTTGAAGCTCCAGTAGAACTTCATATAACTACGCCTGAAAAATTCTCTAGCTGGTACATGAGATTCATACCCCCAAATGAGATAATAGAGGTTAGATAAGATTGGGAGAAGTTAAATAGAGAGCCTATAGGGATACGGTAAGGAGATAATGGATCATGTCGCTTTACAGTAAGATTAATGAGCTTTGGAGAGAAAAACCTGAAGAACTTAAAGCATCAATGAAGGAGAGGCTAATTAAGTGGAGAAGGCAGCCTTCAGTTGTAAGAATTGAGAAACCTCTTAGACTTGACCGAGCCCGCCAGCTCGGCTATAAAGCTAAGCAGGGATTCATAGTTGTTAGGGTAAGAGTTAGGAGAGGAGGCTTCCAGAAGCCTAGACCTAGAGCAGGTAGAAGACCTAAAACGATTGGAGTGGTTAAGCATAAAGTTGACGTAACAATGAAGAAAGAAGCAATAAATCATGCAGTTAAGAAGTATCCAAATCTCTACCCACTTGGAGCATACTGGGTAGCTGAAGACGGGCTCTATAAATGGTTTGAAGTAATAATGGTTGATCCCGACCATCCGTCGATAAGAAATGATAAAGATGTCCGGTTACCGAATACTTTGATGAGAAGAATCGAAAGAAAAGAACAGAAAAAGAAAAAATCTAGAAAAGCCAAAAAGATGAAGGAAGAGAAGCAGGAGAAGAAATAGCTACCTAGATAAGGTAATCTTCATCATTAAGGTTTGATTAGTAAAAAGGAGCACAGTTTTAAGAATGTATCAATCTTTATTTATTGTTTAGTTTTTCAGCTATTTCATGTGCTTTCTTAGTCGCTGCCTCGACCGCTCTCATTACAGCTGTCCTTATTCCACCTTCCTCGAGGTAATATATTCCCTCAATAGTTACACCAGCTGGAGTTAGTACCATTTCTTTTATAATTGAAGGATGAAGTTTCGTCTCTAGATAAAGCTTAGAAGAGCCGTATACAGTGTATGCAGCAGAATAGTATGCTAGTTCTCTAGACATCCCAACTTTTAATCCAGCGTAAGCCATAGCTTCAATCAATGTTGAAACATAAGCTGGACCACTTCCACTCAACGCAGTAATAGCATCCATTAGTTCTTCTTCAACCTCAATATATTCACCCATTAGATTAAAGAGTTCTTGGACTTTTCTCACATCTTCTTGAGATAGATTTGGTCCCTTAGCGTATGCTGTTAAGCTAGCTTTCACTAATATATTGATGTTAGGCATAGCTCTAACGATCTTTGCTTCAGGAGCAGCCTCGACCAGCCTCTGTATAGGTATAGCTGCAGCGACAGAGATTAAGATCTTATTTCTCATATATACTGCTACTTCTCTTAAGACTTCGATTGTTTTATGGGGTTTAACGGATATAATGATTATGTCTGACTTAGAGGCAACTTCTTTATTGTTGCTCGTTAATTCTACACCTAGATTTTCAAGTTCTTTAATTTTTGAAAGTTTTCTTCTAGAAGCTATGACATGATATTTACCAGTTTCTGCAATAATCTTTGCTATAGCTGAACCTATTTGCCCAGCCCCAATTATACCGACCGTCTCCATGATTCTCTCTTCAATATTAACCAAGAATATAAGAATTATCTTTCCAGCATAAACATTCTAGAAAGAATGAACGTCATGATTTTAGATAGTGTTTAGACGAGAAGTATGAATCAGTCTTAGAACATATCTTATAAATTATTTCTATCCGCTTTTCAATGCTTATTAGCTTCTTTTCAGAAGATTGAGTTGCAGTTGATATGGTTGCTGTAAACGTCGTAGATGTATGGAAAAGGTTTGGTAAAAGATGCGTGTTAAAAAGGTTAAGATTTAAGGTAGAGGAAGGTGAAGTTTACGGGCTTGTCGGACCCAATGGTGCAGGTAAAACAACTACCTTAAGGATCTTAGCTACGATTCTAAAACCCGATAAAGGTGATGTATACATACTTGAGAAGAGCGTAGTAAAACATACAAACCATGTAAGAAGAATAATATCTTATCTTCCAGAAGATGTAGGAATATACAAACATTTAACTGGGAGAGAATTCCTTAAGATCAATGGGTTAATACAAGGACTTAGAGATAGAGGTCTCGAAGAAGCTGTAGAATATGGTGTAGAGATAAGCGGTTTAGGAGAACTCGTTGATGCCCCGATGGGGTCTTATAGTAAGGGTATGAGGAGAAGGATAATGGTAGCCCGTACTTTAATGAGCAGATCTAGAGTGCTGATTCTCGACGAACCTACAAGCGGCTTAGACGTTGAACATGCTGTATATGTTAGAAGATTAATAAAAGACTATGTTAAGCAGATGAATGCATCATGTATTATCTCAAGCCACAACATGCTTGAAGTAGAGTACCTGTGTGATAGAGTAGCATTAATAAAAGATGGATCTATAATCGTTGAAGGCAATCCGAAACAGATAGAAAGAGAATATGATGCTGAGAATCTTGAAGAAGTATTCATCAAGGTTGTGAGAAAATGAGTCTAACAGCATTAATATATAAAGAATTAAAAGAGCTGCTGATGGAGAAGACAATCCTTATAGGAGTAGTTTTAATGCCTCTACTATTATTCCCAACTATTGGGGGGATATTCTCCTTCACTATGATGGAAGCAGCTAGGACAGGTGAGACTGAAACTATAACGTTAGCAGTAAATGATCTAGACGAGGGAAAGTACAGCAAATTCTTAATAGATGAGATTAGAGAAAACAATGTTCAAGTCATCTTTATTAGAGGAAGCAGCAACCTGAATGAATTATTCGATAAAGGGATTGCAGCTTTCATAGAATTTCCCATAGAATTTACTGAAAAGATCTCAGCAGGTCAGAAAGCTAAAATGTATGTTTTCTATAATGTGAAGACTGTTAAGATAGGCAGCTTAATTAGCATCAGCAAAATTTCTGGAATTCTTTCAAGAGCTTACCAATCACTATCTGAGAAACTAGCTGAAGAGAGAGGTGTGGATCTAGAATTTCTAAGCAAGCCTATTGAAGAAGAATCTAACACATTCTATAGAGGCGATGTTCTGAATTATCCTCCTACGATAATGGTGAATACTATTCTCTCTTCAATTTATGGGCTACCGCTAATCGCATTAATAGTAGTAGCCCTCACTGCAACTATCTCAGCTACTAGTATTGGGTTAGAGAAAGAAGCTAAGACATTAGAAATACTTCTTACCCTTCCAATAAGTAGGCTTAAGATTCTTCTTACTAAAATGCTTGCATCTACTATCATTGCTCTAATAGGCATGTTCTCATTTGGAGTAGGATTTGGAATATACTTAATATTAGCATTCTCAAGGATAGGTAGCATTCAAGGAGTATCAAACATGAGTGAAGATATGGATGTATTTACAAGTACTGGGCCCCTTCTTCCATTAAACTCTACAAGTGTGATTATCTTAATGCTGACAATCTTCGTAGCCATGCTTTTAACAATGTCTATAGGCATACTTGTAGGGGTACTTGCAGAAGATGTTAGAGGATCTCAGCAGCTAGTTGGAGCAGCAACATTTCTTCCAATGTTTCCAGCATTCTTTCTCACAGCCTTCATAGATCTTGATGAATTAGCTTTTCCCGCCTCTCTCTTGATGATGCTGAACCCATACACTCACTTCTTTAGAGCGATAGACTACGTAGCTACGGGAAGATACCTAGAAGCCGTATCTGCAACAATGGTAACAGGATTATTTACTATAGCATTCTTAATTATTTCAGCTTGGCTGTTTTCAGGAGAGAGGCTTATAACGCTTAAAGTATCATTGAGGAAAAAGAAAGAAGTATCATGAAGATGACAGGTCTTCTACACCGATCTTACGCTTAGAATATAGCGGTAGAACAATTAATTATACAAAAATGAGAATAAAGATGTTTTAAAGAAAAAATGGAGGTAGAATTTTTTTACCTATTTTCTATCGGTATGTATTCCTTGTCTACATCTCCATCATAGTAGAGTCTAGGTCTTATGATCCTGTTGTCTGCAATGTATTCTAGTATGTGGGCTGACCATCCTATCGTTCTAGATGCTGCGAAAAGTGTACAGTAGAGGTCTATAGGTATATTCATGGCATGATATATTATTCCACTCCAGTAATCTACATTAGTACATATGTTCCTCGTTTCACATAATTGACTCATAACTAATTCTTCAAGCCTTCTAGCTATCTCATAATACTCTTTGACTTTTCCTCCTGCTTTATCTGCAAACTGTCGAGCGTATTCTCTGAATATTTTTGCTCTTGGGTCGTATGTTTTGTAGACTCTATGACCTGCACCCATAACTCTCTTCTTACCAGTTAAGATATACTCCTGGTACCACTTATCTACATTCTCAGGTCTACCTATCTCATCGAACTGCCTCATAGCCTCTACATTCGCATATCCATGTAGTGGTCCTCTAAGAGCACCGATAGCACCAACAATAGCACTATAATAATCACTCAAGGTTGAAGCAATAACAACAGCAGTAAAAGCAGAAGCATTCATCTCATGCTCAGCATACAATATAAATGAAACATCCATAGCTCTAGCAGATAACTGGTCTGGCTTAGTACCGAACATCATGTAGAGGAAGTTTTCAGCATGGTTTAACCTTGGGTCAGGGCAGACTAGGTCTTGCCTAGACCTTATCCTATACCAGTGAGCGATTATAGTCGGCATCTTAGCTACTAGTCTAATAGTCTTCCTAACCATCCCCTCCCTACTTGTATCATATCTTCCAGGGTCTAGGTTACCGAGATATGAGACGGCTGTTCTAAGGACTTCCATTGGCTCAACATCCACCGGTATCTTACAGAGTAGTTCATCTACCTCTCTAGATATGTCTCTCTCTTCTCTCATCCATCCACTGAAATCTGTTAATTCCCTCTTTGTTGGAAGCTTATCGTACAGCAAGAGATAAACTACTTCTTCATATGTACTGTTTTGAGCTAAGTCTTCTATACTATACCCTCTATAGTAAAGTTTACTGTGGAATCCATCTATAAAACTAATTGTACTCTTATCTATGCAGACATTCTCCACGCCCTTATTGATTACGACCTTGCCAGAAACCTTATCAATACACCAGGGCTGCTCTTCTGGAGATAATTTCCTACCCAAAAATATACACCCCAGATAAGTACATATAATAAATATTAGAGGCTACTAAAAAATTTGACTTCATACTAAAATAAAGATATAATAAGTACATCACAAGCACGTTATCATATCTTCGCCGTTATCTTTAAGATGACTCTAAGATTAATGTAAAAAGGAGTGTGTAAATAAACATACTCATAGTTACAATTAAGACAGATTTTCCTTGTATCATAACAAAATTTTCTACTGAATCAAGTAGTCTAAGAAACTTTCTTCTAAGGTTCACATCTCTGTAAAACATCTAGTATCTAACATTGAGTTTTAGAATATGTAATATTTAAGAAGTATAATGAGGTATAGAAGGCCGCGGCTGGGATTCGAACCCAGGCATCCGGCTCTCAGTC
>CAZKRR010000042.1:0-11763 GCA_964555135.1 uncultured Nitrososphaeria archaeon
GGATCCTTGACGAGCTTAAACTGTCTTACTGTCTTAAACTTCTCCAATCTAGACCAAACAATATTATCCTTGGAAGATATAAAAGAATACTCGAGTAACTCTAAATGGAAATATTAGAGATGAGGATGGAACTAAGGAAAATCTAGCTTTACTTATCAGCATATGATAGCCTTTCTGGAAGAATAAATCATAAGGAAAATTATATTACCCCCCAAGTAGTTGTATTAAGCATGGTTAAAGGTGGTTATGCAGGAAAAATTCTTAGAGTTGACTTATCTCGTCAGAAGATATGGTATGAACCTCTACCAGAAGATCCTCTACTAAGAAAGTTTGTAGGATGCTGGGGACTTGGCTTAAAACTCCTCTATGATATGTGTCCTCCAGGAATCTATCCACTAGAACCTGAGAATCCATTAATATTTATGACAGGTCCGCTTACAGGGATACCGGGTATTCCAGCAGCTAACAACACTACTTTAACTACTCTTAATGGAGATACAGGATTCACAGCTGGGAGGTCTCACACACATGGTTGGTTTGGACCCAACTTAAAGTTTGCAGGGTACGATGGAATAATAATTACGGGAGCTTCTGATGATTGGGTGTATCTCTGGATCAAGGATGATCATGTAGAGCTTAGAGATGCTAAGAGATTCTTAGGTAGAGACACTCATGAGACAGAAGATTTAGTTAAGATGGATGTTGGAGAGCCTAAGGCAAGTGTTGCAGCAATCGGACCAGCTGGAGAAAATCTATGCCATGGTGCGTTAATAGAAAATGATAAGAATCATTCATTCTCTCATTCTGGTGTAGGCCGTGTTATGGGTAGCAAGAAGCTTAAGGCTATAGCTGTCTATGGAACAGGGAAGGTCCAGGTGTATGATGAAGAGAAGCTGAGAGAAGTTGCTAAAATGTGGCATGAAAATCTATTTAAGAGTGATGTAGCTAAGGGTTTAGCGAGAGGAGGAATACCTAGAGATGAATACAATTATGCTAAATCCATGTCTATAACATCTGCTAAGAACTTCCTAGAGGTAAGCCCACCGCAATGGGGTGTAGGAATGTCTAAACATAAAATAACGCCTAAACCATGCTTCGCCTGCCCAATAGCATGTAGCTACGATGTAGAGATAGTTGAAGGTCCTAAGAAAGGATATGTAGCAACACCTGCAGGTGGAGGAGAAAACCTCGAGGGGGCAGCATCAATAGTAGGAGTATATGATAGTAACTGGGTTTTCTACTTAATAGATCTATGTGATAGACTTGGCTTCGAATCCAGTACAATAGGATGTACAATAGCATTATGTATAGAATGCTTTGAGAAAGGCTTATTGAAGAAAGAAGACATAGACGGTCTAGAGCTACGATGGGGAGATCCTGAACTAATAGACAAGCTTCTACACATGGCTGCAAAGAAAGAAGGAAAAATAGGGAAACTGCTATCTATAGGACCTAAACGTGTAGCTGAATACATAGGAGGAGATGCATGGAAGTATGCTGTACATATTAAGGGAACGGGGATGAATCTACATGATTGGAGAGCGGCCATGGGTATAATGCTTGGACAGATAGTTGGAGGAGGTTCTGGATGGCCTGCACCTGCAGCTGACGCATGGGCGACAGAACCAGACGTAGGCTATCCAGAATACGAAGATCCCGTCAACCCAAGGCTTAAACCACTAGCGGTAGCTAAGACGTGGCCTAAAAAGTACTGGGATGATTGCAATGGCACATGCTGGTTTGCTACATGGGGTGTGCCAGGAGTATTAAAATTTACTTCAGAAGCAGTAGCTGCGGCTACTGGATGGGACTTTACAGTTGAAGAAGCATTACAAATAGGTGAGAGACTAGTACATCTGGAAAGAGTATTCAACATAAAGCATGGATTAACGGTAGAAGATGATATATGTGTTTCACCTAGAATAGTTGAAGCTCCACCTAGCGGTAAAGCTGCAGGTAAACCCATGGCCCCATACGTAGAATGGATGGTTAAAGAAACATATAGACTTCTAGGATGGGATGAAAAGACAGGTAAACCATTAAAGAGCACACTAAAGAAAGCAGGATTAGAAGAGTACATTAAAGATATCTGGTAAAAAGCATCAAAAATCTAACCATATATTTTTTATCTTTTACTAATTTATTTTTACATGAGTCTCTTGGAGGGTTAGTGTTATGGCTCCACCTCTTGAAGGTATTAGAGTATTAGATTTTACAAGAGTTATGTCTGGTCCTTTTGCAACTATGCTTCTTGGTGATCTAGGAGCAGATGTAATCAAGATTGAACCTCCAGGTGGAGATGATACTAGAGGATGGGGGCCTCCATGGATAGGTGGAGACTCAGCATACTTCATGAGCGCTAATAGAAATAAGAGAAGCATAATCATAGACTTGAAGAAGCCTGAGAGTAGAGAGATCGTTAAGAAGCTAGTTGAGGGATCTGACGTAGTAGTAGAAAACTTTAGACCTGGAGTAGCTGAACAGCTAGGTATAAGCTATGATCACCTCTCAAAGATAAACCCTAGAATAGTATACTGTAGTATATCTGGGTTTGGGCAGAGTGGACCATACCGTGATAAGCCTGGCTACGACTTGGTTGCATTAGCGATGAGCGGGCTTATGAGTATTACGGGCGAGCCTAATAGACCTCCAGTAAAATTCGGCGTACCTATAGCGGACTTAACCACAGCATTACTTGCGGCTCTCTCAATAGTCTCAGCACTTTACTGGAGGGAGAAGACGGGTAGAGGTCAGTACATAGATATGGCCCTGCTGGATGTTCAAGTCTTATTGCTGAGCCATCAAGCATTCAACTATTTCGCAACAGGTGAGGAACCCAGGAGAATGGGTTCAGCGCATCCAAACATTGTACCATACCAAGCATTCGAGGCAAGCGATGGATACATTATAGTAACGGTTGGAAGTGAGAAACTCTGGGAGCAATTCTGCAAAGTTATAGAGAGACCTGACTTAATCGAAAACCCTAAATTTAGAACAAACGCTGATAGAGTGACCAATAGAGAAGAACTCATAGGAGAATTGGAGAGAATCTTCAAGTCTAAACCTACACTTTTCTGGATAGAAGAATTAGAGAAAGCTGGAGTACCTGCTGCTCCAATCTTAACGGTAGGTCAAGTATTGAATGATGAACATGTAAGATATAGAGGAATGGTGCTTGAGATTGAGCATCCAGAAGCAGGAGTAATGAAGATGCTTGGAACACCTTTAAAGATGTCTGAAACCCCCGGGATGGTTAGGAGCCCGCCGCCAACCAAGGGTCAGCATACCTTTGAGATACTTAGAGAACTAGGCTTTAATGATGAAGAAATAATAGAGTTAAAGAGTAAACATGTAGTAGAATGATTCTACCCCTAGATTAAGATATGGTTATGATCAAACATTTACCAGCTTATCTTTTAGATATTCCTGGACTACGCTGATTACTTCATAGAATACTTCTTCAATATTCTTTGATGCATCGATTATCTTTAATCCATCTTCCTCAGCCAGCCTTAGATATTCTTGCCTAACTTTCTCCAGGAAATCTTCTTTCTCAAATCTTGTCTTACGCTTCTTGATCCTGCTTAGCCCGATCCTTGGTTCAACATCTAAGAGTATTGTTAGGTCGGGTTTACGAGCAAACTTGTTTATTCTCCTAACCCATTCAAGGTCGCCTATTGCTACAGTCTGGTACGCTAGAGAAGAGTAGACATATCTATCTGAGACGACTACGTATTTCTTCTTAACGTATGGTAGGATAATTTTATTTAAGTGTTCAAGCCTATCTGCGGCAAAGAGTAATGCTTCGACTCTAGAGTCTATATTCTTTTGTCTAGCCATCTTCTTTAAAATCCTACCTATGACTCCGTCTGTAGGCTCTCTAGTATAAAGAGATCTCACATAATGCTTGTTTAACCATTTAACTAGTCTTCTCGAATGAGTTGTCTTACCTGAACCGTCAATCCCTTCAATAGCTATGAAAAATCCCCCAATCTCCAATGTGCATCAAGCAGAAATAGTTATCCAAGTATTTTAGAGTTCTAACCCTAGGATCCATTAAATCCATTAATGAAGAGTTGACTTAAACCGATTTTCTCTTTCATGTCTCTGTCTATCCTTAATGCATCTAGGAACTCATCTAGAGATGAATGCGCTACGCATACATATGTATCCGCTGCGCCATAATATACCAGCAGCTCTCTATCTTTTATCACAGCTCCACATGTATATGTAACACCTGGCTTAAAACCTGAGTATTCATAAGGTTGGTCAGGCTCAATAACTGGGAAACTTGAAGCATATAGTACTTCCTCTGGCTTCTCTAAATCTAAGAGCATAACGCCTATCTTATACTTCCACGGCTCTTTCTTACTTAAACCATGATAGAATAGAAGCCACCCCTCATCAGTTTTAAGCGGTGGTGCTCCAGGGCTCTTAATTCTACCCTCCCATCCATTAGGGTTAGAATTAGGGATATGATAACTCTTTATATATTTTCCATCGTTGAATTCAAGATCTTCGAGATAGCTTACCTGGATTCTAGGTGAGATGCTATGTAGTATAACATATTTATCATTGATCTTCTCTGGGAATAGTACAAAGTTTTTATGAACTTCACTTGGATTCGATATTATTTTTTCTTCTCTCCAATTCCATCTTTTATTTATGAAGTCATCTATAGATATAGATGTGAAAGCTACCCTTAGCTCGCCTGGTCCAAAAACATTATATGTTATGTAGATTTTGTTATCTTCCTTCATCACTACTATTCTAGGGTCTTCACATCCACCGTATCCTCCGCCTGAAGGAGATGGATAATATGAAGGATTGTTCATCTTACGTTGGTATATTGGGTTTGGCAGTCTTTCATCTATCTTGAATCCATCATTTGAAACTGCATAACCGAATCTAGATATTCCATCAACACCGATAGCTCTATAGATTATGTGGACTTTTCCATCTAGAAGTAGAATTCCGGGATTAAATGTTTGATAAGCTTCCCATGGATATTCATTTCTAGGTCTAAGTATCGGGTTAGCTGGAGACTTCCTTAGCAATAGCCTTCTAGATTCTTCCCACCCATATATCTTTGGTATACTTTCTTCAATAGTTTTTATTGATACTTCTTGAGAGATCTCTGGTTGAAGTTTTTCGACCTCTATCTTCTTGGCTTTATAGTACCTCTTTGGAGTATAGTGAGCTCTAGGTCTTCTTGCACTACTCCTCTTTTTAGGCTTCTCGGATTTTTGTTTCTTCATTTTTAGTCTCTAGTCTCCTCGTCGCTGGCTGGATATTGTTCTGCATATACAAAAACTTTTTATATCTACCCATATAAAATATACATTATTGTATCAAACTAAATATTTATACTATGAATTATTGACACATACATGGAGGGCTGGGTACAGTTTAACCTCTCCTGAGACATATATAATAAGTATCAAGAGATCATGAAGAGAGATTGGCATATGAGGAGGTGTAGCAGTAATCCTATACTGTATCCTGTAAGAGAACATTCGTGGGAGGCTTATGCAGTATTTAATCCATCTGTAGTTAAAAAGGGTAGATACTACTATATGCTCTATCGTGCTGTTTCTTCTTCTGACTTATTGAAGAAGCAGGGTTCAAGCTATAGCTCAATAGGTATAGCTAAGAGTAGAGATGGAGTACACTTCTATGAACGTAGAAGGTTCATTATACCTGAGAAAGATTGGGAACTATTTGGATGCGAAGACCCTAGAGCAACATATCTTGAAGGTAGATACTATATCTTCTACACAGCTATATCTACTCTTCCACCAACCGCTGAAGGAATTAGGGTTGGTGTAGCAGTAAGTAGAGATTTAAAACAAGTTGAAGAAAAATATCTAGTAACTTCTTTTAATGCTAAAGCTATGGTTCTCTTCCCTGAGAGAATCAATAAGAAACTAACAGCAATCCTCACAGTCCATACAGATAAACCTCCAGCATACATTGCTATAGCACAGTTAAGCGATAATCCTTCTCGATGGATCTATGAGATGGATGAATGGTATCGTGGATTCATGAGCTATGTACTTACACCCGATCCTAGAAGGTCACCACTAGACCATATTGAGGTTGGAGCACCACCTGTAAAGCTCAACGATGGGTGGCTCCTCATATACTCCTATATACAGAATTATTTCTCATCTAGAATAGAAGATAGAGTCTTCGGAGTAGAAGCGCTACTCTTAGACTTAGATGATCCAAGGAAAATAATTAAGAAGACTAGTTATCCATTCATGGTCCCGGAAGAATTCTATGAAAAGTATGGGAACGTACCCAACGTAGTCTTCCCTACATCTGTTATCCGAGGGAAAGATACTATAAGATTGTATTATGGTGCAGCAGATACTACATGTTGTTTATTAACTGCAAAGACTAACGAGATCATTAAAATCATGGACGGAGGATTGAAAGGAGTCTTTGAAAGATATCCTGGAAACCCTATCATAAAACCTAACCCTGAACATGACTGGGAGAGCGTAAGTACATTTAACCCAGCAGCAGTAGAGCTTGAGGGAGAAATATACATTCTCTATAGAGCTTTATCAAGTGATAAGACCTCAACTATAGGTTTAGCAGTAACAGAGGACGGATTCAATATAGTTGAGAGATTAGATGAGCCAATATATGTTCCACGTGAAAAATTTGAGATGAAGCTAACGGCTGGGCACTCGGGATGCGAGGACCCAAGAGTAGTTAAGATTGATGATAGGTTATACATGTTTTATACAGCTTATGATAATGTTCATCCCCCTAAGGTTGCTGTAACTTGGATTACCGTGGAAGATTTCTTAAATAGGAATTGGAGATGGGCCACTCCTAAGATAATATCTCCACCAGATATAGACGATAAGAATGCATGTGTAATCCCAGAGAAGGTAAATGGTAGATATTTATTTATTCATAGAGCTGGAGGAATAAGTATATGCTATGACTATATTGAATCTCTGGAATCAGTTAATACAGGTGAGCTACTAAGTATAACTCTATTGACTCCCAGGCAGGGTATGTGGGATGGAAAGAAGGTTGGTTTAGCAGCTCCACCTATCAAGACATCTCGAGGCTGGCTAGTCTTCTATCATGGTCTCTCACATGACAACGTCTATAGAGTTGGAGCTTTCCTACTAGACTTAGAGAATCCTGAGAAGATCATCGGCAGAACGCTTCACCCACTTCTAGAACCAGTAGAATACTATGAGAAGGAAGGATACGTAAAGAATGTAGTATTTCCATGTGGTGCAGTAGTTAGGAATGGTATAGTCTACCTCTACTATGGTGGAGCAGACACATATGTATGTGTAGCGAGAGCCCCATTAAGAGAAGTTCTCTCAAGAATATCTTAGTATAGAACCCTGAGGTAAATCCTTTCTAAACAAGATTATATTTATATAGGCATCTGAATTCTTTAAGGTTAATGCAGACTTTACAAGTGAAGCTTAGTAGATGGGTTGCTGGAACATCTCTTCTAGCTTCAACAGCAATGGTTATATCTCTACTCCGCTTTAGATTCCCATACCCTCTTTTACCATTCCTTAGTTTTGATCTCGCAGAGATACCTACGGTTCTTGCACTCTTAGTATTCGATTTTAAGTCAGCTTTCGTTGTTTCTGTAATCCACTGGATAACACTGAATTTCGGTAAACCATATCATGTTCTAATAGGCCCATTAATGAAGTTGACTGCAGTTATCTCGATGCTGATAGGTTTCAGGATAGTACTCAATAAATCTAAAGCAGCCCTAGATAGAAGAAACCTAGTATACATGATTATCTCTGGAGGCCTGGTAAGAGTAGGATTAATGTCTCTGGCAACCTTCCTCCTATACTATTTATTGTTTCCCGAAGTCTATCTTCCAACATCCACGCAAGTATTAAAGAATGTTCTAGGACTGGAGCTGGAGTCAAGCTTCCTAGTAGCATTAATAACAGTAATTCTTACAGCATTCTTCAATCTCCTACACGTCCCCTTATCCCTTCTTCCAGCAGCATCAGTATATGCTCTCTACAGAAGAATAGTAAGATGAGATTGGAGATTAATGGTCAGCTGAGATTTTATGATGTGGATATTGTAGAAAAATTGAGGAATTAAGTTTATTATTCTATCTACTATTTTTTCCTCAGTATTTCTACTCCAGGAAGAGTCTTCTTTGAGATGTATGTGATTAAGGCTCCTCCACCGAGGCTTACGTAGGAAAAGTTAGCTGGGCTTAGACCGACAAGCTCTATGGCTGTCGAGGAATCTCCTCCACCTATCAATGTGAATGCTTTACATCTTGCTAATGCTTCATAGATTATCTTGGTTCCTTTCCTGAATTCTTCTCTCTCATATGCTCCAGCTGGACCCTTAACTATTATTACATCTTTCTCGGAAGTATCTAGGATTAGCTCAGCATATCTCCTGGCTGTCTTTTCTCCTATGTCATATATTGTTCCAGGTGCGGGAAGCTTCTCTACATCTATCTCCACTCTCTTACCATTTTCCTCATAGGCTATATCTAATGGTGTTTTTAATTTCTCTCCCAAGGCTTCACGTATCCTAGCTAGGCGTTCTAGATACGTATCAAATTTCTTCTTCTTAATATATGACTCGGAAGGTTCTCCAAGCTCCATCTTCTCAGTCATCAAGAATAATTGTCCAAGTATTCCAGCGGATAAAACATACTTAATGTTCTCAATGTTTTTAGACATTATTCCGTTTATGACTTCGATACATTCTTCAGGCTTATTTCCACCCATGACTAGCATTATCTTTCTATTCTCTTCAAGAACCGTTGTTAAAGCTCTAAGCTCTCTCTCCATTATCCTTCCAGCTACTGTAGGTAGTACATGTGAGAATCCCACGACAGATGCGTGTGCTCTATGAGCTACAGAGAATGCATCTAAGATGAATATATCTGCTAGAGGTGCAAGAGTAGATACTAGCTTCCCACGGGAGTGCTCTTCAGGAGAAGCTTCTCTTGTTTCTTCATCAAGTATTCTAACATTTTCGAGAAGGAGTATCTCACTATTCTTTAATGATTTTACTGCTTTTACAGCTTCTTCTCCTAGTAAGTCTGACACATACTTAACTTGCCTACCCACATGTCTTGATAGAAGTTCAGCATGGTCTTTCAGTGGAAGAAAGTCTGGATCTCCCTTTCTCCCCTGGTGTGCTAAGAGAACAATTTTCGCATTCTTCTCAGATAATTCCCGTATTGTTTCAGCATGAGCTCTAAGCCTCTCATTATCTCTAATCTTCCCAGTCTCTGGATCTATAGGCGAGTTTAAGTCAACTCTTACGATGACAGTCTTACCTGAAACATCGACATCGTCTAAAGTCTTAAACCACATCCTATCCAACTCCACTCATCATGAAACATCTACTTGAAGTATCTATTAAGATTTGAATCTTAGAAGCTTAAAAAATAGGTTGAGGTTTATTCATTAGATTGATGTATTTAGAGCTTCTCTGCAATCATGTTTAAATAATCTTCTTAAATTATAATTCTTAATTTTCTTCCAGCAAGTATGCTATCTTTTCTACTGTTGCCTCTTCACCCCTCTTTCTAGGACCTCTCTTAAGTTCTCCTCTCTAAACTCTCCTATCTTAAACCATCTAGAGCCTCTATACGATCCATTATTGTTTAATGAGTCTTCTTTTAAGGCTAAATATGCCGTGTGCCTATCACAGTAATATCTTATAACCCTAACCCAACCATATGGTTCGAGGACGCTCTTGACGGCCACTCAAACCTTCTACTGCTGGAATAGCTCATAGAATCTAGTTTATAGGTCCAGCTTCACAAGTACGTCTCTCATAGACCAGTCTGAAAATGGAGCTTCTAGAATGATTCCATCAGCCTTCATAGTTGACTATCCTCTAATTCTCTAAACCATACATAGAAGTATCTGATATGCGAAGTATCTAAGGATAAAAATAAGAAGCATAAAGCCAACTTTTCGTAGCTAGGTGTCTAGCCAGTCCAGTCTTAATGTGTTGCGCAGGCTTCTTGAGTAGCAGCTTCTTCTTTGCTTTTTCTCCAGCAACTACCCCTAAACCTCTAGGACCAGGTAGAAGCTGTATCCTCACACCCCCATTTTCCTTTCAACTTTAGTCGGCATATCATCTTGAATATCTTCTTGTTAGGTTTATCTTGTATCATTACTTCACGATCTGCCAACGACATTACTAAGTAATCCTAGGTTGGACAAAACATTATATATCTTTATCATTTTCATGCCTTGTTCTCATTATGCTAGTATTGACTCGATTATTATCGCTGTAAAGATTACTGCAAGATGGGGGGAAGTATACTTGAACATTTTCCATGCTAGCTTTTTGCTCGGAGCATAAATGAGTTTGAGAGCTAGGTATAGTAGGATTAAACCAGAGATTGTTGCTGAAGCCAGGTATATGTATCCATATTTTAATGGGTTGATGAAGTATACTGAGATTGAGAAGATTACCAACAGGATTGCTGTAGATGAGATGCATCTTATTGCTTTATCTTCACTAATAACTATGGGGAGCATAGGTATTCCCGCTCTCATATAATCTTCCTTGTATCTCAAGGCTAGACTCCATATATGGCTTGGTATCCATAGAACAACTACTCCTGCAAGAATTATCGAGTCTAGTGTTATCTGGTTGGAGGCTGAGACGTATCCAACCATTGTTGGTGCTCCACCAGCTACGCTTCCAAGAATAATGTTTAGAGGAGTCTTCTTCTTTGATAACATTATGTATATGACTAGGTAGTCTATTACTCCGATTAAGATGAATATTAATGCTAGTAGATTGATAGAATACGCTATGTATGCTCCCAGCCCAGTTAATATGAAGCCTAAGATTAATGCTTTCCACTCAGGCTTAATCTTCCCAGATGGCAGTGGTCTATTCTTCGTTCTCTCCATCAACGCATCAACATCCTTCTCAATAAAATTCGCTACTGCCTCCGAGCCTGCGGATGCAAATACAACCGATAAAGTAGCTATCAATGCTTTAACCCAGTCTATAGCTGCTACCGAACCTGAAATATATCCACCAAAAGCTGTGTATGCTAGTAGATACCAAACTCTAGGCTTGGTAACAGAGTAGTATGCCTTGACTCTATCAATTATGCATGCAGCCTTCAAAGTAGTCGCCTCATTAACTGGGAGGATACAGAATAAAATATAAGGATATTCTATTCATCGAGGAGCAGCCTAAGTGATGAACATGCAGATTATTAGGCTTGTATATGTTCTTTGAGTAATTGTGGGAAGACTCTAAGAAATTTTTATGTAAAACTTCATAGATGGCAGAAATTAGAGGCGATGTTTATTTAGGATCTAGTACTCTGTTTGAGGTGCTGGTTATGAGTAAGAGCGAGCCTGAGTTAAGCAGGTCTGAGATTGCTAAGAAGACAACATCGTCTATAGTAAGAGTCGTTCTATACATAGTTTTGTATGTTGCTGTTGCAGCCGTCATCCAATGGCTCTTCACAGATCTTCTACTAAGATTTGGGATAAACATCGTAGATTACATCGGGTATGTTCAGATATTGCTCGCTGTTGGATTTGGTTACATGGTCGCCAACAGTATCGCTGTATTCTTCTACTGGACTATGAGAGCGAGATACGACCATGCAACATCAGCCGCGGTCAGGAACATTGTAAAGATCGTAGGTATTGGAGCCTTGGTTGCAGCTATAGCTGGTGGTGTAGCTGGTGGTGCAGCTGGTGTAGCTCTCGGAGGCTTCATAGGGATGGTTATAGG
>CAZKRR010000043.1:0-11293 GCA_964555135.1 uncultured Nitrososphaeria archaeon
GTATTACCTAGTTGACAGGATCCTTGAGCCACTACTAAATATTTTATTATCTCGTTCAATTTCCTTCTTTAAATAGGTCTTCAAGCATCTTCTTATATGATGCATCTTCTTTCTCTATAATGCTGTATGTTTCTTCTTCAACTGCTTTCTTAACAGCTACTATATGGTAGCATGATGGTTTCTCCCCGCTAATTACTCTAAAGAAGAAGTCATTACATGTACAATATTCTGCTTCTGGTAAGACTAAGTAGCGTCCATGTTTACCGACCACTATCCACATTTTCCTCCCACTTGGCTTAAAGATGTATAGCTTAACCCGGCCCTCTCTAACAGCTTCTAAAGCTTTTGAGTCTAATTCATCTCGTGTCATAATGTATCCTCTGCTATCCTCTCTATCTGTTCTAGTCTTCCAAGGTTTTGTCCACTCAATAGAATTATTTCAGCTAGCGAGATTGAGAAACTGTTCGTTCTTACTAGGGGCCACAGCCTATCTTCCGGTCTTATATTATTAACCGATATTCCTGTAAGCATCGGGTTGAAAGCGGGCATAATTATTAAATCGATTCTTCCACGACCTTTTAATCTTATACTATATTTCTCTCTGAATGTTTTGACCAAGTTTTTCTTATCTCCTTCTATCAGCATCCATACAGGTTTCTTAACTATACTTCCTACATCTATTCTGAGATTTATCATTGGGTGAAGATGACCCATAAAAACTATGTCGCTTTTAACTATATCTATGCTAGGCCATCTATGTCCATGATACATAAAGATTCTTCTCTCACCTTCAATAAGTAGACCGCTGCTCGGAGCATATCTAACAGTGCTCCCTAGGATCTTTTTTATGCTTCCATCATGATTCCCGGGAACCAGTATCACTTCAACGCCAGTTTCTCTTATCTTCTCTATTGCTCTAGGCATCTCTTCCCATTCAATTGATGAAGAACGTGGGATCTTATGTTTCAGATCACCTAGTATAATGATTTCTCGGGGGTTCTCTTCTTCGATCAGCTTTATCAATAGTTCTGTAATCTTCCGTGTCTGAGACGGCACTCTTATTCCTTTATCTCCAAGTTCTGCTTCGAATCCGAAGTGTACATCCGTAATTACTATAGCTGGTCTGGGCTTCTCGATTAGTATAGCTGGCCAGTTTTCTAAGAACTTCAACGTTTCTGTAGCTCCGCTAACCTCTCAGGTAGGAATTCTTTAACAATAAAATCCAATCCATATCTACTGAATGCTTCGAGTTCAGCCTTCCTCTTTATCTTCCAGAATTCTCTTATCTCTCTCCTCCATGGGTCGTTCTGGTATCTAGGGTCCTGCTCTAATTCTTGGAGCCTCTTAATATCTTGCTCGTTTAGTTTCATTGATGGGAGCCTGTACCTTGTAATGTCTGATGCCCATACACCTGCCCATACTGCATCTGCAACATTTATTCCTTTTATATGGGCGCTTAGAGCAGAACCATGTATAAGAACTGAAGCTATGTGGACTCCGTATGGGTCTGCATCTGTAAAAACGTAGACTGGGAGACCTAATTCTTCATGTATACGTCTAATCAATTTTCTAGCATTACGCGGAGACTGCCCAGCAGTATGTAAAAGTAATGCTTTATACTTTTTATCTGCTCCTTCTTCAACGAACCTACTGAAGACTGCGCCTTTCTCTATTACAAATAATAATTCTGCACCACATTTTACAAATTCAGCTGTTGTGAGAGCTGGACCTATAGCAAAACCATCTGGGTGGGATGAAAGATCTACCCGTTTGCCTCTGAATCCCGGAACAGTATACTCTATTACTAGGTCTCCATATATAGATGCACGCTCCTCTGGGAAGATGTGGAAGTCTTCTCTAGGAGAGTCTATGATGCTTTCCAGCTCTATTATCATTTCATCACTCTCATCTTGGTCTTCGAAGTCTATACCTTCACCTATAGCTACATAGTATGTATCTCTTAGAGTGGAGGTTTTAGATTCCTCAATTAGCCTCTTGCCGAAAGAAGCTATCCAGAGTAGTTGAGCAAACGGTCTGAGATGACGGATATTCTTAGTCGTTCTCTCCTTCATCCTACCAGCTAGAACATACTGTCTCAACTTCTCATCATAGATGATATTCTTAGTTGTCCTAGAGGGAATATTTAGCTCGGGGAACTCGCCTCTAGAGAGATCTCTATAGACTTTTTCTCCAAGCTTCTTTAATTTCTCCAATACTTCCTGCTTTATCACATCTGCTTTGTATGTCTTCTCTCTATCCCGCTTCTTAGACATCTATAACTTCCCTCTACACTTAATTGTTCGATAGTAATTATTAGCCGTTTTGGATAAGATAGATAAATAGATAGTTAGCTATGAGGGCTATCTGGAGGACGATATGAGTGTTTCAGCAATGTTTCTTAGAGTCTCTATGAATGGTCCAGGATACACCCCTATGATTACTGCTAGTATTGATAGGATTACGAGAGGTGTAAGCATTATGGGCGATGCTTCTACTGCTTTTTGTGAAACATCTGTCGGAGGGCGGACGAAGAGTACCTGGACTACTCTAAGATAGTATACTGCTCCAAGAAGAACATTAAATATCATTATTGCTGCGTATATGTATAGTTTAGCATCTATCGCAGCTGTTATTATCTGGAACTCGCTTACGAAGCTGTTTAATCCTGGTACTCCTGCAAGCGAGAACGCTCCTATTGAGAAGCATGTAACGGTTATAGGCATCTTTCTACCTATCCCGCTCAATGTATCCAGGTCTCTCGTCTTAACTGTATGTATTAATGCACCTGCCGAGAGGAAGAGGAGGGCTTTCATAGAAGCATGATTTAGTATATGTAGTAGACCCCCAGTTAACCCTGCTATCGTCCCTATTGCTAATGCAAACACTATGTACCCTATATGTGCTATACTGCTGAAAGCTAGTAACCTCTTAATATCATTTTGAAGCATAGCAAGAGCATTTCCTACAATCATAGTAGCTATTGCAAATATGATTAAGCCTATCTGCCAATTATACAATGTTAATGGAAATATCAATGTTAATGTTCTATACATTGCATATACGCCTGTCTTGATTACCACCCCTGAAAGCATCGCACTTATAGGGCTTGGTGCAGCAGGGTGGGCATCGGGCAGCCAGCTGTGGAATGGGGCCATAGCTGCGTTTACTCCGAAACCAGTTACTAGTAATGCTATTGAAAGATATGTCCAAGCATTGTTTTGGAAGTCAGGTATCCTTAATATTTCTGCTAGGCTTGTAAAGGATAGTGTTCCAGCCATACCATAGAGGAGTGATAAACCGAAGAGTATCGAAGCTGTTCCAGCTGTACTCATTATCAAATACTTGAACGATGCTTCTACTGCCTCCCATCTACTATAGAAGAATGCTACGAGAACATATGCGGTCAAGCTCATCATTTCCCAGAATATGAATAATGTAACAAAGTCCCCTGAGAATACTACACCAACCATCCCTGTAACCATAGCTATTAAGAGTGGATAGTATTCTCTCTTCCTCTCCTCAATATACTTTACTGAGAATATAGAGGCCATGAGACCTATGAATACGAATATCGATGCAACATATATTGAAAGATTGTCGACAAATATTTGAGAAGATACTAACTGGTATTGAGATGCATAGATCTTAACTGGCCCGCTAGAAGAGACTGAGAGGAATTGACGTATAGATAAGAAGAATGTTACTAGAAAACCCATTATAACATAAGCTTCAATTATTCTCTCTCTATGCTTATGCATGAAAACTGCAAGTAATGCGGAAGTAAGCGTGAAGAATATTAAGGAATTGAGTGTATCAGAGAAATCTACTGAGAGAATATTTAGTAAATTCATTATTATCATTTTATGGAGTTAAAATCGTAAATATTAACATTGTCATCTAAAGAACACGAAATGATAGTAGAGCATCTTGAATACTCTCCATTTTTCTCAATCTTCTCATCAATCCATCTTCCCAAAAACTAGAATATTAGACTAATGTTTAACTTCAATTCTTATATAATAGTGTAGAATCCATCTTTTAGAAATATGGTCAAGGAAGTAAGAGTTTCAAATGAGATACTATACGTTTGTGAGAAATGCGGTCTTAGATATAGAGAGAAAGTATGGGCTGAGAGATGCGAAGATTTCTGTACGAGATATAATGCATGTTCAATCGAGATAACCAAGCATGCTATGAGAGACTTAGACGTTGTGAAAACTTGATCCACCGCCTATTATTCTTTCTATGCCAACTTCATCTAGCATTTACTGTTGAGAATTCTACAATTCATATGTATGGCCAATCTTCCTCCACTTTAATCTTCTCTATTTAAGTTGCGACCCATTTTTAGATAAGACTCACCATTTTTCAGTAACCTCTCCAGCTTATAAATAATGTTTTAAGCTTGCATATTAGAGTATGGGTAGGACTACTTTAACGTATAGGCAGAGGCTTGAACTGGAGCTTAAACGTTGGAGAGAATTTAGGAGAGCTTTACTAAGAGATGAGAGAGAAGTATTTGATAGTTTAGTTGGTTATGTTCATAGGTATTCTCATGCAGCATCAATGTATCCTGAGAGAGATATATTTGATCTATTCATTATGTCTGGGCTTCTATCTCATGAGGAAAGATTAAAGGACTTAGAGAAGGAATTAAAACGGGAGATGAAGATTGATGCGAGGCTGGCTCCTTGATGTTCATCCTCTAAGTAGAGATGAAGTTGCTGTCTGGATGAAGAGAAGAGATGGAAGAATAGAAGTAGGGAAGATTAAGTGGATGCCTAGAATCTATGTTGTAGGACCATTCGATAAACTAGTCCAGCTTAGTAAGATGCTTTCAAGTAAGTATGAATTAGAATTTGTTGAGAAAAATATCCATCCAAGAGGTTCCCCAGAGACAGTATTAGAGGTTAAGGTACCCTTTGGAGAGAGGAAGAAGCTAGCTAGAGAGGTCTTGGATATCGGTAGCTATAGATTCTACAGCGTATTCAACGTAGACTTACCATCAATGCAGGAATTCCTATACTACTACGATCTATACCCTACTGCATACATAAATTATTCAAGTAATACCTTCAAAATTTTAGATAACGTTAAAGACTTCCATTATGATACTTCTTGGATCAAGATAGCGTATCTTGATGTTAAGGTATCTTCCAGCGGTCTTCTGCCATCCTTCCAAGATAAGCTTACTGAGATATCATTAAAGATTCAACGTGAAGAGATAATATTAGATTCTTCAGAAGAATTTATGCTTGAAGAACTATCTAGAATACTGGATTCCCTAGACATCGATGTAATCATAACTGAGTGTGGAGACTCATTCCTCATACCTTACCTGTACTACAGAGGTATGGTGAATAATGTTAAGCTAAGACTTGGAAGATTAGATTGTAAACCTAGATTGGAGACGGTATCCAACTCTTACTTTAGTTATGGTAGAGTATACCATAAGTTTAGGGGGTTTAAGCTTAGAGGAAGGATACATATAGATTCTTCTAACTCGATGCTCTATCAAGAGACAGGTATAGATGGGGTACTGGAGATCTCTAGAGTATGTAGGATACCTATCCAGGATGCTTCAAGGTATACTATTGGTTCATGTATGTCATCCCTTCAGTATTATGAAGCCTATAAGCTTGGGATACTTATACCATGGACCCCACGTAGAGAAAACTACATGAGTGGAAGGCATCTCAATAAAGCTGATAGAGGTGGATTGATACTTGATGCTAAACCTGAAATATACTGGAATGTTGGAGAGATAGATTTCAAGAGTCTTTACCCCATGCTAATGTATAGATATAATATTTCCGGAGAAACAATTAACTGTGAATGCTGTAGAGACGATGGAGTAAAAATTCCTGAATTAGGTTACAGTATATGTAGGAGATGGAGAGGGGTCGTTCCAAGAGCTATAGAGCTACCATTAGAGAAGCGGCTACAATATAAGAAACTATGTAGAGAAGCAGCTAATCCATACTTGAGATGTGTTTATGGTAGGAGAGCAGATGCATTAAAATGGATTCTAGTAACTGCTTTCGGATATCTAGGTTTTAAGAAAGCAAAGTTTGGGTCGAGAGAGGCTCATCTATCTGTATGCGCACTAGCTAGAGATACCCTCCTTAAAACTATAAAGATTGTTGAAGAATCAGGGTTTAAAGTAGTTCACGGCTTAATCGATTCACTCTGGATAGTTAAAGAAGATGCTGTCGATGAGGATTACGTAAAGCTAGTGGGGATAATAGAAGATAGACTTAAATTACCAATAAGCTATGAAGGAAGATACAAGTGGATAATCTTCTTAAAATCTAAGATAAACCCATTTAAGCCTGTTAATAACAGGTATTTTGGAGCACTATTTAATGATACATTGAAGTATAGGGGGATAGAAGCTAGGAGGAGAGATACCCCACTTATAGTTAAGAAGATGCAGCTACAGATGCTGGAGAAGCTATCTAAAGCGGATACATTAAGAGAACTTAAAGAGAAAGCTTTAGAATGCTTAGAACTCTACAGAGAATACGTTAAAATGATTGTTCTAGGCGGAGCCTCTATAGAAGATTTAATCATTAGGAGGAGCTTAAGTAGGCATACAGGAGAGTATGTAAATAGACTGCTACATGCTACTGCAGCTAGAAAGCTTGAATCATTAGGATATATGATGGAGCCGGGTCAATCAGTAAGATATTTAGTAACTGGTGGTAGATGGGTTAGTGCAACACCTCCGCAACTCTATAGAATGGGAGAGTATAGTACTAGAGAATACTTGAAGATGCTTGAGAGATCTGCGAAAACGATACTTGAACCTATAATTGGTGGAGAAAAGATATCAAGTATAACATTAAAGATTATATAGGCTGATTAATAAGATAACTCCAGCTTCTTAGATTAGCTTTCAAACTACTTATGCAATGACGCAGTTAGCCCATCCACAGTCTAAGCATTTTAAGCATCCTTCTTGATAGATTAAGTTTATACTTTCGCAGACCGGGCATTTTTCAATTCTTCTAATAGAAGGCTTTAACATGCTTTTCTTCTCTTCTTCAACAGCTACTTCAGCTCCACCAATCTCTGTAATTATTAATTTTACTCCCGGTTTACCAACTTCACCTGATTTCTCTTTTGATTCATTGTGTATCCTCGGAGGCTCTATACCAAGCTGCTTCATTAATTCTAATGTCTTATTTGGTGTTAGAGCTATATACTTGCTTAACCTTTGGGATGGGGTTACAAGAACTTGAGCAGCCTTACTTGTATCTCTATATATTGTTACGCCTTTTAACCCTAGCTTATAAGCAAAAATGTATGCTTTCATAACATCTTCAACAGTAACCCATGCAGGCATATTTATCGTCTTACTAACAGAAGCATCAACCCATTTCTGAATCTCATACTGTGCTCTAATATGATCCCACCATGGAATATCATATGCTACAAGGAAGACTTTCCTAATATCTTCAGGTATTTCTTCTAGTCCTTGTACTGAGCCTCCATTCTCCGCAACTTTCTTCAACATACTCTCATTAAGTAAACCGCGTTCTTTGAGTTGTCTCTCAAACTCTATGTCTGTATAGAAGAATGTTCCAACGGTTACTCTCTTCTCGTATACTAAAGCAAATTGAGGTTCAAGCCCGGACGAGACATCTAACAGCATAGATATACTGCCTGTAGGTGCAACTGTTGTCACATGGCTATTCCTTATACCCTTCTTCTTTAATTCTCCAGCTAGCTCTCTCCATGGCAGTGTCCACCACTCAGGATGGTTGAATCCTTCTATCGGGAATACACCCCTCAGGTAATCTGATTGATCATATAATGGGAATACTCCTCTTTCTCCAGCCAGTTCTATGCTTGTCTTATAAGCATGGAAGGCTATAAACTCCATTATCTTACTCATCATCTGGAAGCCTTCTTCACTATTATATGGTATTCCAAGTGCGAAAAGCATATCAGCCATACCCATGATTCCTAAACCTATCCTCCTACTTCTTCTCGTCTTATACTCAATCTGCTCAAGAGGGTACTTATTAACATCTATCACGTTGTCTAGGAACTTAATAGACCACTTAACTGCTTCTCTTAAAGAATC
This sequence comes from uncultured Nitrososphaeria archaeon, assembly GCA_964555135.1. GTDB lineage: Archaea > Thermoproteota > Nitrososphaeria_A > Caldarchaeales > Wolframiiraptoraceae > Geocrenenecus. Next base: position 8,093 of record CAZKRR010000043.1, read on the forward strand.
CCAATCAACCTCATATTTTCCTCCAACTTTTCTTACGAAAGCATACAAGTTAATACTTCCGAGATTACATGACTCATAAGTGTACAGAGGCTGCTCGCCACAATTATGAACACAGACCCCGTTTGCAATAAAACTATTCGTTATAGGTTCAGTAATATCGTAGACTTCCTCCAACCCAACATACTCAATCCTCCTGACCTTAGTAGTGTATTTCTCCACACTACCATCCCTCTTCTTAACCCAGTGGATTAGCTTCTTCTGTTCTACTTCATCTATGAACCCAATCTTTTCAGCAAATAGGTCTACATTCTCATTGTCTATTGAGAGTTCATTATATGATTGACACCTGTATGGTTTAAATCTTCCCCTTCTATTAGAGAGAATGCTTAACCGGGCTTCACTTCTATTTTCATGGATTTTAGAGACTATACCGAAGTTTAGAAGTAGTAGCTGGACATCTCTCAGTAAATCTATCGAGATACCTGTTAATCTGATACTGCATCCCCCTTTACCAATATCTACTTTTCCACTAGCAGTGAATAAAGCTTGTAGGAATCCTTTCTGCATCTCTCTCCTCCCCTTAAATACGATTTCAGGCACTCTTAATCGATCAAGTATTCCCAAATTTTTCAACCACTGATATAGTTTTCTAGATGTTATGAAGAAGGCATCTCTATCTTCTGCTTTCTTCACATTTACTTTTAATCGGAATACGTTATGTATATCTCTTGCTAGATTCGAAGCTATTTTCCTGTCGTTATAGTAGAACCATAGTGTTGCTTTATTGTAAGAAATACTACTATCTCCTATGAACCATCCGAGGATTCTTCCAAGGCCTTCGGAACCTATGTTTCCGAAACTACCTTCACTAGATTGTATTATGAGCTCATCTCCGATTTTTAGCTCCCTGAGGGGGACCCATCCTCTTTTGGTCAGGATCATGTGGTCTTCAGTTGCTTTCAATACATAACCGTGCTCAGTAACTACTCGATAAACAGGCCTTATACCAGTCTTAATTACTCTAACAGCTTTTCTTAAAGATGTCCCAGGAGCATAGTATGCTGTTGAAAGAAATCCGTAAGGAATTGTAATGGTATTATATTGAAGAGCTCTATTGTCTGAGAGTACCTCTATATCTTTCCCTGAATGATATAGTGAGTAAAGTTCTGACAGTTTTATAAGACCTACGGAAGTCGGTATCCTCATATCTCCAGCAATACATGGGTTCGTTGACCTTATATCGCCTAGGAATCTCTTGAAGATATTGTGTTTGTTGATGTTGTCTAAGAATAATACTCCTGGATCAGCTGTTCTCCACGCAGCTTCAGCTATTTCTCTAAATAGTCTTTCAGGGTCTATTGTTCTCCATACTGTACCGTCTCTAGGATTTCTCACTGGGAAGGGTTTCTTCTCTTCATAATATCTCCAGAATTCTGGTGTTATTAGGACGGAAATGTTGAAGTTTTCAAGAAAGTTTTCTTTTTCTTTACTGTGGATAAAGGTTTCTATGTCTGGATGCCAGATTTCAAGAATACCCATGTTTGCTCCTCTACGTTTCCCACCCTGCTTAACCACGTCAGTAACTGTATCTATAATTCTCATGAAAGAGACTGGACCAGAAGCTACACCAAATGTAGAAAAGACTAAGTCTCCTTCAGGTCTAAGTTTTGAGTAATTTATTCCCACACCACCACCTGACTTGAAGATTATTGCAGCATCCTTAGCAGCATTCATTATCGATTCAATATCGTCATCGATATCTAAGACGAAGCATGCTGACAGTTGTCCAAGCCTTGTGCCTGCATTGAATAATGTTGGGCTATTCGGCATAAACTTCTTATCAACCATTAACTTATAGTATTGTAGGCAGTTACTATGATATTTTTCAAAGAATCCATCTACAAGCATTTTTAGAAAGACTGCCCATGGAACCCTCATATGTCCATTGGAGTTAAGTTCCTCATAGAGATTCTTCATCCTTTCTAGATGCCATCTATTCCACTTAAAATCAAACTCCCCGTTTGGGAGCCTGCCTAGACCTAGCTTCCCACTCCATGCATCAATATCAAAGTCCTCCCATCGATGAGGTTGCTGGCTACCACTAACATCGTATACCTGAGGGTCATATAGAATGTCTGGTATAACAATGAGTGCGGCAACACGCTTAAACATTTCTTTAGGTCCTTCTACGAGTTTTCCTTTCTCATCTCTTAGTAGGTATCTGCTTGCCATTAGTCTCAGAGCGTTTACTGAGAATACTTTGTCTACTTCATCTACATAGTTTTTCTCCAAAATTCTTTTCTTTTCTTCTCTAATTTTCTCCCTCTCCTTCCTGTATATTATGTATGCTTTTGCAACCTCGTATAAATCGAATTTAACTAGAGTGAGCTCAACAATATCCTGTACCTCTTCAACATGAGGTATCCTCTCAGAACCAAATTTTTCAGCTATTATCTTTAGGATATAGTCAACCACTTGTTTTAATGTTACCTCGTCATACATATTTACGTGGACCATTGCCTTCCTTACTGCTTCCCTTATCCTATTCTCATCGAAATCAACTACTCTCCCATCTCTCTTAATGACCTTTCGAACGGGATAGACATTATACTCCATTTCTTAGACCTCTCTCCTAGCTTCTTCTCCATCTTACACATCTTTAAACCTGTTAATAAAAGATTTACACTCCACTAAAAGTGGAGCATAACATGAATATGAGAACTTTAACTAGTACAGCAATGTGAAAATATTACATGATGAATCTCTAAATTTTTAGTGTCAGAGAGCAGCGCAGCAGACACGGTTGTTAGACCGCTTCTATGGGGCTTACTCTTCCTCTTCAAGGAGACTTTATGGCCAAGAGAAACATGAAATCAGTACTGCGAACGCCCTTTCCATAGGGATTACTCGATTTTTCTAGCATGGCCATGCAGACCGTTAGATTTAATTCATGCATTCTATCCGATTTCAATGGTGAACGATGGATTTAGAGAAAAGGCTTGAGCTGATAACTAGACCACCCACTGAAGAAGTTATAACACTAGATGAACTGAAGATTCTACTTGAAACTGAGGCTCACCCAGTTGCTTACGATGGGTTTGAGCCCAGCGGTTTAGCTCACTTACCATTCGGGGTACTTAGAGCAATAAAGCTTCAAGATATGCTTGAGGCTGGGTGCAGATTCAAGCTTCTCTTAGCAGA
>CAZKRR010000044.1:0-10963 GCA_964555135.1 uncultured Nitrososphaeria archaeon
AACCTTCAGAGACTTGGAGTATACAATGTCGTAGTAACTACATTAGATGGGAGAGTCTTTCCAAAAATAGTTGGCGAATTCTTTGATAGAGTCCTCGTAGATGCACCTTGTAGCTCTTTAGGGATCGTGAGTAAAGATTGGAGTGTAGTGAGAAGCTGGTCACTTCACAATGTTATTAGGCTATCTAGACTACAATTCCAGCTTCTTAGAGCTGCATTTGATTGTTTAAAGCTGGATGGAACCCTAGTGTACTCGACCTGCACATTAACAGTCGAAGAAAATGAGCTCGTAGTCCACAACTTACTCAGGTCTAGAAGTGATGCGTATATCGAAGAAGTTAAGCTGAATGGGTTAAGGTTTGAAGAAGGATTAACGGAGTGGAATAATATGAAGCTGAATGATGAATTATCTAAGAGTTTGAGGATATACCCATACCATAATAATGCAGAAGGCTTCTACATAGTAAAGATTAGGAAAAGTGGTTAGAGATATGAAGATTCTAAACTATTCCGAGAGGAAACTATTACAGGAGTTATTATATCAGCAGCATGGAGTTAGGGAAGCCTTTGAAGAATTCATCTTAATAATGGGGGGTGATGGCAAGGTAAGAGCAGCAAATCCTGAAACAATCGAAGTTGCTAGAAAACTTAGAAAAGTCTTACAGATTGGATTATACGTAGCAAAATATAGAAAGAATAAGAATGAAGTCTTCTTATCTATCGAGGGTAGCCAGCTTTTAAACAATCAGATAAGTAAGAATATAGTAGAATTGAGTGAAGAAGAATGTAGAGAATGGATGCGTGGAGCACCTGTCCCCCTATCCATCAATACCGGCAGCCGATATATTGTAGGTAAGATAGACAAGATCTATCTTGGTTCCGCCAGAGTCTCAAGAGATGGGAAACTTTACCCTCAGATAGCAGTATGGAGACGGCTTCCCGAGGAATAACCTACTATAATATTCTAGATCTATTACTCTATGTGAGTTACTGCTCAATTGAGACTCTGTAGGGGACGTATCTACTCGTGTAATATAATGCATATCCTGTTGTTAACCCTATATCATGAAATTCCCTAGCCTCTATATGGAGTTGAGTTGCGGGAGTAGTCCATCCATCTACGAAATCGAATAGATATAAACTGAACAAGACCCTCCTCTTGCTATCTTCATCCAGTCTTGAGAGCAGCTCATTAATATAATTTTTATAATCTGTCAAGGTTACATTATCAGTTCTAGCATAGTATATTGTATATACCCATGGAGCAGTCTTTAAGACAACGTAATCAGATAATTCTAGGAGATGTATAGTCTCTTCTATACAGTATGTCGATTCTGGACCTTCAATGAATACTGTTTCTCCTTTCTTCTTTAATTCATTAATAAGAGGAATGATGTGAGATAAACCTCGAGTATCCTTCTTCCAATTACTCCAACCTATTAAGTATACGCCGTCATATCCCATATCTTTAATTATTCTTTTAATTCTTTCAGCAAAATATCCTGAATAAGGATAGATGCTAGAGTCATCGATCTTTATAGTATTATTGAATAGTAGGATGTCTGCTTCACTGATTACTTCTAGATGTCGTTTAACCCATTCTACGGAGTATCCTTGTAAACCATAGTGGGGTTTAATCTCTTCAACTTTAAGATAGACTCCTAGTAGTACTTTCACCCTCCTAGAATGAAGCTCATTGATTAGCCATATAACGTCACCCATAGTCCATTTGTTTGAGCCTGTTCGGAATCTAGCGTATTCTGTTATATCTTCACTATAGTTGAGCTTCTCATAAGTGTTTACGAAGTCTGGAGACCACGCTAAAACAACATAGTTTACATTGTAGTGTTTAAGATAAGAGTCGATGCTTATACTGCTTCTAGGGGTGAAAGCTGAATCAACACTTTCCGGGATACCGATTCTAATCTCGGCTTCGGGTAGAGATACTCCAGAAGGGGTTGCAGCTATTGAAAACATGAGTAAGAACGACATCATTATACCTATTACCCCCCATCTCTTATTAATGAGTTTATATTCTATATCTCTTAGCCCCAGCATCTCAAGCATTAATCTAACCATGAATACTCCACCCAATACAGAGCTAACAATAAGAGCTATAGCTCCTACTCCGAAATCATATGTGTCCGGGGTATAGACCCTGCCAATATACTCTAAGCTATAATTTGATAATATTGTTAGAGAGGAAGCTAGCCAGATAACTCCAGCTACCATGAGATACATAAACCTGTATATTACGTCTCTATGGTCTAGGAGCCTGTAATACAATAAGACTAGGGGGATGAATATTAATGTATGCTGTATATTGACTTTAGGCGACATAGCTATGAATGTTAAGACCGTTGCTCCGAGGATCCTAACATATTCATGCAGTCCATTTTTAAGCCTTCTAAAAGATGTAGCTAAAACGATGCCGTATACTAATATAGGCACAAACCAGAAAATTGATGTATTAATTACTGCAGATAAAGCTGTCCAGTAGGTAAATGTTCCGACACTTTCTGCATGCTGTAGTACATGTGTTAAGTACTGGATCGGGGTGGTTAAGAATGGTAGAGAGAATAGTAGGAAGGTAACTGATGGAATAATTAAGAGATTCGCCAAGACTTTCCATTTTCCTTCTCGCTTAAATTTAATAAGGTAGATTATTGAGGGTGGGATGAGTAGAGCGGGTAAAAGTTTTACAGAGATGCCTACACCTGTTAGAACGCCTGCCCGGGTATATCTTCCACCTAGTATTGATGAGAGAGCTGCAACCATGAAGAGTACTGCTAGAGAATCAAACATCCCCCAAATTGATGAAATAAAAAATGTAATTGGATTAAACAACCAGATGCATGAAATAGTAAATGCTTTCTTCTCACCATATCCAAGCTTCTTAGCAATTCTAAAAATTACAAACCCTGCTAATATGTCTGATAAGATTATTGGGAGTTTTATCATGAAGACGGTAAAGTGTAGATTCTCGATTACTCTTCCAACCATCGCTACGATTGCAAGCCAGTATAACCATGTAGGTGGATAAGCGTAGAAACCCCAGGGGTAATCAACAGGGTTCTCCAGCAGATATATGTTTATATTAGATAGAGCGAGTTCTCCAGACTTAAACCAGATGTACATGTCCCAAGGATGACCGAAAAAAGGTGAAATGACAACACGTGAAACAAACGCAAGTAGGAGTGTAGCTATGAGTCTACGGTACATCATATTGAATCAGACCTAGAATATCTGATAAATATTCTCTAGACATATATATCAGTTTAGTATTATCTTGGAGAGCCTTCAACCTACCATCCTTAACATATAAATTGATTGAGCTGGATGCAGAGCATACTTCTCGCTATCCTCCAATCTACAGTATTCGCAGCCCTCGACCTCTACATTACTTATAGTAGTCTCTTCTCTAGAATCTCCCTATATTGTTCACCAGCCTCTCCTCCCATTCTATTTTTTAGTGGTTAAAACATTTCCTCTTAACCCTTAAGTTCTAGTACTTTATCTTGAAGAATCTTCAGCCGAAGGTTACGGTCTTAAAGTGTGCTCCATTCTTCAATGCTTCTATCTCTACTGCTTCCGCTATCCCCGAGGTCTGTATCTTTAAACCTAGAACCTGCTCTATCTGGAATATTCCAGCTTCATTCTCCATATCTACGACTATCTTTACAGGTCTAGCTTTATCATTACTCCGAATTATCTCGACCTTCTTTATAGCTAGCGCTGAGAGAGCATGTATATCTGATTTACCATGCTTGTATGGTATTCTAGCTCTCCCCCCAGCCATATCTGTTCCATCCGCTATCTTCGACACTCCTGCCTCGAGGCTCAGAGCCCTCTCCCTCTCATCATGCGCTAAGATACAGTGAAGTATCTCCGGAGTCAACTTATATGGTTTTACGTCATCCCTGTAGACTTTCTTGAGCAATCTTGGTAGGAAGCGGGATGCTAAAGCTACACCAGTGATGTGATGTAGACTTCTATGGACAGCATTACCAATATCATGTAGGTATGCACCCATCATTGCTACAAGCCTTGAATCAATTTCATCTCCAACATTATCTCTAACAATAGAAGATGCATATCCATTCTCTAATAGTATATCTATAATCTCTAACGCTGACCCTGAGACTATTCTTGAATGTACAGGGCCATGGTCATTATACATGAGCCTCTGTACAGCTGTAACATTAGCCATTACTAGATAAGATTGAACTTCTACACTTTCTTCTAATAGTGTGAAAGCCTTCTCAAGTATTGGGTAATCTTTTATCTTCTGTTTAACTAGGCTAGGTGATACAAGTACCATAGTCTACATAAACTATTCTCGAAAACCAGTATAAATATGGTTAATATTTTGATATTCCATCTCATTATGTAGATTCATAATTTACTGAGGATCTGTTCTAACACTATGAGTTCTCTATCAGGTGTATTCAACCATATACTTTTAGCTATACATTCTTCATAAGCTTCAGGATGAACCCACATAGCATAGATCGTCTTAACAACCATACCCTTCAATAGCTCAGGTTCATTCATCTCTATCTTCTCTATCTTTCTCTCAAGAAGCTTGAGATGCCTTGGAGCAAGCCTAGTCTTCGTCTCACCCACTATAGTTAAAGACCCATTACTACCATAGATGTCCATTTCAATATATGGCTTCACCAACATTCTAAGCTTTACTACTATACCTCTCTGCCTTAGCCTCCTCTCAATAATAGATAAACCTTCTTCTTCAAGAGTTATGCTAACTTCCTCCACATATCTAGTTAAATATCTGAGAACCCTAGACATACGCCTCTGCTCTCTAGCTAGCTCAGCTACAGCTTCTTGAAGCCTTGCTACGGCTTCTTGGAGTCTTGCTACAGCTTCTTGAAGTTCTGCCACTGCTCCTTCAAGCTTCGCTACTGCAATCTTTAATTCTTCCTGCCCCCTCCTAAGATCTTCCATCCCTATTAATCCAGCTACAGTATACCTGAATTCTTCATCTTCCTTGAGGAGCTTCAATACTTCTTTCCTAATCTCTAAACCCATCTTTTTCTAGAGATGTATTATTCCAGCTTGTTTATAAGTATCTAGATGGATTTAGATCTACGAAATGTGATAGAATAGCTTAGACTATGTAAATACGATAGAAAGAGAGTGGTAGAATGGGTTAAACGTTCTCAACCACTCGCATATTAACAGGCAAAGCCAGTATTAGCATGGGAAGAAAAACTAGCTCCTTCCAATTCTTATTTTAGTTAACCCTTCTTGAAATTACCTTCTAGGCTTCTTAACCTTACCGAGAATTAAAAGCTTTAGAGGAACACCGTTTACAAGCTCAACCTTATACCGAACACCAGGTAAGTCACCCATACTCCTACCAAGAGTTCCACCAATACCACATACAAGAACCTCGTCATGTTCATCTATTACGTTTAATGCTCCATCTCCCGGGCAGAATGCTGTGACTACTTTACCATTTTTTATGAGTTGTACTCTTACGGCTTTTCTTACAGCTGAGTTAGGCTGTCTAGATTCTATGCCTACCTTCTGGATAACTATTCCTCTTGCCATTGGTGCTCCTTCAAGAGGATCTACTTTCCTCTTTAGTTGGAGCATTCTTACCCGGTATTCTCTCTGACCCCATCTAAACTTCTTCCTATTCTTCCTTAGTCTCCTGGCTGCATGCTCACCGTTACCCATTCCAAGGAATTCTTAGCAAACAGTTTTTCATAAACCTTTATCTATTCTATTAAAGTGTGGAAATGAGAGTCCAAGCTTATTGCCTATACTTGGCTTCAGGTTGATGGAAGCATTGAAATAGTGTTGTTTATAGTATTGTTGTATGTGTTGCCGTTGAGCGATTCTGAAGATTCGGTTTGGATCCTAGTAACTGCTGTAACTCTCATAATTGTTATTCCATTCTTTATGTGGGTAGCCTGGCGTGGGATGATTAGTATGGCGATGCCTACATAGAATATTGGATGGCTTATCCCGCTGGTCTACTTAATCTTAACATTAACAGCTCTCATAGCAGCGATCTTCGGAGTATACTCTCTAGTAAAAAGATTATCTGAGAAAAAATCTACTAAAGTCTAAGAGATTGATAAGTCTCTAGAGATATTGAGGGAGAGATATGCTAGAGGAGAGATTACTAGAGAAGAATACTTTAGGATGAAGAAAGACTTGGAAGCAGATCAACAGAAGAATAAGTATTTCACCTGAACTCTGAGTATATGTCAAGCATTATACTTAGAGCTCCACTCAGCTAGTAATAAATACTAAAAAAGTTAATATATAGTTTAAGGAAGCATCATTATCGTGGTCTAGATTGGAGAAGTATAAGTTTCCTAGTGAAGAGTGGATTAAAGCATACAAGGAAGAATTGAATAAAAATAAAGTCTACGAAGAAGCTGCTAGAGATTGGGAGGGTGACTTCTTATTCATTATATCTCCAGGTGAGGGGATAGAGAGAGAAATAGTCTTCTACGTAGATTTGTGGCATGGTAAATGTAGGGATGCATACATGCTTCCAAGTAGGGAGGCTAAGAAGACAGCCTTCATATTTGAGGGGCCATACTCTAATTGGAAGAAGCTCATTATGGGTCAGCTTGACCCTATTCATGCAATAATGATGCGTAAGTTTAAGCTTGAAGGAGATATGGGTAAAGTTCTAAGATATACTAAAGCAGCATCAGAACTCGTTAAGACAGCTTCCAGGATCCCTACAGAATTCATATCATAGAAGTAGATCCCAGTGATGTATACGTTGGGGAAGCATGTGGGAGATAACTCTGCCCAGAACAATAATTATTGGTGAAGAAGCATTAGAATACTTAAAGATGATAGAAGGTAGGAGAGCACTGATAGTTACTGATAGAGTAATAGAGAGCTTAAACTTCGTAGACAGAGTTGAGAAAAATCTTAGAGAAGCTGGACTAGATGTAAAGGTCTTTAACGAGGTAGAGGCTGAACCATCTACTGAGAGCGTTTATAAATGTCTTGAAGCTGTAAGAGAGCATCAACCAGATTGGATAATAGCTCTAGGAGGTGGAAGCTCTATTGATACTGCAAAAGCTGTCTGGGTCCTGTATGAACGACCAGACGTAAGGATAGACGAGATAAATCCATTAACAAAGTTAGGCTTAAGGAATAAAGCCAAGATGATAGCTATCCCAACTACTAGTGGGTCAGGCTCTGAAGCTACATGGGCTATCGTAATTACAGATACTAGGGAGAAGAGGAAGATGGAGCTAGCCTCCAGAGAAGTAGTCTCAGACATAGTTATACTCGACCCAGAGCTCACACTCTCTATGCCTCCAAGATTAGTTGCAGATACGGGAGTAGATGCATTAGCTAACGCGATCGAAGGATATGTCTCACGTTGGAGAAATGATATATCAGATGTATTAGCAGTCGCAGCAGTAAAGATAATCTTCAACTATCTTCCAAGATCATTCAAAGACTCTAGAGATAGAGAAGCTAGAGAAAAGATGCATTATGCAGCAATGCTTGCTGGAGCTGCTTTCAGCAATTCCCAGATAGGCATAGCTCATGCAATGGGCCATGCAATTGGAGCTATGTTTAAGATACCTCATGGTAGATCTGTCTCACCCGTCTTAATAACGTCAATAGAGTATAACCTCAAAGAGTCTGAGGATAGGTATATCGAGCTAGCCCAAGCAATCGGCATAAAAGAAGAGAGTAGAGAGGAGATAGTTAGAAAATTCATTCAGAAGATAAGAGATCTTCTAAAAGAAGTAGGTGAACCCTTAACGATAAGAGAACTTGGAATAAGGAGAGAAGAGTTAGATGAGAAGCTAGATGAGCTCGTTGATAAAGCCATGATGTCTACGGGAACTATAGCTAACCCTAGAGTACCAACTAGAGAAGATTACATGAAACTCTTCATCTATGCTTATGAAGGTAGAGAAGTAGACTTCTAGCTACACAATACTACACGTAAAAAATAATGAGGTTATTAAGGTAGACGTATTGTTTATCCATTGATATTCTATACTTCTACTTCTTCTACTTTGATTTCCTCAGGTATTTCGCATCCTTCCAGCCATATAGCAGCTAACGTCTTAAAATCTGGAGGTATAGATTCTCTATCGACTACTACATCTATGACTGCTGGTAGTCCTGATTCCACAGCTCTCTTTAATGCAGGCTTAATCTCCCTAGGCTCTATCACTCTCTCACCATAACAATTCATTGCTTGAGCTATCTTATCGTATCTAATGTCTGTGAAGTCTACGCCTATGTGCCTCCCAGAGTAGAATAATGTTTGTCCTGATCTAATCATCCCCCATGCACGGTCATTCATCACGATAAAAATTACCTGCAACTTTAATCTACTAATTGTTTCAAGTTCTTGGATATTGAAGCCGAATGCTCCATCACCTGTTATACAGTAAACTTGTCGGTCTGGATATACAAGTTTAGCAGCTATTGAATAAGGTATTCCTGTGCCTAGATGTCCCGAGTCTCCACCTGCACAGTTTAGATAGGTACCCGGTTCATAGACTCTATGTAGGTAGAAGCACCAGAGTGATGTATTTCCTCCATCTATTATTGCGATAGCGTCCCGTGGAAAGAATTCTCTAACTTCTCTTACTACTCTAAGTGGATGTATTGGCACGGTATCAAGTCTGGATAATTCTTCGAATTCCCCCAACCAAGCTTTCTCAATATTCTTGTAGTCTTGGAGATACTTGTTCTCTCTTCTAGGAGGAGTATATTTCTTTAATGCTTCAAGAATACTTCTAAGAGTAGATTTAGCATCTCCAACTATTCCAATATCGACTGGACGGTTAAGACCAATAACTTCCCCAGAGATATCTATCTGGATAATCTTCTGCTTATTCAGCTCACCCCATCCTGGCGGTCTACCCCACATATCCAGTGCTCCAAGCCTACATCCAACTACTAGGACTACATCTGCTTCTATCTGTGCAACCATACCTCCATTACCTGGACATGCAGATATGAGACATAGTGGATGATCTTCTGGGGCGGCTCCTCTACTACTCACTGAAGTGGTTATAGGTGCTTGGAGATACTCTGCAAGCTGGATAACCTCTTGGGTAGCTCCTGAACGAAGTACTCCTCCACCAACATGTATTAATGGTCTCTCAGCTTCAGCTAACATTCTTGCAGCATGCTCTATTAATGTTGTATCACCTAGTGGGTGGGTTAAAGGTCTATAACTAGGCGGAGGGGTAAACTCAACCTCATCTTCTCTCCCAGTCTGATAAAGTATATCTGATGGAATATCTAGATGGACTGGGCCAGGTCTACCTGTTAAAGCTACTCTAAAAGCCCAATACACTAGCTCTGGGATTCGTTTCCAATGGTTTATGACAGCATTCCATTTAGTAACTGGTTTGAAGAGTGTAAGCTGATCTAAGGCTTGCTGAGAACCACGATCAGGGTATGATTGCCAAGTCTGGTTCTGAGCAGTAATAACTATGAGTGGTATACTATCTGCATAAGCTGGGTAAACTCCAGATACTAGGTTTACAGCTCCTGGGCCTACTGTACCAATACAGACTCCAGGCTTACCTGTAAGCCGTGCCCATGCATCTGCTGCATGAGCTGCAGCCGCTTCATGACGCATCGTAATAAACTCTATTCTCTCATCTTTGTATATCGCATCTAGGAATGGGTATAGTTGGTCTCCCGGCACTCCGAATACGTATTTTACGTTTTCTCGTGTTAAGCATCGTTTTAAGACTTCTCCACCTGTTATCCGAGACATATTCTATGTTGAGAATATACCTAAAAATAGTTATAAAGCTATGCTGGTTAAGCATTGATATTCTAGTTTGAGTATTAATACTTTAATTAGTTAAATATTGATACTAGACTAGTCACAAAAATTTAGGAGGAGCTGGTTTGGAAGCCCTAGCCGCCCACAGATAAGATTTCTCGACTCTCGCTTCGAGCCATTTAACCCACTGAGGATGATGTAACTATTAGCGCGGTCTTGCCAGGGCTTACATCCGGCCCATCCTCAGCGAGCCACATCGACTTCCTTAGCTCTACAGTCTTCTTTAGCATTTCCCTTAAATCCTTATATCCTGGCGGGCGATAGTCACAATTTTTCCATAGAATTGTATCCATAATCATTATTAGATACCTCTGAACTCTACGATTACACTTTTTACTTCTCCTACCATCCCTACTTTTAATTTTGAATATCCAAAGTATGGTAGCCTTGGGCCTCCTAGATTATCGAATAATCTCCTCTAGATGAGATTACATTGACAGCGTGTATAGGGTTACGGGGGTGTTGGTGGATTTTCTTCAAATGGTGAGTTGAGAGGTTATTTAATAAACTTAAGCTATACATTAGGGAGCTGGAAGGCATGTCTGCTGGTGAGCTTGTAGCTCAAGCTAGGAAGCTCGCCTATCCCTATATCCAAAAATTGAAAATATATAATAATCTACATGATGTGCATACTTTACATTATTTATATGGTTTATGTATTTTATTATGCTGTAGGCTTATCAGATTCTTCTACTTATCCTTCCTCGGAGAATGACTAGGTGGCGTATGTTTATGGTTAGGCTTGCAGTCTATTTGGATTTAATGATAGTGTAGCTGAGCAGACAATCCTTTTAAATATCTTAGAAAAACAATCCCCATCAGGAAGATTTAACTATAGATATTGACGAGAATCTAAAAACTACAGGAAAACCATAAACATGCTAGTTAACTCTCTGCAACTTCCGCCTGCTGAACAGCTATTACAGCTTAAAAATCTTTAACAGTATGTTGACTTAAAAATTCAGTGTTTCTCACTATTCTCTAAGTATTCTTTAAATCCATTTTACATTATAAGATTTCCATATATGAGTATCGGAGGTTGTTTTAAGGAGATGTAGGTTGGCTGTGAAGGTATCCGAGTCTTATACTGTTATTTTTACGGCTAGTTCTTTTAATCTTGCTTGAGCAG
>CAZKRR010000045.1:0-10853 GCA_964555135.1 uncultured Nitrososphaeria archaeon
TAAAGCTTCAAGATATGCTTGAGGCTGGGTGCAGATTCAAGCTTCTCTTAGCAGATTGGCATGCAATGATAAATAATAAGATGGGTGGAGACTTAGAGAAGATAAGAAAGGTTGGAGAATACTTTATAGAGATTTGGAGAGCCGCGGGGGTAGATCTATCTAAGGTTGAGATTGTTTGGGCTAATGACTTAGTAAATAGCAGAGATTATTGGAGATACGTTATTCTTGTTGCTAAGAATATCACCTTGAAGCGGGCTTTAAGAGCTCTACCTATCATGGGCAGGAGGGAGGGAGAGATGCAGGAAGCCGCACAGATAATATATCCAGCGATGCAAGTATCAGACATATACTATATGGGTGTCGATATATGTCAGCTAGGCTTAGACCAGAGACGTGCAAACATATTGGCTAGAGAGCTTGCATCAAAGATCGGTGTCAAGAAACCTGTAGCCGTTCACCACCACATGCTTATGGGGCTTCAAGGTCCTATCGAAGCGGGAGGATACGAGGAAGATGCTGAGATGGATATGGAAATAGCTTCTAAGATGAGCAAGAGTATTCCAGAAACAAGTATATTCGTACATGATGATTTTGAGACTATTAAAACCAAGATTAATAATGCATACTGTCCTCCAAGAGCCGTATGGGGAAACCCAATCCTAGAATATGCAAAATACATAGTCTTTAGGAAGATGAAGTCTCTCTACATTGAGAGACCTTCAAGATATGGAGGAGATATAGAATATTGGAGTTATGAAGAATTAGAGAGAGACTACGTGACAGGTAAGCTACACCCTGCAGATTTAAAAAATGCTGTAGCAAGAGCGATAGATGAAATAATAAGACCGATAAGAGAATACTTTGAGAAGAACCCAAATGCTAAGAGGCTATACGAATTTGTAAAATCTCAAGAAATCACTAGATAGTATCGCCAGAATTATCTCAAGCGTAAACTAGAGCTGGAGCCCAAGTGTACCCCACCGCCGACAACCTCTCATCATTGGGAGGCATTACGCCTCTCTCCAAGAGGCTTAAGGAAGCGGTGGGGCCACAAATAAGATTAAATGAACTATTAATAACTTTTTTTAGAGGTTTTATCATTTTCTTCCAATTCTTGAATTATAGGTATGATCTCGTGGAGGTATAATTCAAGTGCAGCTGCTGGAAGTGTTATCTCCCAGTTTTCTAAAACTTGTGGATGTATTTCCCCTATGATTCCTACTTCTTTAGAATCTACAATTGTCTTAGCTGCTCTACCTTCAAGGAATGGTGGGTTATTATATGGTTCAAATCTCCATTCATGGATAGACAAGTTCTTTAGTATTTCTTCACAGATAGATTTAATCTCTGAATATGATGCATCTGCATGACATGAGATACATCCTAGCCTCATCTTTCTTACTGCTTTCTCAGGGAGAGTCGGGTCTGGCTCGATTACATCTCCTACCTCAAATATCTTCTGTGGATATGTTGAGCCCTTATTAAGGGATAGAGTCTTCATTAAGCTTGGTAGAATCCATGTTCTCAGTATGGTGTAGTCACTGGAGACAGGGTTTAGAAGTTTTACATGCGGGGTCTGCTCAACCATCATCTTCTCGAATTCATCTACTATATTTGTTAAGGTAAAATTCATGACTTCAATGTATCCGAGCCCTAGCATTATCTCTCTAACTATTTCTTCAATCTTCGTTACTAGATGATATTTACCATACTTTAATACTTGAGGCTGCTTAGGCGCCAAAAGCTCGTATCCTATCCCAATAGCTACATCTTCTATAAAATCGACTGGATGCATAATGTCTACACGGTATGGTGGAGGAGTAACTATAACTGTTTTCCTATCGATTTTTACTCCGTGCCTCATCTTCTTCAAAGCTTTAGAGACCTCTAGACTAGAGAGATTTAACCCTAGTAGAGAGTTTACATACTCTATCTTAATCTTCCATCTCATCGTCTTATAGTTTGGGGTGACTAAAACTCTATCTGGATATATTACCTTGACTTGCTCTATTCTCCCACCCATATCATGTAGTGTTGTCGTAATAATATTGAGTGTTTTATGTAAAGCGTCCAAGTCTAATCCAGTAATATCAATGAAGATATTCTTTGTTTTAGGGCTTAATTCAGTTAAGACAGAATTTATTATAGGTGGGAAGGAGAGTACTTCTCCTCTTGAATCTAAAATTAGAGGATATCTAGGTTTATCTTTTACTAGATGTCCATATTTTAATGCTTTCTCATGCTTCGTAAGTATCTCATTCAGAGTCATTTTCCTCCAACTTCCAAGAGGTATAAAGGCATATTCATCTCCCTTGGCTGCGATATATCTGAATGGGGGCTTTAAGGCATCTAGGTCATGTAATCCTATAGCTACTTTCTTTCTATCTCTACCGAGTATCCAGTGAAGGTCTTCCTGCATAGTTATTAATTCATCAATCTTTTGAGAATCAAGCTTCAACCTTCTAACAATAGCTCCAACAATATATGGTCTAACATCTCTAACATTTGGATCAACTTTAATATACGTCTTAGCTGGAGATAAACTATATCTTGGTGGACCTAACTTAACTCCTAGAAGTCCTTGAGCGGCTCTAGCTATGCCTGTCGGGCTAGAGTAATCTGGTCTATTAGGATTATACTCAACCCGGAAAGAATCTAGAGATATTTCTTCAACATCCATTCCAAGATTATGGAGGAGATTAGATAGTTCAGAATCCGGTAGGCTTCTGCCTATAAGCTCCCAAAATCTTTCTTTCCTAATAGTAAGTAGAGGCACTCTACTTCAACTCCTAAGCTCTCTATATTTTTACTTGTACTTTTATACTTGCTTATATGTTCTAGTGGTAGTGTCCGATAAGGGGTTATGTTTAAAGGCCAGGTGTCTTGTCTTGTTTGTATGGATGTTGTGGCCATGGCTTCTAGTTATTTTAAGGGTAATAAAAAAGTAGGTGTTCTAGTAATACTAAGGTTTATTTTCTAGAATATCCAATTCAGAGAGAGTATGGCCGTTAAAAATGAGGAAAGTATTAAGCCTATACCGATAGAGGATGCTGAGCAGGCATTCATCCAGCCTCTAATAACTAGATTTGATGGAGCGTTGAACATTGAACTTAGAAAGATCTCAATTAAACCAGGTGGTAAGATCCCAGCTCATCTACATCCAGAGATAGAGCATGTACAATATGTCTTAAAGGGGAGATACTCGGTGAGGATAGGGCAGGAGATTCATGAAGTTAAACCAGGTGATGCTCTACTTATCCCTCCAAATACAGTTCACTATTATGAGAATAATAGTGACGAAGAAGCAGTATTCATCTGTACGATACCTAGAAAAGAATACACTACTGTAATGTTGTGAACATTCAAAGAAAAGTATTATGGGAATATCTATTAGATGGCGTTCTTTATAGTGGTGTAGCAAAATGGTTGATGAAGAAGACGTAGAACTAGAGAAGATTAAGGAGAAGAAAATGCGGGAGCTCTTGAAAGAAGTAGTTAGGAGTAGGCAACCCCAGAACATCATATCTAGACCTATAACAGCCACAGACCATAATTTTGAAGAGCTTATAAAACGTTATCCTTTAGTCTTTGTAGATTTCTGGGCTGAATGGTGTCTACCATGTAGAGTGATTTCTCCAGTGATAGAAGAGTTAGCTGAACAATATGCTGGGAGAATAGTATTCTTGAAAGTAAACGTTGATGAGAACCCCATTACTGCCTCCCGATATGGAATAGAGAGTATTCCTACGATGATTATATTTAAGAATGGAAGACCAGTAGATGTCATAGTAGGCGCATACCCAAAGAAAGTTATAGAAGAAAGGATAAGAAAGAATCTACCAAATATTTAGAAATATTTTTTACATAGGATCCGCCCCATCTAATAGAATAGAGATTGGTCTTTGAAGGCTTAGAAGAGCTTGAAGAATACCTTGGGAAGCTTAGAAGAGACTTCAATCTACATATGTACAAGAAAGTGAAAAGTAATTTAGATTCAGGTATAGCAGACAACATTATCTTAGGGGGAAAGAGGCTTAGACCCCTTCTCTTACTACTTGTTTTCAAAGCATTTAACGGCAAAGATTTTGAGAAAGCTTTAGACGTAGCATCTGCACTAGAGTTAGCACATAATGCTAGTTTAACTCATGATGACATAATAGATGTAGATTTTGAGAGGAGAGGTAAACCAACATTATGGAGGCAAATCGGCATCGGTAGAGCATTAATAGAGGGACATAGATTGATAAATCTAGCTTTCCAGTTCGCATTAAGTGAAGGATTAGAGATTGCTAAAATATTCTTAGAAGCATGGGATAGAGCTTCTAATGGTGTTCTAAAAGAGTTAATGCATCGAGAACTACCAGGTAAAGCACTCTATTTAAGGATCATTAAAGAAAAAACAGCTTCGTTGTTTGAGGCTGCAGCAGAATGTGGCGCATTAATAGCAGGCGCATCACCCGAGTTAATTAAGCAAGCTAAGATGTATGGGGAGAAAGTTGGTATTGCATACCAGTTAGCAGACGATTACGTTGACATCATTAAGGGGAGATTTTCGATTCGGTCCCACATTGTATTTTATAATAGATTTGAGGAAAAAATCAGACAGATTATGCTAGCCGTTAAGCTTAAGACATCTCTGCCTCTAAGAAGCTTGCTTGCTCCGAGGATAGATTGGAAGAAGTTCTTAGTAGAAGAGATTGCAAAGAATATCGGTGAAGCCAAGAGAATCGTTAAAGATCTAGATCTAGTTGAGCCCGAGAAAACATATTTGAAGAGATTTCCAGAATACTGCGTCTACTCAATGTTAAGAGAAGCTGGCTAAACCTGAGAACATTTTTCAAGAAGATGGATGGACATGATACTAGGATAGGGCGACATTAATTGGATCCAGCAATAATAATCATGACATTATCAGCAACAGGGTATTCATGGCTAAGAATGCTAGCAGCCTTAGTTATATCTATCTTATTCTCTATCGTTATAGGCATTACAGCAGCAGTAAGTAAAACTCTTGAAAAAATCATTATACCAATCCTAGATATTCTTCAATCGATACCTGTACTCGGCTTCTTCCCTATCGCTCTTTACGCTTTCATAACTCTACACCCCACGATAGGTTCTGAGATGGCCGCTATATTCTTAATATTTACTAGCCAAGTATGGAATATCTCATTCGGAGTCTACGAAGCTGTTAAAGTAATCCCTACTGAAACATTGGAAGTAGCTAATTTTCTCAGGTTAAATATATTCAGCAAGATTAGACATCTATATATTCCTGCTTCTTTCCCTAAGATTGCTGCGAATCTACCTTCTTCATGGGCGAATGGATTATACTTCTTGGTTGCATGTGAGATTATAACTATAGGTGAAGCAGAGTATAGATTGTTTGGTGTAGGTTCTCTAACAGCTGAGTTTATGGCTTCCGGAATGGTCTTAGAGTCCTTAGTCGCCTTGTGTTTCGTTCTACTCTCCGTAGTATTAATGAATCTACTAGTATTTATCCCGATGATTAGGATTAGTGTGAAGTACAGATTTGAAACATATGCTACAGAGATCCCCCATGCATGGTTTGAAAAACTTGTTAAACCACTCACTCTACCGATTAAGATAATAGCCTATAAACCCAAGTTCTCTGAGAGCTGGAGGCTTAGAGCAGAACTACATAGCCTTACCAATTTAATAATGAAGCATAGAAGAATAATTGAAGTTTTGACGGCTTTCACAATTGTAGCCATCCTAGCAAGCATAATAAGCATTAAGGACTTGATTAATTTTTCACAAATAGTCTTTAATGGATTCTCAAGACTAGGAATAGTTGAGCCTCTAACAATGTTGGGATACTCTCTCAGTAGAGTTTTCATAGCTACATTAATAACCTTAGGGTGGACTATACCAATCTCTATAATCCTTTATGAGAAGAAGACTCTAGAAAAGATATTGCTTCCAATCTTTCAAGCAATAGCATCATTCCCTGCAACCCTCCTGATACCTTTCATAATGGATTTCACTATAAAATCAGGGTTAATGAAAGAATTCGGGGCACTCATAATAGTATTACTTGGAACTATGTGGTACATGCTATTCTCTCTAAGAGGAGCGTTATCAGTAATACCTAGGGAGGAGGAAGAATTATTCAAGCTTCTCCGAATATCTGGCTTAAAGAAACTATGGTATCTATATCTACCCAGAATGACGCCATCCATGATTACAGGATGCATCGTCACGATTGGAGGTGGATGGAACACCCTAGTAATAGCTGAGAGAACGTCTCTAGACCATATTTTATGGGAGGTTGAAAACCCCGGGATTGGTAAAATGATGAGTATAGCTACCACGCTAGGAGACATTGAACTACTCATAGCAACAACAATATGGATGGCGTTATTCATAGTGATTCTTAACAGACTTATATGGAGAAAACTGTACGAGATAACTATACGAAAGATCACTTACTAGTAATAAATTCACAGAGTTATTTAACGTTTCAAAACTTCTACTATAGTTTCTCAACATGTATTCTGCATATAATCATAAACTCAGAGGTCATATTGCAAGGTTTGCAATAAATCTCTATGCAAATGTTAAGAAGAGACACGCAAATATTCCAGAAGAGGTTGTTAAAATTGTCAAACAACTACCGAGGAAAAAAGCGTTATACAAATTAGAGTTGATGACATTAAAAACTCTAAGGAAAGCTTGGATGAGAATAAATATTGATGAAATAATTAATCCTACTGGTTGATGAACGGTATAAGCCGTAAAGCCGGCAGGGTAATATATTCTTTCCGCTTCATGTGGTACTATGGAGAAGCCCACTGGCTCTAAGGCTACTATAGTTCATCGGCCAGCCCACTCCTCCATTTTTACTTGTTATTATTAGTTCTCTTTACTTGCTTCTTGCAGAAGAATATATGAGATAGCCATATGAAGAATCGTCTAGAAAACATGACGTTAGAAAAAACCGATGAAACACTGCTAACCTTAAGGAATATATCCTTCAGCTATAAGATGAGGAAAGGAGATAAACTCCTAATATTTGATAACCTATCTCTAAGCATAATGTTTGCTGAATTCGTAGGTATAGCTGGACCAAGCGGTTGTGGTAAGAGTACGCTACTCAGGATTATGGCTGGATTACTAAAACCCGATTTAGGAGAAGTATATTTTAGGAGTAAACCACTACATAGTCCTGATCCGAGGATCTCTATGGTCTTCCAGAATCCAACCCTTCTTCCATGGTATACTGTCATCAAGAACGTTATACTTGGGCTTATCAATGAAAAAGAATTAACAGATAAAGAGAAGGAAGAGAGAGCTAGAACATTCTTGGATATGATGGGCTTGATAGGGTTTGAGAATGCTTATCCCGCAGAGCTTAGTGGAGGGATGAAGCAGAGGGTGGCGATAGCTAGAGCTCTAGTATCCCATCCAGACTTGTTATTAATGGATGAACCCTTCAGTAACCTAGATCAGTTAACAGCTATAACCCTTAGAAGAGAGCTGGAGAGCCTGTGGCTAAATCAGATTCTACCAATATCTTCAATAGTATTAGTAAGCCATGACATAGAAGAACTCGTTGAAATATGTGATAAAGTCATAGTATTAACGGCTAGACCATCGAGAATTGCAGGAATAGTCAAGATAGACTTGAAGAGGCCTAGATCAAGGAGGAGCCAAGAATTTTACGAGTATGTGGATAGGATCTATACATTGTTAAGTTAGCGTTTCTTCTTGTAGAATTTCTTCTGTTCACCTTCATAATGGATAGCTTCTGTATATAGCAGCCATTCAAGGATGAATGAGTAAAACTTGTCAATATCTGGATGTTCTTCTTCAAAGAATTTCTTATTATTGAGTTCATTTATCAATTCTTCTTTTGTGAATTCTCCACTCTTCTGAGCTAGTCTTAGTGCTGTGGCAAAAGGCTCAATATTCTTTATTGCCTCTCTAAGCATCAACTTCTTCTTTGAAGGAGATGCTTGAACGAACTTCTTCCCTGCTTCTGTTAACTCAGCATCACCGTCCACAACTCTTATGAACCCCATGGCTTCACTTACATCAACTACTGGTAGTAGGTCGTCTACGTCTGTCTGCAACATAATGGATATTCTAGCTAGATCTACTTTTCCACCCAAGCTATTTACTAAGTCAAGCAAACCAATCAATCTACTAGGTGTAACTGAGGAGTCAATCTTGAGACTATTACTCATTTATTTGCCATACTTAACTGAGAAAGCTTAACAGATAAACTTTTCTCATGAAGTTTATTTACTATTCTCTTTTTAGAAAGAGTTGAATCTGGTCGAGAATTAAATTTATTGGGTTTAACGATCTAAAGACTACTGAGTAGTGTGATGCCATCTTATAATAGTTGGAATCTAAAACATAGTTAATTGTTTTTCTTAAAGTTTCTTCACTTATATTCTCTTCATCGAGTTTTACTCCAGCATTATTTTCTTCTACAGATATAGCATTCCAATTCTGTTCTGCGTGTCCAGGTATAGGTATCATGATTACAGGCTTACCGAATGCTAGGATTTTTGCAAGGGTTGTCTGTCCAGCTCTCGTTATAACTAGATCAGCAATCTTTACGAGCTCTAGTGGTTCATCAACCCATTCATAAATCTTCAAATCACCATGTTTGTTCTGGAGGTCTAAGCATGACCCCCCTAGTGTAACAATAATCTCGAATTCTCGGTTAAGCTTCCTTAGAATAGGTATCATCTTATCAACTAATACCTTCCTTTCATATGTAGGACCAGTTGCCTTGAATAAGATTACTGGTTTTCCCTGCAGACCTATTCCATACTTATCTCTTAGATATTCTTTTTCAGGGAGCTCTCTAATGGAATCCTCTATAATAGGTCCAATATATTTAACTTTCTCTTTTACTTCCGTATCTTCTGGGAAAACAAGGTTTCTTTTTGATATTGTTAAAGGTGGAGGATAATCTGCTACTAGTATTCTATCACTTCTAAGCCATATCCATCCAACGAGGTATGAAGCTGCTTCAAGGCTTTCGATCATCCATCTATACTTCGGGTAGAGTACTCTTATGTTAAATTGATTTAGAATAGTTAAAACCGGTTTACCAAGCATCTTAGCTGCGATTACTGTCGACGCTCTAGTATCTGAGATGACTACATCAACATTCCTGTCTATTAGGGAGAACTCATACGAAGCTTGCTCTAATATTCTTATTGGTAAGAGGATGTTTCTGAAGATAGTCATCTTTATACTTACTTTTCCTTCGTGGAGTACACCATAAGATATCCCAGGTACCCTATACGCATCCAGACCACTCCTCCTCAAGTATTCTAAACCTTCACCATATGACGAGATAGTTAAGCTCCATCCCTTCTTCTTTAATGCTTTAGCTATTTGAACGGCTCTAGCAGCATGCCCAAATCCTATTCCGCATGCTCCTATATGGATCCTCGTCATGTCTGGTTAACCTGAACCGAAGAGATAGTCTTATTATTTTCTAAGAGATAATTCTTCTTCAATTATTTCTCCATTAGGTTCTAGTTCTGAGAAGATTTGAGCTGTGAATCTGTATATCTTTGCTCTACCTTTTACCCAGTGTGTAGATTCTAATCCAGCTTTTAAACATAAATGCATTAAGTATTCCTCAACAGTCCAGTTATATTCTACTGGAACTTGGGGTAGGAGTAGACCAGAGTATGGTCCTGATTTAATGATTAGTCCATCTCTTCCAATAACTATTTTATCTAATAGTTCACTTATATCTCTGTATACGATCTCTTCGGGAGGAGTTAATACACTGACTTCTATTACTACATCATTTAGTTCATCGAGTTTTAATGGTCTAAATCTTGGATCTTTTATTGCTGAAGCTATAGCTGCCTCCATAGTAGCCTCATATAATGGGATAGTCGGCAGAGGGAAGCCTATGCACCCTCTAAGATCCTTCATAGGATACGTATACAGTGTAACGAAGACACCTCTCTCTTGTTTTAATTTCTCTGAGATCAGGGTTGGAGGGGAACCTTCAATCCCCTTCAAATAATTATATATTGTTTGACGTGCAAGTCTTACAAGGTATCTTCCTTCTTCTAAGCTGAGTTTAAAATTTGCCATCCCATTCTTGCAATCTCTCATATACCTTATAAAGGTTATTAGAGAGATATTTAGAGATGTGTTTAAAAAGAAATCCTATTAACTAATCAATCACAACTCAATCTTCTGAGAAGAGGCTTCTAGACCGTTATGCCAACTTTATGCTTAACTACTCTGAATGTCCTTGCCTTCTACCCGCTCTAAATCTAGATAGTTCACCTGCCATATTCTTCGCCTCCTCTAGTATTCTTGTAATATTTCTCCAGTGTTTTCCCATCCAGTATCGTTTACCACAATTTTTACAGCTCCATTCTTCTCTAAGACTGTTCTTCTCTCTATGAAGAAGATGATTACACATTGGGCATCTAGTATGTTCTGGGTTAAATTCTAAAGATATACTGTGTATTTGATTTAATTTTCCAAGAATGTGGCCAGTCCCGTTCTCATCTATTAAGATGACTTCTACACCACATCTTTTTGCGTAAACATATAAATTTCTATCTTTGGTTAAGACTATTCTATCTTCTTTAATTGCTTTCTGTATAAGTTCTCCATCATCTCCGTCCCAGTATTCTGAGTCATATCCTAGTATCCTTAACCATGAGACAATATTACCGAGCATTGCATCAATAAGGAATTTCTGTTTTCTATTATCGCTCATTCTTTTATTCCTCTTCCACTTAATTCAAGCCTACACTCCTCACAGAGATACCTTCCGTCAACATTGAGAAGCATATCAGACCATTCTCCACATTCATCACAATAGCCTTCAA
>CAZKRR010000046.1:0-4728 GCA_964555135.1 uncultured Nitrososphaeria archaeon
TCTTTCCCATGTACGGGGCATACGAATCTTTCCTGCTTCAAGTCGTAGTATGCTGGAAGACCGCATTCTCGGCAGAAGTATGCCGTATATTTATCACTCTGCTCTAAGAGTCTATCGAGTAGGAGGTAGCTTGCACCATGAGCTATTAAGCAGTCTCTCTCCATTTCTCCAAACTTTAACCCCCCGCCTCTACTTCTACCCTCTGTAGGCTGTCTTGTAAGTATCTGGACTTGCCCACGTGCTCTTGCATGTATCTTATCTCTAACGAGGTGGTGAAGCCTCTGGTAGTATACGACTCCTATGAAGACTTCGGCTTCAAATCTCTTACCCGTTATCCCATCATACATTACTTCCTTCCCAGTATTCTTAAAACCTAATGCTTCTAACTCTCTCCTAAGTTCTTCTAGAGGCTTACCCATGAATGGTGTGCCATCGATGAATTCTCCCTTTAATGCTGCTAGTTTTCCAGCTATACTCTCTATAAGTTGACCAATCGTCATTCTACTTGGGAAAGCATGTGGGTTTATCAGCAAGTCAGGGACTATCCCGCTCTCAGTGTAAGGCATATCTTCTTGTGGGAAGACCATACCTACAACCCCCTTCTGACCATGTCTCGAAGAGAATTTATCACCTATCTCAGCAAAGCAGACTGTTCTAACTTTAGCTTTAATAAGCTTATTACCTTCCTCAGTTCTTGTTATAAATATGTTTTCGACTACTCCAGCCTCCGACGGTCTAACAGTCTCCGAGGCATCACGCCAAACCATCTCTCTTGCAGGGGCTCTCTGGTATTCTTCCATAAATCTTGGTGGGCTCTTCATACCTATTATTACTGTTCCTCCAGTAACCTCAGATTCTATGTGTGCTAATCCATCATCATCTAAGACTCTGTAAGCCTGCTCGCCCCTATATCCTCTGACAGATGCATCAGGTATCTCTATTCTATCTTTCTGCCCTCCAATATAGGTTCTTGCCTCAATTTCGTATGTTCTATAGCTTAATGATAATCCTAGCCCTCTCTCAATAGATGACTTGTTTAATACTACTGCGTCTTCCATGTTGTATCCCTGCCCAGTCAAGACCGATACAACCATGTTCTGACCGATCGGCCTCTCATTTAATCCTAGTAGTTCTATGGCTTTAGTAGTTACGAGAGGTTTCTGAGGATATACCATGATGTGCATTCTAGAATCTACTCTAAGCTCATAGTTCGTAGCGAATACTCCTAGAGCCTGCTTACCCATAGCTCCTTGATAGACGTTCCTCGGAGATTGATTATGTTCTGCGTAGGGTATAGTTGCTGCAACCACTCCGAACATAGCATATGAGCATATCTCTAGATGTGTATTCTCACTAGTGAGTACTTCAGGTGATAAAGCTACGTATGAATTCTCTTCTTCTTCAGCATCTATTAACTCTATTTTTCCCTGAATTACTAAGTCTCTAAATCTTAGAGTTTTATTCTTTAATCCCTCTATATCAGTCTTTGTAAGTAGCGGCTTACCATTCTCTACAACTATTAATGGTCTCATGACTCTTCCTTCATCAGTGTTTATCCAGACTTCTTGTACATGATCGTAGCTATAGAGTGTAAAGCTGACTTCACTACTTATCTCATTCCTTCTTCTAAGCTCTCTAAGAGTCTTAACAAGTTCTTTCCCATTTATATGGAAACCTACTAGTAGCCCATCAACAAATACTTTTGTTGGATAAACTCTCCTCCTAGATAACATCTCAGTGAATGGAAGCACTCCTGAAGAGTAGAGCTTCTCTAAGAGCTCTCTCTTCTTAGCTTGATGACTTATAGTAGCGCTTAATGCAAGGTTCTTAACCAATCCACAGTTTGATCCTTCAGGCGTCTCCGCCGGGCAGATCCTTCCAAAGTGTGTTCCATGTAGGTCTCTAGCTTCGAAGTGAGGCTGGCTTCTACTTAATGGAGACTGAACTCTTCTAAGATGGCTTAGAGTAGCTAGATAGTTTGTTCTATTCAGTAACTGTGTTACTCCTACCCTCCCTCCAGGCCAGTTACCTGTTGCAAAAGCATGCTTTACGAAATCTGTTACTATCCCAGGTCTAACGAATGTTGATACACTTACGGGATAACGAGATGAGGTTATCCTCTCAAGCTGGTATCTTATATCTCTTAGAAGCTTCATGAAAGCCATTCTATAAAGCTCCATTAGGAGTGGTCCAGCCAGCTTTATCCTCTTGTTTGCGTAATGGTCTCTATCACTTGTCTTCCTAATCTTTAGACTTGTCTCTAATAGCCTGCCGATCATCTCACAGAGGAAGATTGCTTTCTGGTATCTAGCAGCTTTAGATGTACCGATATGTGGTAGGAAAACAGTATCTATTAATTGTTCAGCTCTCTGTACACGGTATTCTTCGGCATAACCAAAGGCTATCCTATTCCCAATATATCTTAATGCTTCTGCTTCACTATCTACTCCTTCAGCCTCCTGGAATGACGGAGCTAGAAGTTCTTGTACTTCTTTTAAACTTGAAACCATATTAACTATATCTCTATCATTTACCATTCCTAAAGCTCTAAGCATTATTATAGCAGGTATACCCTTGTAGATTCTTGAGAAGAATACTTTTAATGGTCCACCAGCCTTGTAAGTCACTTCAACCCTAGATTGTCTACCATGTATCGTCGATAAGACTATAGCGCTAAGCTGTCCACCCTCTGCTTCTTTCTCTGTTACAAGTATCCTGTTAGGCGCGAGATCTTCTATAGCAACTATTACTCTCTCTGAACCATTTATGATAAAGTATCCTCCAGGGTCTCTTATGTCCTCGCCTATTTCTATCAATTCTTCATCAGTCATCTTTGATAGTGGGCATATATCTGACTTTAACATTACAGGCAGTATCCCTACTTCTATCTTTTCACTTGAGATAGGTTTACCATCTAGGTATAGGCTTACTCTAACATAGAGGGGCGCAGCATAGGTTAAGTTTCTTAACCTACACTCCATCGGCTTAACATTTTCTACTACTGTTCCATCCATCTCTACTAGTCTAGGAGCCCCAACCTCAGGGTTACTCAACTTAAGGATTAAGGTGCCATATTTTGTTTTAACTTCAAGGTCTCCAAGAGATTGAATTAGCTCTCTCAATCCTTCTCTTACGAAGTAGTTGTATGAATTCATGTGGTGTTCTACTAATCTTTCTTCTTCAATGAATGCCTTCATTACTTCCCATAAATCTTCTCTCGTTAATTCAATCTGCCTAGACATATTCAGTAAACCCCCCAGTAACTTTCAAAATAACCATTTTTTTCAACATACTAATACTCATAATCTCCAAGTCTTCAATAGGGATTTAACTTCCTTAGTTTTAAGGTTTACGCTATTATATGGCCAAGCTTAACCATAAAGATACTCTCTGAATGCATATTGTCAATATTCATTACGTGAAAATAGAGAAGCTGAGCACTCCAGCAACCTTAACCCTTGTAGGAGGATCTTAAAAATAGAATTTACATAACGCTTAGTGTTTACCACTACTTCACTCTCACCTTAGCCGTTAAGATATTCAATATCATGATAAATCCTATTAGCGGTAGGAAATACTGTGCAATAATTGCACCCCAAGTTTTTATGATAACTCCGATTAACCATGTAGAGATGAAGGATCCTATGGTTCCGAAAGTAAACAGTATTCCCGTATATGCTCCTCCAGCATTTGGGTTTAAAGCAGTTATCCAAGCGATTAGAGTCGGATATAGGGGTGCTAAGAAGAATCCTGAGACTGCCCAGAAAGCCATCTTTAGATGAATAGAGATTGGAAGAGCTGCTACACTCATAGAGAACACTCCAGCTGTACCTGATGATAATAGAGACTTCAAATATCCGAGCCTGTCTGTAAATGGTGCCCAAACAAGCCTCCCAATCCCCATTAAACCCCAGAATAACCCTACTGTTAGCCCTCCCTCCATTAATGATGCACCCATATCATATAGGATCGATGGAAGCCAGGATGAGAGCCCAAGCTCAACAGCTATAATAAATATTGCTATGGAAGTTATTGGAAGCATTGCAAAGAATCTTCTAAGAGTGCTTAGAACATTATCTCTTAATCTTCTCGTAGAATTTGCTTTTTCAAGATTCCTCGATGATACATACATGGAGGCTGCAAGTGGGAACAATAATGGTAAGAACACTAAGTATGCGAGACGCCAACTTCCAGTAAACAGTATGATGAAAGCTATAAGAGGTGGTCCAAACCCTGAACCAATATTCCATGCAACATGAAGTAGGTTAACAGCCATACCCCTCTTCTCTATATAGAGATCTGAAACCATGGCGTTTGAGGCAGCCTCAAAGATGCCTCCACCTATTCCTATCAGTAGAAGTGCTAAACCTAGAAGATAAAATGATGGAGACATGCTTACCATTAATGAGCTGCCCCCCATCAAGGTAAGCGAGATAGATGATGTCAGCCCTCGCCCAACCCTATCGGAGATCCATCCTCCGATGAATGCCAACATGCCGCCTAGAGAGTAGAGAGCTACTATGGCTCCAGCTATATCTGGAGTTAAGTTGAATTCTTTAGAGATGTTTGGAAGAGTAGGACCGATAGTTGTTGCTATACCTGCATATAAGCAATAGCAGCAAAAATTCAGTATCCATAGCATTCTCCGTGAAACCATAAGATGCATTTAATGATTCAAGGTTAATCTTATTTAAATCTTATTTTAATGTAATGGGAATGATATATGAT
>CAZKRR010000046.1:4828-10765 GCA_964555135.1 uncultured Nitrososphaeria archaeon
TATATGATGTATAGGCGGCAGACTACGGGATCGTCAGGCAGGTAAACCGGTTGCAAGCAGCAAGTCTATTAACCACTGAGGTTTAACTGGGAACCAGACTATGAACCATGCTACTTGAACTACAGTCATGAAGAATAGTATAGTCATTGAGAATTTATCTTCTCCGAGTATGTATGGTAGCCCTATAGCTATTATAGGTATTGTTGAGTAGAAGTAGAATGGGTACACCCATCTATGGAGTATGTATGCTAGAGGGAAGAAGACTAAATAGGCTAGAGAGATCCATGAGAGTATTAGTACCTCATTGTCTGGAAAGACCTTGTTTCTTAATGTGAGGATAGATGAGTAGATTGAGAATGCGAATACAAGCCAAGTCATCCACCATAGAGGTGTCTGCATGCCGTAATACGCTATCGGATGGTATTCTTTACCATCAACGGTTACCGTTACAACAAAGTATGCTTCACGGGGGAAGGGCATGATCGGGTTAGCCCAGGTAATAGGCATGTGGACTGTATCTCCTTCTCTAAATGTTAAGATAGAGTGGTAGTTTAGTATGTAGTCTAGATGTTCAAAGGGCGTAGAGTAGGCTTTTAAAGAATAATCGTAGACGGATAACCCAGCTAACAATATTACTAGAGAGATTATCAACGTCTTCTCAACTATCTTTAATGTCTCTCTAATGGAATCTATGAATCTCTCCTGTAGGTAGGACATCTTTAAGAAATAGTATAGTAGGAGAGAAGCAAATATGAATAAGCTTGAGATCTTGCATAGTAATGCTAAGCCGGCTGCAACTCCTGAATAGATGTATCTACCCTTGAGGAAAAATAATGCTGATAGTAGGCTGAACATCATAGCAGGAGAATCTAGGATCGCCATTGAGCCAATATTAAATGAAGTAACATCGCAAGCAAAGAGTATTGCTGAACATAGAGCTAAAACATTATTCTTTAATACTATTTCTGCAAGTTTACCTAGTAAGTATACTGATATTGCTCCAGACAACGTTATGAAGAACCTCCATCCTATAGGGTTATCTCCAAACAATAGTATCCCCAATATAATCAATGCTTTAGAAAGGGGTGGATGCTCATTATTCACTGCCATACCCATAAGCATCTTACGGGCAGCTGGGACATAGTGGGCTTCATCAAAGATTAATGCACAATCTGTTGATAAAGGTGGATTAATACATTCAGAAGGTGGAAGCTTAGGCCAAGGCTGACCTATTATCAACAATTTCAGCACAAGAATTATGATGGACAAGATAACCAACTGGATGCCGAGCTTACTTAGATACTTTCTAAGAAAAACCACGGGCATGAAATCTTCACCAACCTCTGCATAGATCTAGAATATTTACATTATCCCGATTATGAGTCTACATCTTTACTAAAGGCTTAATCAATTCTTTAAAGGTAATCTTCCTGCCAGAAGCTCTAAGATATGTCTCAGCCAGTATGTATAGTAGGGCTGCAGCTCTTATTAATGCAAGATTTTGAGGTAGTGTTCCAGGCATTAGAGGATCCCTCTCCATGAACCATGTAAGTATTATTCCTACATTTGCAGTTTCAAGAATATAGAAGGCTGGCTGAAATCTGCCAATTAACGTTAAGAAGGGGAGAATGAATATGACCATTTGCGGTGTAAAGACATAGTTTGTCAAGAGGAAGACTGATAGAAGCATGAAAGACTTCTCATACAAGTTGCCGACATTACTTAGATAGATTTTTAGTAACCCATAGGCCATAAGGAGAGCACTAAATAGCTTGGCAGTGTCCCATGAATCTCTTGAAGGAAATAGGTAGACAAACCAAGCATTCTCAAGCCCCCACTCAGCATGGAATAAGTATGTATCTTTAAAGAAGCTTGGGTTGAGTATCTGTAACCCAATATTAACAACTAGAATAGGCATGAAAACGTAGAATAGGTAAGCTAGCCTATCTCTCCAATCCTTTAAGTAGATTAGTAATATCGGTAGAAGTATAATATTAATTAATTTAATGAGGGCGGCGGCAGAGAATAGTAATGCCGAAAACTTATACCTACTTTTCTCAAAAAACATTAATGATAAAACTAGGAATGCAGCGAAGACTACATCGAAGTTATAGTTTAAGTAAACAATCATTGAAGGTGTGAAGATGAGGAAAATGAAGACGTAGATTAGTGGAATATTCTTTTCATCCATCATCTTGAAGACTGTTAGAACGAGGAGAAGATAGGATAAGTAAAGTATAGTAGAGAAAGCATTGTAGTATGGAACCATTTCTCCCTGACCGATGATAGACGAGAGATAGGTTATCAAGCCTGCTAATGGGGGGTACTCGAGCCCTTCTTGTATATACGGTATCTTCACATCTCTTACTAAAGGTCTATACCAGAAAGAGGTTATGTCTGAGTAGATGTTTCCATTGATCTTTGGGTGATGAAGTAGATATGATACGGTGAATGATAGTGTGGATGCTACAATAATTATCTTCTTCATTAATGTCTTCTTCATAACCTGTTAAGCCTCTTACTTACATATGGTCCTTCACGAGTGTATCCTCTCCTGTAATAGTATTCTCTTACACCTATCCCGCTTATTACGACAATCTTCTTTGCATCAAGCTCTGTAGACGCTATCTCTTCTGCTTTAGCTAGGAGTCTCGACCCGTAACCTCTATGCTGCCATGAATCTTCTCTCCTATGTTTAACTGGAGACATCTTACCATATACGTGGAGCTCTCTAACTATTGCTGCATCTTCCAATTCTCTTCTTAGTATCCTTGACGGTAGTCTAAGTCTAATAAACCCGATCAAAGCATCTGAAACAGCTTCCTCGTATGAGATGAAGTACTCAACACCTTGAGATGCATCATATCTTAGAATGCTTAATCTTATATTTTCTTCATCTATCTCTATTCTCTCTCTGATCCTCCTTCCAGCTTCTCTACATCTAATACATCTACATCTTAAACCAAGATTCTTTAAGTATTGTTCAACTCTTTCTCTCAGGTTCCCTATCCTGTTTCCATCTACAGTCATGTATGATGGTATTTCTCTCTGAACACGTTGTATCCTAACATACGGAGGGGTTTCAAGAAACCATTCAGCTAGAAGCCTTACGAGAACATCACCAGGATATGGTTGATATCCCCCCCTCTTCCATAACTCATGTAAGCCTGTATCGGGAAGTACTAGTGTTGGATAAATCTTGATTAGGTCTGGTCTAAACCTACTATCTCTCCAGATCGTACGGTATATCTCTAAGTCTTTCTCATAGCTTGACCCTGGAAGATTAGGCATCAAGTGGTATCCTACCTTGAAACCTAAGTCTCTAAGAATCTGTGTAGCCTCTACAACATCTTCTACCGTGTGTCCTCTGTTAACCAACTTGTAAATCTCATCGTCAAGTGTCTGGACACCCAGCTCGACCCTCGTTACACCCAGCTCAAGTAGCTTTTCTGCTTGTTTAAGCTTTGCCCAGTCAGGTCTTGTCTCAACAGTAATCCCTGAAACTCTTATAGATGCTTTCTCAGCCTTCTCTACTGCCTCCATAAAACTTCTAGAACCGGATTTATTCAATGCATCTAGACACCTCTTAATGAACCATCTCTGGAACCCATGTGGCATTGCATTAAAGGTTCCACCTATGAATATTAATTCAACTTTATCTACTCTATGTCCAAGCCTCTCTAGTTTACTAACTTGGCTCAGGACTTGGAGGTATGGATCGTATCCTACTTTTGAAGCATTCTCTACTGATTCTTCTCTACCTGTATAGCTTCTAGGGCTACTCTCTCCTCCCGGACAGTAGATGCATCTACCATGAGGACACTCATATATTGGTGCAACGACTGTTATTACTGTTACCCCAGAAATTATTCTGGCAGGCTTCTTCGCAAGCTTCCTCCTAACATCTTCTAATAGCTCGGGCGGAGTATTCTCGAGGATATCAATATTTGATGGAACTTTGACGAGTTTATACTCTTGAGACGTCTTAAGCTTTATCTTCTCAACATCCTCCCTGCTAACTTCTCTCCTGTAGGCTATCTCTAAAGCTATCTTCATACAAGCTTCACGATACGGATCACTAACAGCTGACTGCATCATCTACACTGTTCACAGTAATCTTAGATCCACTCCTATATTAGAATCATCCTCATTATGGCTGGAATATGTTGATTTTGAATGTTTAAAGATCTTACTTGTTCCTCCTCATAATCTCCTCGATTAGGGCTGGGATTGCTTCTCTATAGTCCGCAACTATTCCATAATCTGCATTCTCAAAGATCGGTGCTTCAGGGTCATTATTTATTGCTACGACTATTCCAGCTTCTCTTATACCGAAGAGGTGCTGTGCTGCTCCTGAGATCCCTACGGCTATGTATAGTGATGCTTTAACAGATTTCCCAGTCTGACCTACCTGCTTCTCATGTGGTATCCATCCAGCATCAACAGCTTTTCTAGACCCTGCAACTACTCCTCCAAGTAGCTCAGCCAGCTCCTCAAGTAGCTTGAATCCATCAGGTGAGCCCAGCCCTCTACCTCCTGAAACTATTATCTCAGCTTTCTCTATTGGGACTTCTTTAACCTTGACTTCCTCAGCCGATATTAGCTTGATTCTTGGTTTAGGGACTTCTACTTTCTCTTCTATGATCTCTCCTTTTCTAGACGTATCTTTTTGTGGGAGCTTGAAGACGTTCGGTCTTACTGTTGATAGCTGCGGTCTTCTCTCAGGTGCTCTAATATGTGCTAGTAGGGTTGCACCGAAGGGTGGTCTAATCATTATCAAGTCTCTAGTATTAACATCTACATCAAAGTCTGTACAGTCTGCGGTTATCCCTGCCCTCAGAGTATTAGCAACGTAGGGTATCATTTCACGCCCTCTAAGTGTTCCAGCAGCTAGAAGGATCTCAGGCCTATATTTTCTAATCAATGTTACAAGAGTCACAGCATAGATTTCAGGAGTGTATGTTGATAATCTAGGATCGTCTACATAGATTACTTTCTCAGCTCCATAGTATATTGGCTCATTAACGAGGTGTTTTATATTGTATCCAAGCATTACTCCTACTAGGTCTGTCTTAATCTTATCAGCTATGTTTCTACCTGGATTTAAAAGTTGGAGGGATGCCTCATTGACTTCTCCCTCGAAAGCTTCTATGAATATCCATACTCCACGCCACTCATCCTTGTTAATCGGCTCCCACTCTGGGCAGACTGATGACCCGCTCATGCTATCTTGACCCCTTCTTCTATAAGTTTATCTACAAGCCACTTGACAGCTGATCTAACATCTTGACCATCGAATTTCTGCCTCTTTCTTGGGATTGATGGTGTTGCTATTGATTTCTCAACCCTCGTTGGTGAACCTCTGAGACCAATGCATTCTCTCATTAATCCAAGCTCATTATTTGTCCACACCTCGATGCAGTTCTCCATCTTAGCTTTAAGCTTATAGACTAGCTTAACATGTCTAGGCTCATTACTCTTCATAGCTATGACTAGTAAACAGGGGGTTGGAAGCTCGTACACCTCTATCCTTCTCTCAAGCCTCCTCTTAACTCTGACTACTCCATCAACATATTCAACATCTGTAACATAGTAGATGTAGGGGATCTTAAGCCATGAGGCTGTCTGTGCACCTATGTGAGCGGTTGAGCTATCTATGGTTTCTTGACCGAAGATTAGTATATCATATGGTTTTAGTCTTTCTATTGCTCTCGATAGAGTATATGATGTAGCAAGTGTATCGGCACCAGCGAATACTCTATCACTTATCAATATAGCTTTATCGATACCCATCCCAATAATGAATTCTAGCCCAGCTTTAGCAGACATAGGAGCCATGGAGATCGCTGTAACAGTACCTCCATACTTCTCCTTTAATTGTAGAGCCACCTCAACAGCATTCAAGTCATGTGGATTAATTATACTAGGTATACCCTC
>CAZKRR010000047.1:0-10540 GCA_964555135.1 uncultured Nitrososphaeria archaeon
TTTATATATTGAGCTTAAATAGGGTAGATAAGAATGTCTCTACATTCTAAAACACCTGAACCATCAATAGAGATCCAGAATGTAGTTGCCTCTGTAACGATAAATCAGAGACTAGACCTTGCACAAATACAGAAGACATTCCCCGATGTTGAGTATAAGCCCGCCCAGTTCCCTGGGCTCGTCTTCAGGTTGCAGAAACCGAAAACAGCAACACTGATCTTTTCATCTGGTAAAATGGTATGTACAGGTGCGAAGAGTGAGCAGGAGTCTATAAAAGCAGTGCAGACAGTTATTAAACTATTGAAGAAGGAGGGATTCCTGATTCAGCAGGAGCCGCAGATAGAGATCCAGAACATAGTTGCATCAATAGACCTGCATGGAACCATCAACTTAGAACAAGCAGCAAACAAGCTGGAAAATACGATGTATGAGCCGGAACAATTCCCAGGCTTAATCTTTAGAATGATGGAACCTAAAGTAGTTATCTTAATGTTTGCAAGCGGAAAACTTGTCTGTACTGGAGCAAAAACCGAGAAAGAAGTACATGATGCAGTCCACAAGCTCAAACTAGTTCTTGAAGAGAACAATTTAATCACCTATCCTTCTACGAAAAGCTAATATGATAGCCTAACATTATCCCTCCAGTTGTAAGATTCTCTAATGCTTGTCCAGACTCTAAATATGAAAATCCATCTAAACAATTACTCACATATGCAGATGATACCGAGTAATTTTCCTGGATAGACTGCTAAGCAGACCATAAAGGTAGATAGCCTGGTGGGAATACCTATTATTTAGGGTCTTTCTTAAAGTAACGCGGCTTCTTCCAACATACAGGGTCTTGGATGAGGGTTAGATAGTTTCTAGGTCTACCTCAACTACCTCAGCACTACTATGAAGTATTAGATTCTTATGATGTTGTATCCGCTTGCTTTTCTCAATCTATTCATTATTGTTAGACCAAGTCCTTTCTCTTCGAATCCTTCAGATACAGCTATATCTATATCTAGTTCATCTATCTGTCTCAATGCTTTGTATAGGTTTCTAGCTACTTCGAATAGATTCTTCCTCGAACCTAGACCTAGGATTTCAACTTCACGATAGTATTGGGTAGTCTCGGAGGAGGCAAGTAATACAACTTTAAATCCACTATCTATCAATCTCTTAACATATCTGAATACTTCTAGACTATATTTCTCGAGGTTGCTGTAATCACTAGATTCGATAACTTGTAGAGGCTTGGAAGGTGCATAGTGTCGATACTTCATACCTGGTGCAATTGCTTCGGAAGCTTCAATCAGCCCTCTAGCAAACTCAGGTATAATTATCTTCTTCTTGATTGTTTTCTCTACTTGTTCTGTTGGGAGCGCTCCAGGTCTAAGAAGTACTGGGGGGTCTCTGGTAATATCGATTATAGTTGATTCCACGCCGTAGAGTGTTTCTCCAGAATCTATGATTACATCTACCTTCCCCGTCATGTCTCTCTTAACGTGCTCCCCACTCGTAGGCGATGGCTTACCAGCAGGATTAGCGCTTGGAGCAGCTA
The DNA here is from genome assembly GCA_964555135.1 of uncultured Nitrososphaeria archaeon. GTDB lineage: Archaea > Thermoproteota > Nitrososphaeria_A > Caldarchaeales > Wolframiiraptoraceae > Geocrenenecus. The sequence continues at coordinate 1,547 of CAZKRR010000047.1, forward strand.
TGGGCGTCTCGCTAAGCTCTATCAGCTTTAAAGCTACTGGGTGAGCAGGCATCCTAACGGCTACTGTTTCTAAACCAGCACATACTTCATATGGTACTCTCTCTGATCTATAGAGAATCACTGTTAACGGACCTGGCCAGAATTTTTCAGCCAGTTGGTAAACCTCTTCTTTCACATTATCTGACAATATGTTTAATTGGTTTATGTCTGAGATGTGGACTATGAGGGGGTTATCTAACGGTCTACCTTTAGCTTCAAAGATCTTCCTGACAGCTAAACTATTCATTGCATCCGCGCCGAGACCATACACAGTCTCGGTAGGAAAGATTACTAGTCCGCCGTACTTGATAACTCTAGCCGCTTCTACAAGATAATCTATTCTTGGGTTTAAAGGATCTATTCCAAGGATTCTAGTAGGCTTAACTACGCTCATGCATTCTATAGTCGTAATAGATTACTGCAGGGTTTAAATATAGTGTTTTAGGTCTTCCTACCGTGTGATTACTAGCTTGACGTGAATCCCCCATCTACGACTACTACGGCTCCGGTAACATAGCTTGATAATTCACTTACGAGAAACAGTATAACTCTAGCCACTTCGTCAGGGTGGCCGAATCTTCCCATGGGAAGCCTAGACATAAACTGTACACCTGTCACCATTCTACTGATTTCTAATTTGAGTAGAGTTTTTTCTTTAAGCCTCCTAATACTCTCCGTTTCTATACCTCCAGGGACTACCGCGTTTACCCTAAAACCTATCTTACTATATTCTCTAGCAAGGGCTCTAGTCAATGCTAAGACCCCTATCTTACTGATGTCGTAGTGAACTAGATTTCTAGCAAATGGTAGTATGCTCTCGATGGAGCTAACATTTACAATTATGCCTCCCTTCTTATCTCTAGACCCTACCATATTCTGACACATCCAGAACATTGAGTAAAGATTTACCCTCATAGTATTATCGAGGAAAACATCATCAACATCTATGAAATTCCTGAAAACATAAATGCCAGCATTATTCACCAGTATATCAGGCTCTCTTCCCTTGATTGAACTCCAAAATCTATCTATCTCTTCTTTCCTAGATAGGTCTACTTTGAATAATTCAATTTCTACACCATAACCTAAAGCCTCATCCCTGACTTTAGACAACCCTTCATAATCAATGTCTAGGAGGTAGAGGGAAGCCCCTGCTTCTGCTAATCTTAAAGCTGTTGCTCTACCTATACCTGAAGCCGCTCCTGTAACTATTGCAGTCTTACCTTTTAATGATGTTAGTTCATGTATTCTTGGTAGGTTCATTCTACCATTCATCCATATCTGAATCTTAAAAAGTTTAAGAGAACGTATAATGGCCAAGTCTACAATGTTCCAACAGTTACTTCATTTCCTCTCCTTAAAACGTATTTCTGGTCTTCTCTGAGCTAAGTTTACCTGTCAAGTATTGAAATGAGGTTCCTATCTCCCAATCTCCCCTCTCTACATCCATACATATCGATTATTAAGCGTGGCCCATGCATTTCTACATTTATCCTTGCGGTTCTACCCTACGCAGAAAATATATGCTTTTCATCATGTTGACAGTATCATATTTTAACGTGGCGCTCAGCATGGAATAGAAAAGTATTCCAAGTAAGAATGAAGCTATCCACGACACTACCAGCTTCCTAAGTAATCTTACGTTAATCATGGATACGGAGTTGTTTAGGAAAGCATATCTTTCTAACAAACATCCAGACAATCAACGACCCTGCTGGCCGATGAGCAGTAAAAGCCGCGCGGCGAGTAGGGTTTAAAGTAATGCTCCAGAGAGTGGTGAGACTCTACATCTCTCGCTAGCCAAGCAAGTACTATAGCTCATCGGCCAGCCTCTCCTCCAAATTTGTTTCCGCTTATAGGAAGATACTCATCTTAAAGTATCTACATATACTACATGGTTCGAATACATGTGGTCTTAGGCTCTCTAAGCACTCTCTGGTGGTCTCCTTGATAGATCCTACCTGAGACCATTTCTCAGAAACCGTTATAGGACATGAGATAATCCTACCATCTGTAAGTATTGTAAACGATTCCGACCCTGAACCACATGGACCTTCATCCACCACTATATACTATAATACTTGTATCTGGAAGGGACTTGAAGATAGAATACCGATATTATGTGAGGCTTGAGGATGGATGCGTTATAGCTGTAGATGTAGAAGTGTTATCGAAAGCTCTAGATGATGTAGGTGTTCCGATGCTGAGGTTATACCGGTATGGGAGCTGTCGTTGAAAATGTATAATTATAACATTTATGGAATATTACTTTAAGACTTCGACTTCTGCCATCTTGTTATTAGGTTTAGTCTTCAATGTTTTCCCGAAGTTCCTGAATTCTCCTTCTATCTCATTTTCATAGTCTGGTCTTGTTACTGCAATTATAGCTGGACCTTTACCTGATACTCCACATGCAAGTATATTCTTCTTCAATACTGCTAACATTGGTCTATAGTCTATGTTTAGAGCAGAGGCTATTATAAACCCATTAATCATCATGGCATCCCATATGAGGCCGTTCAATGCTAATGCAACAGCTCTACTCGATAGAGTTCTAATATTTTTGAAAATATCTACGTTTAATTCTCTAGTATATATCTTCTCCCCGGGTATACTTATCAAAATGCTCAAGTCTTCTTCTATACTCCAGTGTGTAAGTATCTCTCTCTTATAATTATCTGTAATGTTTACACCGCCTATCATGCATGTTACAGCATCATCGTATGCTCCTGTAATAGTTACACCAGCTTCTATGCAGGCATCAACAGCTAAGTTAACAGCCTCTATGAAGTTTAATCCGATACCTAAGAGTTTTGAGACTGCGAGTACAACTGCATCCGAAACTGCGCTTGAACTCTTCAAACCCCTAGCAACAGGTATATTTGAGTATATATCTAAATGTATACCAGCTCTTTCCTCTCCCACGATATCCAATAGCTTATTTACTGTTTTTTCTAGGAGCACAGTATCTTCGATCTTCTCATCTTCTACTCTAACCTCCAAGTCGAGCTCTCTCTTATTACTCTCAAAGAGTTCTGCTTCAACTATCGTTGTTAGGTCTATCCCTAATGCTGCCCCTAAACCAGTTGGGATAGCATTAACAATTGAGACTGCTCCATGTACTACCGCTCTTGTCTTCATTCCCTTCCCCGATTCTTTAATGCCTCTTCTGCAACTCTCCATAAGATATCTCTCGGGGGATGTAGACCTGTCCAGAGCTCAAAAGCCTTGGCAGCCTGCTCGATAAGTGGTTTTAATCCATTTATTGTTTCTGCTCCTGCTTTCTCAGCCTCTTTTAAAAGCCTAGTCTTTAAGGGATTATAAACAAGGTCTAGTACCGTTGAGTTTCCCGGGATGTCGTTAGAAGATAGTGGAGTTTCATCTTGATAAGGCCACATACCCATTGGGGTTGCATTAACTATTATAGATGATGTTCTAGAATATCTTCGTACCTCTGCGAGGCTTATCGACTTCATTTCTAAATCATGCATCTTAAAGAATCTAACTAATGAGGCAGCCTTCCAAATCCTTCTATTAGCGATAACTATTTCTTTTATCCCAAGATTTTTCAGGGCTACTACTGTTGCTCTTGCCGCACCTCCAGCTCCTATAATCAATGCTCTTCCAGCAAGGGTATTACTTGAGTCAAGCAGGGATCTCCTGATACCTTCTACATCGGTATTATATCCTATTAATTCATTATTCTTCAATACGACTGTGTTTACTGCTCTAGTCTCTTTTGCTGTTGAATCAAGTACATCTAGAAGCTTAATAATTGATACTTTGTAGGGTATTGTAACATTAAAGCCTACAACATTTAATGATTTCAATCCTTTAACTGCCCTAGGTAGATGCCTCGACTCAATATCGAATGCTAGATAAACAATATTCAATCCTAGATGTCTAAATGCGGAATTATGTAGTTGGGGAGAGATGGAGTGCTTTACTGGATGACCTATTAAGCAGCAGAGTCTAGTCTCAGAGTCTATCTCCATACCCCTCTGCCCTCAAGCATACTTATTATCTCGATTATTTCGCCAACGGTTGGTTGACCTGGAGCTACTTCTTCTCCTGGGAGACATGTGTATATTATTGGTGAACCCATCAATACTGAAAGTATACGTGATGGTAGACCTTTATCTCCTAACCCAAATGCTATAAGCTTCTCAGGCGGGTAAATCTTGTAGAGTCGGAGTATCCTTAGATTTTCTTCGAAACCATTAACCTTTGTAACTATTTTTGCAATATCACCCAGCTTAAGCATTTCTGAAGTTATCAGACTTAGTTCATCAAGGCTTGGAGTATTATCAAACATATGCCTTGAAATAATCCTAGCACTTTCTCCGTTAAATTTCAGCGAAGAATCTTTTACTGTTTTAAGTTCTAAATCAATATATGTAGGCTTAAGTCTAAGCAATTCTTCCAATAATTTGATTCTTAATTCTTCTTCTCCTCTAAACTCTCCACCTTCCCATTGTGGTCTTACAGTTACAATTACTCTATTACTTAAATCTGATACTAGTCTCGTTAATTTCTCCATAGAAGGACTCTCTAGATAATCTATTCGGAGCTCGACTAGGTCTCCTCCAATATCTAATGCTCTCTTAGCTTTCCATTCTAGTTCATTAATAGTTCTAGCTTTAACACTTACACAGATTTTAGGCTTCATTTCTTATCTTTCAATAATGAATTCATCAACCATTTTTCCAAAATGCCTAGCTTTAAATTCAGAAACATGGACGATAATTTCATCTCCAGGTTTTATCCCAGTAATAGGGATGGGTGAGCCATCTCTTCTTATAAGACTGATTGTTTCAGCATCCTGTAAGATTACCGATCCTTCTACGTCTTCAACCCTGGCCTTGACCAATTTTAGTGGTCTTCTCTCAATTTTAACTCTACCGATTGAGGCTATCCGCGCTTTTCCACTACTTGAAACTATCAATACCCGCATGCCTGACGATAGTTCTGAGAGATATCTAGTTGATCCATCAGGCATCATTACATAGCAGTGTACTGCTCCAGCATTTACTCTAAATGGTCTAGGAGATGTAAATGCTGAGCCTATGTTTTCATTATGTATTAAGAAGAAGAATTGAGCAGTATTACCTACAAGTAACCCTTCTCCTGCATTAAGAATTGTAACTGTATCTACGCATACTCTTTCCCCCATTCCTGCATTCTTGACCTCAATAACCTCCGCATACTCTAATCCTATCATGTCAATTGACCTAATGATTTCGTAAACTATATCTAGATCTTCGACACTATCCACCTTGACTACTACTCCATCGACTCCTTTCTCTAGTACTCCTAGGAGTGTTTCAGCCTCATTAAGGTTTGAAGAATAGGCATATAGTTTAACGTCAGCATCTTGGAGTTGAGCCTCTAGGTTTTCTAGAGGTATAATCTTCCATGAAGGTGTATCTACAAAGACAATTTTAACACCTGTGGATACGGCTTTCAAGACCTTCTCAATATCTCCAGCTTCTTCTACCTTGACTTTCACAGGCTTCAGCTCTCTCTCTCCAAGAACTTCGACCACCCCATTCTCTCTCTCAATGTAAATGTTGAGATAATCTTGCAGATCTTCAGGGATACTACATGAAATCTTACAGTATACATCTTTAATGCCGAGAGATAATGCATGCTCTATTAGTCTTCTATCTGGATGGCTTGGAGAGATTATAATTTGTTTATTCATAATTTCTTCCACCCGCCAATACCTGCAATGCTTCTTCAACGGTTCTACCTTCTATTACTACTGCTCTAAGAGCTCTCGTGATGAGTTCTGGCTCTTTATGTTGAAAGACGTTCCTACCAAATGTTATCCCGAATCCTCCTGCTCTTATAACTGCCTCAGCAAGCTCTAGTACCTGTCTATCATTGTCTAATTTTGGTCCACCTGCTGCAACTACTGGTACTGGGCATCCTTTCACTATGGGCTTTATCTCGTCAGGATTTGGGGAAGGCATGGGTACCTTCACGATGTCTGCTCCTAGTTCAGCGGCTACTCTAGCTACATGAGCAATCACATTTGGGTCATTTGGGTTTTTGATATTCTCCCCTCTAGGATACATCATTGCTATGAGTGGAATCCCCCATTCATCGCATTCATCAGCCATCATGCCTAGCTTGATTAGCATATCTTGTTCATCTTTGTTGCCTATGTTTATGTGGAGAGATATAGCATCTGCTCCAAGTCTTATTGCCTCTCTTATCGTTCCGATTCTAACCTTCCAGTTAGGGTTAACTGATAAATTAGTTGAAGCTGAGAGGTGGACTATGAAGCCTATTGTTAAGGGTGAGGGCAAGCTCTTGAATATTCCTTTATGTGCTAGTACTGCTGTAGCCCCTCCTCTCTCAACTTTCTTGATTGTTTCATAAATATTGTCTATCCCCTTTATTGGACCTACAGTTACTCCATGGTCCATTGGGATGCAGAGCATTCTATTATTGAAAGTTATTCTAGATATTCTGACTTGTTTACCAGAAACCATTTTCCATCACTCCAAGTATCCTTTAACTGTAAGGAGCTCAGCTGTAAGAATAGCTGTACCAGCTGCACCTCTAATCCTATTATGACTTAGAACAAAGTATTTTAGAACTTTTTTAGACTCACCTCTCCTTACTCTTCCAATAACTATACTCATCCCTGGGATTGTTCCAGCATGTACGTCTAGTCTAGGTTGAGGTCTATCTTCTATGTCAGTAACAAGTATAGGCTCTTTTGGAGCAGTTGGGAGGTTAAGTTTCTGCGGCTCACCCTTAAACTTCTTGAATACTTCGATAGCCTCATCTAATTGAACGTCTTTCTCAGTCTCAACATATACTGCTTCTAAATGCCCATCGATCGTTGGGACTCTAGCACATGATGCCTCAACAGGGAATCTCGCATATTCTATACCGCTGCCATTGAATCTTCCTAATATCTTCTTTGCCTCCTCCGAGATTTTCTCTTCCTCTTTCCTTATGTATGGTATTATGTTTCCGAGGATAGAGTAGGATGGCACTCCTGGGAAGCCTGCGCCGGTTATTGCTTGATATGTTGCTACAACTACCTTGCTTACCCCATATTGGTCTAAGATTGGTTTAAGGGAAAGAGCAAGCCCTACAGCTGTACAGTTAGGTGTGGTTACTATAAATCCTTCAGTTCTCTTCTTTTGGATGCTTATTAGTTCAAGGTGTTCCGGGTTTACTTCAGGTATCATTAACGGTACGTCAGGCTCCATTCTATGTGCTGATGCTTCACTAACAACTGGGAAGCCATGCTCAATGAATCTAGGCTCAATCTCTCTTGCAGCATCCGAAGGTAGCGATGAGAAAACCAAGTCAACATCAAACTTCCTTGGATCTGGGTCTACGACTTCAATATCTTCAACTTGTTTAGGAACATTTCTTAGGATTTTCACCGCCTCACCATACTTCTTTCCTACACTCTTCTTCCCAGATAATGTTGATATCTTAAACCATGGATGGTTTATCAACAAATCGATGTATTCTACTCCAACCATCCCTGTTGCTCCCAGAATACCTATTTTTATAGTCTTCATGCTGTCACTTCCTTCTTTAACTCATCTATCAGCATCTTCTTTGCTCTATCGATATCTCTACTAGATAGTATTAATCTAATAGATGAGCTTATAGTTAGTAGACCGTAGACGTTTATCCCAGATTCTGCTAGAGGTTTAGTAACTCTATAGATTACTCCAGGGCTCGTCTCGAGCATTCTCCCGGATATTACTAGCATTGATAGGTCTTGATAGAAGCTGATTGCTTTACCTATATTATTTGATACTAAAGCTGAGTGTATATCAGCTATGATCCCGTCTTTCTCTTCAATGTATAGGACTATGGAATGTTCCTCGCTGGTCACCGCTATAATGGTTAGACCTTTCTCTTTTAGCTTGCTTATTAATTTCTCGAAAGCTGCAGCTCCATCAAGTTGATCTCCAACAATTGTAGTCATAGTTATCTTAATGGGTGGTGAATATACTTCTATCTCTGGCTCATAGCCTTTGATTATCGTTCCACCGTTACTTAATAGTTCTTTTAAACTGGCGATTCTAAGTCTTAGATTTTTACCTAGGTATCTAAGTGCCTTCGTATGGATTACTTTCGAGCCCCCTCTTACTAGAGCTTGAACTTCCTTGAAGTCTAGCTCACTCAGTATCTTCGCATCTTCAACTAGGTCTGGATCAACCGAGAATATTCCAGGAACATCTTTAACTAATACTATTTCTTCAGCATTTAGACAGCTTCCTATTAGAACTGCTGTTGTGTCGCTACCTCCTCTACCTAATGTTGTTATCTTTCCCTCACTTGTTATTCCTATGAACCCGCAGATTACAGGTATAACCCCTTCAGATATTAATGGTACGATCTTTTCTTCTATTTTCTTCCTCGTTTCTTCATAGATTGGCTCTGCATCAAGATGTTTACTATTTGTTATTATTGGCCACTTATCATCGGATGGGTCGATGAACAATGCGTTTACTCCATGTTCTCTTAAAGCTAGTGTAAAGAGCCTTACACTGGTTCTCTCACCCATCGCTAGTATCTCATCCATCAATGATGGGTCGGGATTCTTTGATAGATTCTTAACTGTCTCTACTAGTTCATCTGTTACACCCTTTAATGCCGAGACAACCACTATAACTCCGTAGCCGTTATCTATTAGCTTCTTTACCCAGTTTGCAGCATCGGCGATAGCTGAAACATCCTTCAAGACAGATCCGCCCAATTTAACTACTATACTCTTAACCAAATAGAACACACCCCCAATATAGTGAAAACTTGTCTAGGTGCCCCAGCTTACGCCGGGGCAAAATAATAATAGCTCCAGAAGGCGAAGAAGACAATAGTAGTGTTGTTTGAGAGTATCATCTTCTTCAGCCCCTGGAGCTTTGCCTATATTGGGATCAAGGTTCTAATTAAACTTTTCCCGTAATTGAC
>CAZKRR010000048.1:0-10333 GCA_964555135.1 uncultured Nitrososphaeria archaeon
TTAGAGGAGGGAGAGCATCATATAAAGATTTTGTAATTACTAGTGAGAACTTGTCAACTTTTACTTAGGCTTTATATTTTTATGTCTATGGACTGGTTTCTGTTTTATTCTCTTATACCATTTATTGGATTACATCCTCGAGAAGATATCCAGAGTGTAGAGATTTAACAATTATCTATTATGTGAGGAGGCTTATATGGTCATGCTATACATTGCTGGTCTAGGTCTTTAAGACCTATCTAAGAGATGCCTTGTAACATATTCTTCTGGAGAGAGTTAGGAAGCGGCTCCACGAATTCTTTAAGATGTTCTCTGTAGAGGAGAGGTTTAGGAGTTCTGTAGCGTTGGATGAGACTGTGGTTAAGATGCATGGTCTAAGCATATGTATGGTCTACTGTAGACGTAGATTCGTGGAGATTTTTAGCCGTATATGGCTTTATAGAGTAGGAACATTATAATTGCCGATAAATAAATTCTCTATTATCACCATGACTAGTACTTGTTTAGAGTAAGCATAGATCTTCAACTTTTAAGTTTATAGTCTATGTTTTGATTAAATAACGCTTATTAATGTTTTTAGAGACACTCTTCTAGAGAGTATGATAAGTAGAGAATTTATCGTTACGACCACTATGGTATTACTGTTATTTAGCATATTGTTCTACGTATATCCACCAGAATTAGGTGGAGATGCGGTCCTGGTAGATTTAAATGAGATAGCAGACGCCACAGTCAAGCAAACTACTTCTAATGAGAATGTTGTATATTTTGGTTTTGATCTACGTCTAGGCCCTAAAGCCGATATAGAAATATATGCACCGTTAATGGATTATCTCTCAGCTAAGACGGGTAAACAGTTTAAGATAAAGTATGCTGAAACTTATGAAGAAACACAGTATTATCTAGCTAGTGGGATAGTAAGTTTCGCAGCTATAGGGCCAGTAAGCTATGTAATTGCAGAAGAAAAGTATGGAAACGTTATCCCGCTCGTGGTAGGTTTAGATTCTAACGGAGCTCCAACATATAGAGCTGTAATCTTCACGCGGCCTGATAGTAGTATAATGAAGATCGAAGATCTCCGGAATCATTCTTTCGCTTTCGGCTCATTCTACTCTACTCAAGGGCACCTTATACCGAGGATTATGCTGGAAGAGGCAGGGATTAAAATTAGAGACTTTAAAAGATATGCTTACCTAGGCTCGCATCAAGCATGTGCTCAAGCTGTTATATCTGGTCTATTCGATGCTGGAGGGATGCAGGACACTCTTGCATACAAGCTTGAATCTAAAGGTTTGATCCGTATAATAGCTGTATCTAAGCCTTATCCTAGAAGCATGATTGCAGCTAATAAGAATGTTGATCCAGAGCTGTTAGGGAAAGTAAAGCTAGCTTTGATAGAGTTGGATCCTCTTGGGAAGGATGCTAATCTACTAGATTGGAGTAAGACAGAGTTTTCAGGTGGATTCGCGGAGGTAGATTTAGAGTATTACAATGTCTACTTTGATCTTGTGAGAAGATTTATCCAAGGTGAGGAATCATGATGCTCAAGCATAAGATAGTATTTTTATTTGTAGTCTACCTAGTAGTTTTCGGTCTCTTCAATGTTTACGTTACGTGGAGAGAAGTAAGTAGAACCGTTCTCACTGAGGTACTCCGATTAGGAGAGGATATGGGCTATTTCTTATCAGATTCTTTGATAGAAGACGTACTCAGAGAAGATATTCTTTCAGTGCAGGAGAAGATAGAAGACTTTAAGAAGGTCAACCCGCATGTCGCATATGTATATGTTCTAAGTCCAGAGGGGAAGCTGTTAGCGCATACCTTCAGTAATGGTTTTCCAAGAAAGTTACTGAATTTTAATGAGCCCTCAAAATCTCCATCTATACAGACCATAATTACCCAAGAAGGGAGAATACATGATGTTTCACTAATCCTGGTTCCAGGTATGGGTGGAGAACTGCATATAGGCTTAAGAGATGAAAGTATACTAAAGGTTGTAAACAGCGCTGTACTAAATATGATGCTGCTTGGTATATTGTCCGTCAGCGTGGGAGGAATAGTAGTACTAATTTCCATGCAAGCGATCACCAAACCGATTAAAGAACTAGAAAACGGAATAGAAAAGATAATGAGGGGAAACTATGCTCATAGATTGGCTTTATTTACTGATGATGAGCTTGGAGCTCTCACAAAGGCTTTTAATAAAATGTTGGAAGAGCTTGAAACAAAGAATAGGCAGATTCGAGAATACATTAATAAGCTTAAAGTAACTTATAGAAGGCTTAAGAGAACTATGGAAAGATACAAAGCACTTGTTGAGTCAGTTGGAGATGGTATAATCTCGTTGTCTAAAGATGGAGTAATCCTATCATGGAATCGTAGTGCAGAAGAACTTACAGGTATAAAACGTCTTGAAGCCATGGGTAAACGGATAGAAGAAGTATTGAATATACCTGATAAACCAGATGCTGAGGATAATCTCGGAGTCGAGTTAGTCCTTCAAGATAAAAGAGAGAAAACCAGTAGAAGGATTCTCAAAATATTTACTAGAAAGTTATCTAATGAAGGTGGTGAATGGATGATAATACTGAGAGATGTAACTAACGAGGTAATCAAGGATCAGCTTAACAGAAAACTATCGTATTATGAGCAGCTCATCAATGTCGGTCAGTTAGCGGCGTGGATTGCACATGAAGTTAATACCCCATTGACTGGAATAATGCTTTCTGCAGAGCTATTGATGGTTGAATGTAAAGATGCGCAAGTTAAAGCAAGAGTAGAGGAAATAATATCTAAAGTCGAGACCTGTAAGCATAGACTTGACAATATATTGAGGCTGGCTAGAACCAGCTACGCTATCGAGAGAAAATTAATCGATCTAGCTGAAGTAATTGATGACTCTATAAAGCATTGTCAAGCATGTAAATGCTATAATGAAGGTATACGAATTGTAAAAAGATATGAGTATGGGAGCCATTATGTATTCGGAGACCCATTTGGATTGAGAGAAGTTTTCGAAAATATAATTCTTAATGCTTTCCAAGCTATGAAAGATGGAGGCGACCTTAAGATAGAGATTGACAGGGATAGAGAATTCATATATGTCCGGATAAGCGATACAGGTATTGGAATACCCGAAGAGTACTTGAGGAAAATCTTTGAACCATTCTTTACAACAAAAAAGAAGAATGGATGTCTAGGACTAGGACTAAGTATAGCTAACGCGATAGTTAAAGCTCATGGTGGAGAGATACTTGTAGAGAGTAAGGTTGGAGAAGGAAGCGTTTTCACAATTAAGCTACCGGGGAGGCTCATAGCATGACCAAAGTATTGGTAGTTGATGATGATGAAAGCATCTCACAAAAACTTAAGACTTTACTGGAAGAGCTGGGATACATCTCCGAGACTGCTTATAATGGAGAGGAAGCGCTAAGAAAGATTAGGGAGGATTATTATGACATTGCACTCATCGACCTACTACTCCCAGATATGGATGGGCTACAAGTATTAACGGAGGTTAAAAAAGCCTCACCTACAACAGCTGTAATAATCATAACCGCTTTCGGAACAATATCCAATGCTGTAGAAGCCATCAAAAGAGGCGCCTCAGAATATATAACGAAGCCATTCAGAATAGATGATCTCTTAACCACGATCAAGAAAGTAATCGAAGAACAAAGGATTATCTATGAAGCTGATACTGAGATGCTGTCTATTCTATCTCACCCGATTAGAAGAAGTGTAATATCTCTCCTAGCTAAGCATCGGAGAATGAAGTTTACAGATCTTGTTAGAGTAGTAGGGATAAGAGATCCTCCCAAGCTTAGCTTCCATTTAAAGATTCTAAGAGATGCTGGATTGATAATGCGGGAAAGCGGTAACTTCTACACATTAACGGAGAAGGGTGTTAGAGTGATGAGGATGATGTATATAAAAACATAGTTATTAAAGTTTAATTTAATAACAGTATATGAGGTTTAACCTCATTTTAAGTAGTCTTTAATATTCTGAGAAAAGAAATTAGATGTGAAAAGTCCATCGGAGAAATTGTCCAGGAGGTAGAGTATGGTAGTCAAACAGTTGGAGTCAGTTTTTCTTAAATTGCAGGAAGAGCTGCCCCGCATATTAAATAGAAAGATTGAGAGAAAGAGCAGTAGACCAAGATGGTCCATGGTTATTGATTTAACGAGGTGTGTAGGCTGCTATTCTTGTCAGGTAAGCTGCAAAATGGAGAACGGAGTCCCATACGAATACTTTAGAACACACGTAGAGATTATAGAAAGAGGCACATATCCAAATGTTAGAAGAGTGTTTCTACCCCGATTGTGTAATCATTGTGACAACCCCTCATGTGTCCCAGTATGCCCTGTTGGGGCAACATACAAAAGAGAAGATGGCATCGTTGTAGTGGATTACGATAGATGCATCGGCTGCGGCTACTGTGTTCAAGCATGCCCTTACGGGGCAAGGTATCCGAACCCTGAAACAGGTACGGTTGATAAATGTGATTACTGCTTACATAAACTAGAGGATGATGATGTGCCTGCATGTGTTGCAAACTGTATGGGTGGTGCCAGAATCTTCGGCGACTTAAATGACCCTGAAAGCCCTGTCTCCTTAATACTTGCCTCGAAATCTGTTGCTACATTAAAGCCTGAAACTGGTAATCGACCTATGGTATACTATATAGGGTTAGAAGAAGCCGTTAGAGTTGCGCCGGGCGAAGCAATAGTAGTTAATCCGAAGGTTGGAGGAGTGGTGAGGGTATGAGTAGTCTAGTCTGGGATGCTCTTATAGCTGTTTATCCATTCTTTTCTGGGATAGCTGCGGGAGCATACATTACATCAACACTACCAGTTCTCTTCAAACGAGATGAGTTAAAAGAAGTATCTCTATTAGCGTTATTGATCTCTTGGGCGACACTCATAGCCTCACCAGTACCTTTACTACTTCACCTTGGGTCTCCATGGAGGGCGGGCAATATATTCCTATTCCCTCAAGCTAGTTCTCCTATGGCTCTCTTCGGATACTTCTGGATTGTATTCTTAGTTTTAGCAACTATAAGTATAATAGTCTACAATTGGTTTTATTCTGCTCCATGGTTTAAGAGTCTATCCACGGTCTTAGCAGGCATCGGGGTAATAGTGGCTATACTGTTCAGCGGCTACATCGGCTTCATCTTTGGTAGCAATAAAGCGGTAGAGCTATGGTATAATCCCATAATCCCGATATCCTTCATCCTATCCGCAATTCTCTCAGGACTAGCCTTAGTAGCTATACTATATGTCGTAGTATGGCGTCTGAGCAGGATGGAAGTAAATAAGGCTGCGTTGAATACTATGGGAAGAATAGTTTGGTGGATATTACTGCTTGAAGTAGCATTCGTAGGAGTAGAGATACTTGTAAGAACATACATGCAGACGGCTGGATGGCGTATCCTACACAATATATTGATGGAGCAGTTAGGGCTCAGCTACTTTGGTGTTCAGCTGATCTTGGGCGGCATCATACCATTAATCGTATTATCATCTAAGCGAGCTACTAGCTCGGCTGGCTTAATGTCTATAATGTCTCTTCTTATACTCATCGGGGTATTTGCTTATAGATGGAACCTAGTAATAGGAGGTCAATTACTACTTGAAGTCTCTCCATACATATACACTACAACAACCTATACGGTGGCATTGGTGGGCCATGGCAGCATCTTCTGGATATCTGCAATATTCGTATTATGGGCACTCCTTATGTCATTAGCACTCGTAGTATTCTCAAACTGGAGGATGGGGGTGAAGACCTATGGCTAAGCAGACATTATCTAGAAGATCTTTCATCAAGCTAGGAGTAGTAGCTGGGTTAGCTGTTGCAGCTGCAGCCACGATAGGGATTCCAACATATGAGAGACTATTCCTAGCCCAGATCCCGCCCGAGAAGGTTAAAGCGATGAAGGAGAGAATCAGGAGAGGTGAGGTTCAAGTTAAGTATACTGCATGCGTAATGTGCGCAGCTGAATGCGCTTTAGAAGTCTGGGTGAAAGATGGGAGAGTTGTCAGGATATACGGCAATCCCCACCTAACCTATAATAGTGGTGGAGCAGCATGTGCAAAAGCAGTTGCAGGTCTCCAACTAGAATATAGCCCGTACAGGATACAGTATCCACTAAAAAGAGTTGGTGAGAGAGGAGAAGGAAAATTCATAAGAATATCGTGGGAGCAGGCTGTAGATGAGGTAGCCTCGAAGCTTGTTGAGTTAAAGAAGAAGTATGGTCCAGAGTGTTTATTAACGGATACTGGAGATGTTACTGATAGAGACCAGTACTGGAGGCTCACATTTGCATTCGGCTCTCCGAATGCAGTAGAGCATGGAGCTATCTGTGACACGCCTAGAAGGCATGGTCCAAAACTCATAGTCAATGGTAAACGATGGGAGCCAGATATTTTGCGGCCCGTACCTGTAAGAATGCCGGATGGGGGCATTCAATGGTATAACAAACATGATGCGAAGTTGATAATCTATGTTGGATGGAATCCCTTCACGGCGACTAGGATCGTATGGGAGAACATAGGCACTGTCCGAGCGAGAGCTGAGAATGGATGTAAAGTATATGTCGTAGACCCAGGCTTCAGTAATACTGCAGCTCTCGCTGATAGATGGTTCCCGATCAGGCCTGGAACCGATGCCGACCTATTCGCAGCTATGCTAAGATATATCCTTGAGCATGACAACCCCGAGGATCCAAGTAGACGATACATAGATCATGAAGTCTTAGTAGACAGATACGTTGAAGGCTGGACTGAATTTCTTGAAGCCTTCAAGTTATGGTGGGATAGAATAGACCCAGCCTCGGGCAAGAAGTACTTCACGCTTGAATGGGCTGAGGCTAGAACTGGTCTGCCCAAAGAAGATATCGAAAGACTAGCTCATGAATTTGGAGTGACAAAGCCTGCGGCACTGATCTGGGGTATGCAGTCGCCGGGACACCACTACAATGGCTATGTAGCCTCCATCCTAGGATGCGTGTTAAACATAATCACCGGGAATTTTGAGAGACCTGGAGGAGTGATCGACACGGAGATAGTAAAATCGAGTAAAGGTGGAACCGCTACTGGAAAACAATTTAACAAAAGAAAAGTGAAAAGGATTATAAACGGCGTAGAAGTAGAGGCTGAACAAGATAAACTACACTACTGTCACTATGGGGATTGGCCGGCTGCATGGGATGATGTGGTAGGTGATCTACCTAGAATGATACTGGAAGGAATAACCCTTAATTATGGACCCTTCAGAGGGCACAAGTATCCGATAGCCGCATATATATTGAGAACAGGCAACACGCTCATAACTGCAGGCCCTGTGTACAAGTTCGTTGAGGCATTCACCGCTAAAAAGCCTGATGGGACTTACAAGCTAGAGCTCTTCATCTTCATAGATACGATCTTCCTTGAGTCTGCACTATATGCAGACTATGTACTGCCTGAAGCAAGCTGTTTTGAGAGAATGAGTCTATCAGACATATACCCAACCCATCCAATAATATTCTTAAGAGACGCCGTAGTCACGCCGATGTTCGAAGCTAAGAAACCCACGGAAATAATGAATATGCTTGCAAAGAAGATATACGAGTATGAATTAAGAGAATTCGGTAGAAGCGATATAGACCCCAAGGAATTCTGGGAGAAATATAAGAGTGAGGAAGACTTTGTTAACGAAATGTTGTCTGTAGCTCCTGGTAGACCTAACGCCGGTCGACCTCTACCCTTCCCAAACTTGCCGGAGGGATATGTACTCTACGGAACACCTGAATCTCTAGATGCAGGCCGGGTCCAGATAGACCATGAAAAGAAGACTGTTCGTGGAGAGCCTGTCACGGTCGAGTATCTAAGAAGACACTATGGAGGAACGATGTGGCCTATGAGCTGGTATAGATACAGGGTATGGGATGCCGAGAAAAACGATTGGAAATCCGGAGGGATCCTGACTACAAAAACAAAGAAATTAGAGTTAAAGTTTCATCGATATGAAGAGTTCAATAAACTCGTTGAAGAATCTGGAGTTACACCTCCAAGCTGGAGAGCAGTAGGCTGGGAGAGATTACCATTAACATTCTACTGGTTTGAGACTGCCTGGAATCCATATACAAATCCAGAGTATGCTAAGTATCGTGAAGAATACCCGTTCCAGCTAATATCTGCTAGAGTTCACCATGCTATGTCAGGTACACATATGTGTGAATGGTTGGCACAAACACCCGCTGAAGGATTATGGACACCGTTGTCTGAGCCATTCGACCTGAAGATGGCTGAGACGACGCCAGGCGGGAAGACGGTAACCTCGGTACAGAAGAAGCTATCGAGAAACATATGGTGTATAGGAACAGTACAGATCAACAGAGTAGACGCAGAGAAGTATGGAATAAAGACTGGAGACTTAATCATAATTGAGAATCCTCTAGGAAGGAAAGCCCCGGCTAAAGCGTATGTCTGTGAAACAGTTAGACCCGGCGTTATACGTATGGGTTTCGCAACAGGCGGCAGATTCTCTCCTGGGCTTGGAGGAACATACATCCATAGACTATACACGCCGAATCATAGCGAGCTCCTTGACTACAAGCTTACACCAATTATGGGTCAACCATGCTTTGCAGACATGATAGTGAAGATTAGTAAGGCAAGGATGGATGAAATAAAGACGCTACTACCAGAATATTATCAGAAAGAGTATAAGATAGAAGGTGTAGGAACAGCGTAGCCAATGAGCCATGGAGATGAAATAGAAAACCTCAACGTCGATGAACTTACTTCTATTCTTTTTCTCCGAGCTCGAATATATTCTATAATACGTGACTTATTCCTTTTCGAACCCTCACAAGAATATCTACAAAAGCTCCTCCAAGATAAAATGCTGGAAGTGATTAGCAAGGCGTACCCTGAAGAATGTTTACGCACTTTGTCAGCGGAGTTTCTGAAAGCCATCAATGAGATATTAGGAGGAAGAGAGGTAAAGCTGATAGAGACATGGGCTGAGTATACTCGACTATTTATAGGTCCAGCTCCACCTATAGCTCCGCCTTATGAATCACTCCATAGACCGGTAGATGGAGAGAGGAGATTTAAAGGAGAAGCCTGGATGGATGTAAAGGAATGGCTTCTTGAAGATGGGCTCATTCTAGAAGACCATGCAGTCCTAGAAGACCATGCAGGAATAGAATTTGAATACATGATGATAACTACTATCAAGGCTAGCGAATTGCTAAGGAATGGTGAGAGAGATGCTTCTCTAAATATTCTAGTGAGACAGAAAAAATTCCTAGAAGAACATTTAACGAAATGGATACCGAAACTATGTACTGAGATAGAGGAGGAGACTAAGAGTCCCTTCTATAGGTCTTTTGCAAAATTTACTAGGAGCTTCCTAAAAGAAGACCTCGTTCTACTTGATGAATTGATATCTTACTTGTTAGGAGGAGATAGAGATTAGATATAATGTTCTAAGAAGGCTATTCCAAGTAACAATCTTCACATTGTTTATAATTCAATACCCTTTACACTCCTATGGAGTATACCTAGTAGTAGGCTCGCTGCTCTCATCCAACATTCTCAAGATAGTATCGCTTGCCGACTTATTTGCGGTCATGGAAAAATTCATTGCATACAAGACCATGCTCGTCATCCCAATATCCGCTGTACTTATAACGTCTACTACATATCTTTTGCTTGGAAGAATATTTTGCGGGTGGATATGCCCTTTAGATATTTACTACTCAGTAGGCCGTAGTAGGAAGATAGTCAAGAGATCGGCTAGTAATGCTGTAAAGCCTGAATCAGATTACTTAGGTAGAGTATTTTTCATTATTTCCATAGCAGTATTCTCAACTTCCCTATTAGTAAGTAGTATACTAGCCTTCCCATTATTTACAAACTACGCCTATGTTCTAAATATGCTCTCGATAATCATGGTAAGGATCAGTAGGATTATAGCGTTCGGGAATATTGTAATAGAGAGGCTCGATTATGTATCTGCTTTCATGATTGTTACACTTATCATAGACGTGGCTCTAGCAACTAGATTCCCAAGATTTTGGTGTAGGAGACTGTGTCCAGCAGGGCTAATCTATGGTTTATTAAATAAACTCTCCCCACTCACAATAAAGATCAACATAGATAAATGTACAAAATGCGGTGTATGCGATCTAGTATGCCCAACTAACATATACATAACCTCGAGATACATAGAAAGAAAACAACAATCTTTAAGAGATATCGATTGTATAAAATGCTTCAAATGCATAGATGATTGCCCGACCAAGGCCCTCACGATAGCATTTACCAAGCCTTGA
>CAZKRR010000049.1:0-10118 GCA_964555135.1 uncultured Nitrososphaeria archaeon
TACATGAAGCAAGTACAGGAGCTAGAGTAGCAATATCGATGAGAGAACCAATCGTGGGGAGACATATAAGAGAAGGCGAAATACTGTATACAGCTCTTCCAGAACAAGATGCGAGATTGCTACAAAAAGAATACTATGACATGCTAGATGAAGAATCTAAAAAAGCATTACAAGACATAATTGAGATAAGACGGTCGATTAACCCGCTATGGGCTAGATAGAATTAGATGAGTGAGTCTAGTTTAAATTATGCCATCTTTACTTTAGTTTATATATTAGATTAAACTTTGAGATGATTGAAAATGTCAGAGAAAAGTGCTGCTCCGAAGCTTGTGTTGTCTAACCCTGCTGATGGTACAGCAAAGAGTATCCAGCTTGATTCGAGGATATCCCAATTACTTATTGGGAAAAAGATTGGAGATGAAATAGATGGGTCCATATTAGGATTTAAAGGTTACAAGATAAAGATTACTGGAGGCACTGATAGAGATGGATTCCCTATGCGTCCAGATGTTAGTGGACCGAGAAAGGTGAGGATACTATTATCAGGAGGAGTAGGGTTCCACCCTAAGGATAAACCTGCATCAAAAAAGAAGAAGAAAAGACTGAGGAGGGGGAAGAAGGGGCTTAGAAAGAGGAAGATGGTTAGAGGAAATGTTATCAGTGATACTATAGCACAGATAAATGCTGTGCTTATACCGTGTAAGCCTCTTACGAAAGAAGTAGAGGAGGCTAAGACAGCATGAAAATAGAGAAAATAGAGAAGGACTGGTATAATAAGTTATTGAATAGGAGAGAGATTGAATTAACCCTCACGTATCAATCCTCCACACCTAAACGTGAAGAAGTTAGGAAATTCATCTCTGAACAGTTTGATACGCCTATTGAAATAGTCATAGTAGAAGAAATTAAAAGTATCTTTGGTTCCCAGAAAGCGAGAATACATGCTCACATATATGATAATGTAGAGTATGCTAAGAGATTTGAAAGAAAGCATGTACTGAAGAAACATGCACTAATAAGCATGGAGAGTGAGAAGGTTGGGAAAACAAGCTAAATTATGGAAGAAATACACAGTAAAGAGTAATACACTGAATAAGCTTGTAGTTTTCTGTCCCAGATGCGGCGAAGGATACATCATGGCTGAGCATGGAGACAGATACTATTGCGGGAACTGCCATTTCACAAAGTTCAAGACTACAGAAAAGAAAACATAAGACATTATTTAAAGCTTCGAGAATATATCAAATGCCTTATACATACTAGCTTGCTTTATTACCCCATACTGATATGGTAAGAATGGTGTAGCCCCCCATTTTATCTTAAATCTCTTTGTACCTTCATTTATCCCAAGCCCCATGTTGACATATCTTTTCCCTTCATCATATGATATTCTTAGAGAATGATATAGCAGAAGGTCGGAAACTCCGGGGACGTACTCGCCAGCTCTATCAATGAAATTAAACATATAGAAAGAATAATCGCCTGTAGGAAGGTCGATTACATTGAAACCTGCTAATCCACCATCTCTTCTAAATGTATTGATAATCCTAACAGTATTAGACCTAGAAAGATAGCAGTCCAAGCGGCTACAGACATATTCCATATATTTTTCAACATCCGGTCTCTTTAGAAAATCCGTCATAATTCTTTTATGAGACTTTGTTAATTTCTTATCAACCTCTATTGTTAGCTCTCTAGACGCTCTGGAAACCATGTATCTCAATTTCTTATTCATCTTCCTTACAGGGAGAGTTAATCTATAATAATTATCTGTTTTAACTTCTTCAAATCTTAAACCTGGAGGTAGTCTTGGAGCTATAACTATTATGTTTTCCATCCTCTCTTGTAGAGTCCCTTGAACTATCTTAACAATGTCTTCCTCTCTATATCCTCCACTAACTGGATATCCTACGATTACGATTGTTGTCCCACCTACGTATACAAGATAGCGTCCTAATAACTTAGCTGTTAAATTGGAAATAGACTCAAAGTAGTCTATTATCTGCTCTGGGATATATGGTTCCAGGGTTAAATTCGTCAATCCTCCTCTAATAATTCTTCCTTTTCAGAGCATTCTTAAGCATTGCGTAGTCTACATCAGATTAAATACATTTACTTGAGATGCTGGATTATTCCATCACCCGCTAGATACCGTCTAAGTCATGATTCTAGATATAGATATCCTAAAAACTCTGAATTAATCAAACACTAATGCATTTCCAACTAGTTCATGAACTCCTCCCACTGTTATGGGCAGCTTGTAATGCTCAAAATATTCAGTGAATGCAGCTTTATCTATCGCGCATATGCATGCCAAGAAGTTTGCACCAGTCCTCTTTATGGCTTCGATCTTTGGTCTGACAGCTTTAAGTCTTAACTCGATTGTCTCATCTGCAAGTAATCCTCCACCTGCACAACAGCATATAGTTTTCTCCCTGTTTACATTTGGGTCAAGCTCTATGTAATTCTTGCATACATTCTTTAGTATGTATCTGGGTTCCTCTATAAGCCCCATGACCCTAGCTGGATTACATGAATCATGATATGTAACAATGTATTGATTGTTTGCATCTGGGTTTAGCTTAAGTTTTCCATGTTTTATCAAGTCTGCTGTAAACTCGCAGATATGAACCATCTTGGTAGATGCTGCATGCTCAAACTTTGTACCAGTTATAGGTGAGACAGGTTCTTCCAAGAAATCTAGTGGTCCATTCATCGTATCCATGAAAGCGTGGATAACCCTCCACATATGCCCGCATTCTCCGCCGAGTATCCATTTAACACCTAGCCTCTTAGCTTCTTCAACAAGCTTCCTATTGATCTTCTTCATATGCTCGTATCCAAGCCATGTACCAAAATTACCACCTTCACTTGCATAAGTGCTTATTGTATAGTCTAACCCGATCTGGTGGAACATCTTTATAGCTCCTTTAAGCGTCCCCCAGTGGGGTCCTCCGAAGAAGTCCGCAGAAGGTGGAACATAGAGTATCTCTGCACCCTTCTTGTTTATTGGTACTCTAACATCTATCCCTGTCTCTTCTTTTATTTCTTCTTCAGCGAATTGTATAGCACTGAGTAGAGCTGCCGGAGGTATGCCCATATGGTTTCCTATGGTTTCACATTTAGCTATTGCTTCAGTGAGCGACCTTGGGCTGAGACCTATTGCTGTAAGCACTTCTCTAGCGGCAATCATTATTTCTGCGGTATCTATACCATAGGGGCAGAAGACAGAGCATCTTCTACATTGAGAACATTGATAGAAATAGGTATACCAAAGCTCTACTGTTTCCTCTGTAAGTTCTTCTGCTCCAACAAGCCCTCTAAAGACCCTGCCAGTTAACGTAAAGTACCTCTTATAGACTGATCTGAAGAGGTCTTGTCTTGCAACTGGCATATTATTGGGATCCAATGTACCGAGGAAGAATGGACATTTATCTGTGCATGCTCCACATTTTACACAAATGTCTAGGAAGAGCTTAACAGACCTAAACTTTTTCACCACCTCATCAATCTTCTTTAAAGCTGTTTCTCTCCAGTTGGGAGGTAGATTAAACTGTGTATGACTCCACTCTCTAGGGAAAGGTAGCTTCATAGTCTCCATATCGCGCTTCCACGTAGCGTAGAGTTTATATTTCCTCGCAGGGAAACTCATATCTACTTTCATCTTCTCTCACCTCTCGGTCCGATTGCTTCTAGTTCATCTTTAAACTTCTGGTAATATTCGTCCCAAGTAATTACTTCGATTGGGTAATCCCATGGGTTTACATGCCTCCTCCATCTAGTTATATTCCTCATATTCCTCGTAGTAGATAGGATCCACCCGATTAGATGGGATACTTTACTAAATGGTATGTAGATGAACAATATCTGGGCTAAAACATAGTGTGTTAAGAACCATATGTTGTCTGGTGGTGGTATAGGGTTAAACTTTAGGAGACTATACATATATTCGCTTACGGAAGCTACATCCACCAATCCAAAACTTCTCATGTAAACTCCCAAGAATACTATTGTAATCAGAAGTATTAAGATAATGTAATCACTTAGCTTTGAGATGTATCTGACATTTGGAAGTACTATTCTTCTGACTAGGAGGAAAGATAATGCAGCCAGGAAGAATATCCCTGAATATAGCACCGCCTCATACCATCCATATCCGATGACTGCCCAGAGCTCATGAAAGTATACATTGATTATGTGAGAGAGTAACGTTATAGCTAAAGCTACGTGGAAGACATATCCACCTATCCAGAGTTTCTTGTTACCTTTTAGTAAGCTTCTAAACGCAAAGAAGTCTAAAGACATCCTCTTTAATACTCCTGTATACGTTATGGGTGCGGGAGCAACCGGGAGCCTGAATGGAACTGGTATTGAAAGCCATCTAGCCACTCTATATAACAAGCCTAAGATCAATATGAAGAATGCTATATATGGAGTTATATAGCCTATGATGAAGATTAATGGATCCATCTACACGACACCTCCCTTAAGATATGTAAGTAATAGTATCAAGACGATCATCCCAATACCAGCTGCTATCCACTCCTGGTCATACTCTTCACCTCTATAGTAGACATAAGTTATCAGACTTAGGATGATTAAGCTTGAAGCAATATATCCAGCCGCCAGAGTCTGATGAGTTACTATTATTGGGTTTAGCATCCATGTTAAAGCGGTTAATACGCCTTGAACTAAAAGTAAAATAACTAGAGCAATATCGATGCTTCTAGCCAACTCCAAACCACCTCTCAAAGGACCTCAATCTTCTTCCCACGTTTCCAATCTTTAAGTCTGCAACATAGATTACCTTAAATGATTCTATAGTTGAGAAGGCTAAGAGAGCCAAGCCGAGTATAAACCATCCGAAGCTTAAGCTTTCATTTAACGATCCATAAATAATGTTAAATGATAAGCCTGCACATATTGTAGTTAATAGGAATTTTATGACTGCCCAGACGGATTCTCTAGAATTACCAGATGTTTTGTCCGGCTTCGTTAGTTTCAATTTACTAAACTTCTCCCATACTAGTTCGGGCGGCTTTACTAGCTTCAATCGATATACGTAGGCAGCTATGAATATTATTATTGTTGGGATAACTATTGAGAGAGCAGCTGTATCTGAAGGTATGTATGAGCCTGCTGTTGCCCATGCTAGATAAGTCATTAGGCTTATCTGGATGGTAATCCAGACCCCTATAGCTATGAAGAACGGTCTCTGCGAAGGATGCTTATCTTTCCATCTATCTATGAATGGCAGGAATATGAAGATCAATGTTATGATTACGATGGTTGCTATGAAGACTTTGAAGCCTGTTTCCCCGAGCACCTCTATAAACTCCGTCTTAGCTATCGCATACGTCCACATAAAATACCATTCAGGCATAGGTATAGTGACGACACCGGGAGTATATTTCTCATGTATTCCGAATGGGTATATTATCGATGCTGTAAGTATTGATGCAACATAGACGCAGACCAAGATTATAAAGTATAAGAATATGTTTGGAAACCATGGGATAAGTTTCTTCTCTTCTTCTGGGATGTCTTTGGATAGGGGCTCCGTTATCCCGTGGACCTCGAATATGTGTAGCTTTATGGCTAGCAAGATGATAATTACAGCAGGTAGCAGGACTGTATGGAATGCGTAGAATCTTCTTAGAAGTTCCACATCTGTTCCATATCCTGAAATAACGTATTCAAGGAAGCCGCTTAAAGGCTGAGGGAGATGCTTTATTATCGTTATCCCGAATCCTACAGCTGCATATGAGAGAGCATACCATGGGAGGAGATAGCCTGTAAACCCCATCATTAAAGTAGCTAAGCCCATAAGCATACCTACAATCCACATCAACTCTCTAGGCCTCCTATAGGCAACGACAAAATAATTCCTCATAAAATGTAGGAATGTAACGAATATCATGGAAAAGGCTGAGTAAATATGTATATTTCTGATAAGGTTTCCATAGGGAACTTCTGTAATTATCCTACTTACAGACTCCCATGCAGTATCAGGATGAGGTTCATAGTATTGGAGGAGTATTATCCCTGCTATGCCTGCAGTGAAGAAAGCTATAACAGCTATAGCACCCAACCAGTAGGAGGGGTTCCTAAGAGAATACTCTGGAGCGGGGCGGAGAATAGTCTTTGTAAAACCAAAATTCTCGTCAAGCCATTCCGTGAACCTATCGATAAGACTCTTTTTCTCACTCAACTTGATCACCTAAATCTTCTCTTCTAGAAACGCCTCTGTCACAAGCTTCTTTCCAAGCATAACCCTCTTTAATTCTTCAGGATTGTTAGAACATTGCGTAACCCCTGGTACGGCTGGAGCTGGTGGGGCAAGACCAACCGCGTAAATGTCTCCTGAAGTTTCATCATGCTCAAGTACGACCTTACATAGGCTACAGAAAGGTGGTCCTGCGAGTACTTCGCCATCTTTCTCAAGGTCGTAGATTGCAGCATGAGCCGGGCAATAGAGCAAATTCTTGTCTGGGTATAGTTCGAGGATGTTTGGTGGGACAGTCTTCAAATAAGTTAGTTTTTCCGGGTCTCTAACTTCTTTGGGTGGGATATAGATTGTACCGTAATATCTAGCATGCTGGCATATCATAACATATGCGATTATGTCTCTATCTGGGCCTACCCCCGAAGGAAGGCTTTTACCCGTCTTCACTAGTAGGCATGGGATATCCTTTGTTGGATAAGAAAACAGATACCATGTTCTAAGCTTGATCTCACTTATATTAGCTAACCTCACACGTGGCCACTCAGGGATCTCTAAAACAGCTGGACTAATAGATTTTAAGAGTGAAGCCAGACTTCCAAGACCTACAATAAATGAGAGTGATGTAATTATTTTAAGCGCTGTCCTCCTTTCTTGAGATACTCTCTCCTGACTATGTTCAACGTGGCTCAATCCGACCACCCAACGAATAACTACACGATATATCTAGCTGTTATGTTAGACGCATCCTGTTGGCTTCGGTAGTCCAGCTACCTTGCAAGCACCCTTTGCAGGCCCAGAAGGGAAGAGCTCATATATCTTCTGGAGGGAGAACCCTGTCTGCTTCACAAGCATCCTTATAGGTGGAGCTACACCATATTTCTGCCAATATTCTCTGAGATAATTTATTACCTTCCAATGTTCATCAGTAAGCTTCTCTACCCCCTCAAAATGCTTAGCGAAGAATTCTGCGACTTCTGGACTCCATTTCTCAGGTTCCTGTAGAAAACCATCCTCATCTACTTCAAGCTTCTGTCCTTTAAACTCTACGTACGGCATAATCTATCCACCTACATTTTAGGATGTATAATGCAGGTATTTAATTCTTTTTATGTAAAAATCTATATCTCGTACATTCAAAACAGTGATATTGAATGTTATTTTCCTAATGTTTAGAATCTCTTTGTTTATCCGTTTTGTCAAAATCAGTCTCAGTATATATTCTTAACAGGCAGCTTAGGTCTGCTTTATTTACATTTTTATAGTTTCTTCTAAGGTTTTCTATTAATGGGTTTAGTATTCTCTTAACTATTGCTCGAGACATGTCTTCTATGATTTCTCTGCTCCTCTCGTCAAGCTTAACAGTCTTAATCATAGACGTTGCTTCTAAAACTTCTTCCAATCTAACCTTCTCTGCGTAGCTGTAGATTTTGGAGATTAGCTCTTCAACCCATTTGGTTTCCAGTCTTTCCTCGAACTTCTTCACGTAATCCTCGATTAATGTTTCTATCTTATCCAATTCCTTGATCCTATCATATATTGAGTGGTCAATGTATTCTTTAAGGTCGTCTAGTGTTATGAGTTTTAGGTTTTGTAGTCTTGAGACTTCAGGGTCGACGTTTCTAGGAACCGATAAGTCAATTATTAAGAGGGGCTTATCTCTTTCCTCGATTACTTCAGCTATTCTCTCTTTAGTTATAATGTAGTGGGGTGCAGAAGTCGTGACGAATGCTATATCTGCTATTCTTAGATAGTTTTCGACCTGGTCTAGTCTTAAAGCTATCCCCCCGCTCATGTTGGCTAGATGAATGGCCCTCTCATAGGTTCTATTAGCGAATAACAAGGTAAGCTTTCTATAGTTTTTCTCCATTAATGCGGAGTTCACTAGCTCGCCTGTTTCTCCAGCACCTATTATGAGGATTACCTTGTCATCCATGTTCATAAGTATTTTTTCAACTACTTCGACGGCAACATGGGCTAGGCTCAGCCTCCTCCTACTTATCTCCGTCTCAGACCTAACTCTTTTCCCAATCCTGATAGCTTCCTCGAATATCATCTTAAGTAGTAAAGATAAACTATTAGCAGCTACCGCTTTGTAGTATGCTTCTTTTACTTGACGTAGAACCTCCTGCTCACCTATAACCATTGATTCAAGACCAGAAGCCAGCCTGAATAGATGTTTAACAACCTCGACCCCTCTAACTAATACAATCTTC
Source organism: uncultured Nitrososphaeria archaeon (assembly GCA_964555135.1). Classification (GTDB taxonomy): domain Archaea; phylum Thermoproteota; class Nitrososphaeria_A; order Caldarchaeales; family Wolframiiraptoraceae; genus Geocrenenecus. Next base: position 8,443 of record CAZKRR010000049.1, read on the forward strand.
CTCTCAACATCCGCGTCTCCAGTTAAATCTCCCCAGACGCCTACTATATCCTCTACGGCTTCCTCATCCCTCAGCTCAAGGTAGACTTCCACCCTATTGCACGTCTGGAGTATAACTACACCTTCAACACCACTAACACTCTTAAATAGTCTAAGCGCTAATTCTAAGTCTCTAAAGAAAAACTTCTCAAGCCTAGATATAGGTAGCAGCTTATGGTTTAAGAGAAGACCATGAATAGTGTTCAAATACATACTAGCATCAACTATATATAAAGATCTCATGGTTCTTAAAAAGCTTCTACAAATACTATCGTGTTACAAGATTATGTTTTAATCTAAGCTTCAAAGATGTTTACTTGATGCCCTATTTAGATGATGAGATTTATTATGAGGTTTATGGTGACGGCAAACCTGTCTTACTAATTCATGGTGCGTGGGCTTCTCATGAATGGTGGAGAATGCAGATTCCTGAACTCTCAAAGAAGTATAAGGTAATTGCAGTTGATGTTAGAGGTCATGGTAAGTCTGTTAGATTAGAGAAGCCTACAACTGTTAAGAAGCTTGCCGAAGATGTAGATAGGATCCTAAATCATCTACTCATCGACGAACTTGTATTAATAGGTTGGTCGATGGGTGGAATGATATCAACACAATATTATTTTGATCATCCTGAAAAAGTAAAAGGATTAATACTTATTTCAAGCAGGCTACATAAAAGACCTGGAATGCTTATAGAAGCATATCTTAGAACTATACGTGAAATGTTTACACTCTTCATGGATTTTGCAGATTTTGAAGGATTCGAATCATTAAATTATGATAATCAAGTAAAGAAAGAAGTTGAGAAGATGTTCTCAAAATCTACCAAACCTGAGATTATCAACTGGGCGGTCGAGGACTTGACTAAAAATAGGAGGAGAGATTACTTAAACATTGTTAAAACATTGGCTAGATACGACGCATCAGATAAGCTTCATACAATAAAAGTGCCGACACTCATAATAGTTGGAGATAAAGACGAGAGGACGCCGCCTGAGTTCTCCAAGAAGATCCATGAAAAGATCCCAAACTCTAGGCTTGTCATAATTGAGGGTTATGGGCACTATCTCTTGTTAGAGAGGCCAGATATAGTCAATAGGGAGATACTGGGTTTCCTAGAAAGCATAGGCTATCGCTGACTTTTATTTGCCCACATTGTTAACTTTCTAAAAACTTCTGGATTATGAAGAAAGTGAAGATGTGTATACATTGCTAGGAGATTCTCCTTTATTACTCCATCATGTAATCCATCTACTCCGTATCCTCTCTCAACTCTGAAAGCAAAATCTACCTTCTCTCTTACGGTTAGCCGAGAATAATGGAATTCATGACCGATTAAGCGTTTGTTTAGATTTGTCAGAGGATTATCCCTAATCGTCGATAGATATACATATCCATGACCTACAGGTCTTTTACTCATTTCTATGTAACCGTCAATCAACCCAACCATTTCATATTCTTCACCATCAAAAGTCTTGACATTTCCAGATAGATAGATTAACCCACCGCATTCAGCGTAGATCTTCAATCCTCCATCATACTTCTTCTTGATATCATTTTTCAAGGGTTTATTTTTCTCAAGCATTTCAGCATAGACTTCCGGAAACCCTCCTCCAATATAGAGCAAATCTACTTCTG
>CAZKRR010000050.1:0-10098 GCA_964555135.1 uncultured Nitrososphaeria archaeon
TAGCTGCAGGATACTTTCTTGCGTCAACGTTAGCTCCACCTACACCCATACTATCTACAATAACCGTTGAAAAGACAGTTACTGCAGCTGTTGCTCCGAAGAGAATCATCATAGGTGTCACTGATAAAGTCACCGATATAGACCCTTCAAATGCATATGACTTTTACACATGGGAAGTTTTGACAAATATTATGGGTGGGCTAATACAGTATGTCCCAGGAACAACAGAGCTCCAGCCTGGTCTTGCAATAAGCTATACAGTCTCACCTGATGGTAGAGAATACACATTTAAGCTGAGACCAGAACTATACTTTTCAGATGGAACTCCTGTTACTGCACATGACGTTGTCAGGTCTATTAAGAGAGTGATGAAGATAAACGGGGATCCAGCATGGTTGGTGACAGACTTCGTAGAAGATGTAGTTGCTATTGATGACTACACAGTTAAATTTATCTTAACGGTACCTGTAGCTTTTTTCCCAGCATTGTTAGCGACTCCACCATACTTCCCTGTTCACCCGGCATACAAGCCTGAAGAGATAGACAGCGACCAAACCGCAGGTGGTGCAGGACCGTACAAGATAACTAAATGGGTTAGAGATGTCGAGTTGGTCTTAGAGGCAAACCCATATTGGTGGGAAGGAGCTCCAAAAACGGAGCAGATAGTTATCAGATTCTATAAAGATGCTACTTCTCTCAGGTTGGCTCTGGAGGCAGGCGAGATAGATATCGCATGGAGAACATTAACACCTACTGATATAAAGGATTTGAAGGGTAAGGCTGGAATAAAGGTGATAGAAGCACCGGGAGCATATATAAGATACATAATCTTTAACACTAAGATACCCCCATTCGATAATCCAGCTGTAAGGAAAGCTTTAGCAGCTGCTGTAAATAGAAAAGCGATATGTGAGAGGATCTTCTTGGGAACCACGGACCCGCTGTACAGCATGATTCCAATAGGTATGTGGAGTCATGAAGAATCGTTCCTTCAGAAATATGGTGAGCATAACATGGAACTTGCTAAATCCTTGTTGAGGAAAGCTGGATATAGTGAAGCAAACAAGTTAAAGATAGAACTATGGTATACTCCAACCCATTACGGGGATACTGAAGTAGATGTAGCTACCTTGATTAAAGAAGCATGGGAGGAGACCGGATTAGTCGAGGTAGAATTAAAGAGTGCTGAATGGACAACATATCTTGACTATACGAGAAAAGGTCTTCTAGGAGCATCTCTTTATGGATGGTATCCAGACTACATAGACCCGGACGACTATACAAGTCCATGGGTTAATACCTCATGGACAGGTTATGCATATTCTAATCCGAAACTACTTGAGATTCTAGAAGAGGCTAGAATTAAACCGTCGATAGAGGAGAGGACGGCACTCTATAAGCAGGCTCAAGATATATGGGCTGAAGATGCAGCCATTGTCCCGCTCTTCCAAGGGAAGCTAACCATTGCTGTTAGAGAAGGCGTTGAAGGAGTAATCCTAGACCCTGTAATGCTGTTTAGATACTGGTTAGTCTATAAAACGTAGCTCAACATTTTTATCTCCCAATTTTATTTTTTTCTTGGAATGGCATCTTTAAAGATATTTATAGTTGCTAGAGTTCTTGCATTGATACCTACGATACTAATACTTATAACGTTAGTCTTCTTTATCATGAGAGTTCTGCCAGGCGACCCCGTTATTGCGATAGTTGGGATGAAAGCTCCCATGGAGAGGGTGATGGAACTTAGAAGAGAACTTGGGTTAATAGATGAAAACGGTAATGAGATACCTTTAGTTACACAATACTTTAATTACCTATCTAAGCTTATCCAGGGAGACTTCGGTAGGTCGCTAATTTGGGGGAAGAGGCCTGTATTAGTTGAGATAATGGAGCATCTTCCAGCAACGATAGAATTAGCGATAGCTGGTTTTCTTGTTAGCATAATCCTTGGAGTATCTTTGGGAGTGATCGGAGCAGGAAGTAGTGGGAAGACTAATAATGCTGTGAGAGTGTATAGTGCTGTTACCTACGCATTGTTTATACCGTGGATTGGGATGATGTTCCAGTTAGTCTTCTCTGTATGGTTAAAGATTCTACCAGTAGGTGGGAGAATAGGAGTGGGATTGGAGCCTCCAACCTATACTGGATTATATATTCTAGATAGCTTAATATCAAATAGACTCGATAGCTTAACAAGTAGTTTAAGACATATAACATTACCGGCAATAACACTTGGATTAATCATTTCAGGGGTGTTCTCTAGAATTACTAGGACAAGCGTAGAAGAAGTCTTAAGACAAGACTTTGTGGTTGCGGCTAGAGCTAGAGGTCTCCCAGAGTACAAGATAATGATGCATGTATTAAAGAATTCTTTCATACCCATTCTAACAATGATGGGGTTGCAGTTAGCATTACTAATGACTGGAGCTGTGTTAACTGAGACTACGTTCAGCTGGCCTGGAATGGGGACATTCCTACTCGAGAGAATCCAGTATAGAGATTATACAACCGTACAGGGTACAGTGGTTTTCTTTGCATTGATAGTGGCTCTCGTTAATCTAATAGTTGATATATTCTACGCATACATTGACCCAAGAATAAGATATTGAGGTGTAGAGAATGTACACGTTCAAGCCTATTTTAACGAAGATCATTCCGAGGATGCCGTTAAAAACTATGGGGGTAGCTGGCTTACTAATGATAATTACAGTGATCCTGATGGCTGTTCTTGCTAACTTCTTAACCCCATATGACCCGACAAAATCTGTGGGGCTAAGTCTTCAACCACCTTCACTAAACCATCCCTTTGGTACAAATAAGATTGGTCAAGATATGTGGAGCAGAATCGTACATGGTGCTAGAACGATGTTATTAGTTGTTACACTGTCTACAATCATGTCTATAGTTATTGGAGTCCCCTTAGGATTAATCTCCGGATACGTGGGTGGAATCCTTGATAGGATACTTACAATGATTATGGATGCAATTTATGCTTTCCCAAGCTTAATACTAGCAATAGCTATAGCAGCAGCTCTCGGACCAGGGATAGTAAATACAGCAGTCTCAATAGCGATAGTTTATGTGCCGACATACTTCAGGATGGTTAGGGGTCAAACATTAAACGTGAAGAGTCAACTCTATGTAGAAGCAGCAGTAGCTATAGGTGCAAGGCCCATCTCTATCTTAGCTAGATATATACTACCAAATGTTATATCTATAGTTGTAGCAGTCTTTACTCTAAGTGTTGCAGATGTTGTTTTAACAGAAGCAGGTCTCAGCTTCTTTGGGTTAAGTGTGCCGGCACCTACACCAGACTGGGGGTTCGACCTTAGAGCAGGCCACCCCTATCTTGTCTCAGGATATTGGTGGCTTGTGACTTTTCCAGGCCTAATGATAATAATCCTTGCTGTAGGCTTCACATTTCTAGGGGAAAGTATAAGCGAATATTTGGGATTAAGAGAGGTTAGAGCCTAAATGAGCGATACGCTTCTTGAGATAGGTAATCTGAAAACCTACTATTTCGCGCATGGTAGCGTAATCAAGGCAGTTGATGATGTTAGTCTAGGAATTTATAAAAGAGAGATGGTTGGACTAGTAGGTGAATCTGGCTCAGGTAAATCTACTCTGGGTCTATCGATAATAAAGCTTGTTCCACCTCCTGGAAAAATAGTAGATGGGAAGATAATAATCGGTGGAGAAGACCTCCTTAAATTAAGAGATAAAGAGCTTAGGAGGATTCGTGGGAGAAAGATTGGGATGATCTTCCAGGATCCCTTAACATGTCTAGACCCATTGAGAAGAGTGGGAGATCAAATAATTGAATCTATTATGAGTCATATTAAAGTGAACAAAGAGGCTGCGAGAGAGATGGCGTTGAAAGTGTTCGAGAGGGTTGGAATATCCCCTGAAAGAATAGATGATTATCCTCATCAATTGAGTGGAGGCATGAGGCAGAGAGCAATGATAGCTATGGCAGTCGTGTTAAATCCAGAGTTACTTATTGCTGACGAGCCTACTACGGCATTAGATGTAGTTGTCCAGTCTAGAATAATGGATCTACTGGAAGACTTGAAGAATGAGAGAAAGATGAGTATACTACTCATAACGCATGATCTAGCCCTAGTAATAGAAAGATGCGATAGGGTCGTGATTATGTATGCAGGGAGGGTTTGTGAAATAGGAAGTGTAAAAGAAGTATCAAATGAGCCTCTACACCCATACACAAAACTATTGATAGAATCGATCCCGAATATTGAGGGTACTCAAATGGAGCTGAAACCTATACCTGGAACCCCACCTGATATGAGAAATCCGCCTCCAGGATGCAGGTTCTGGCCTAGATGCCCATACGTTCTAGATAAATGTAAATCTGTGGAACCTAGCATTTTAGAGATTGATAATAGGGTCGTTTTCTGCCATCTCTATGGAGGATAGTGGGAGTGAAACCGATCGTATCGGTAGCTCAATTAAAGAAGTGGTTTCCAGTTCAAAAGAGTTTTTTAGAAAGGCTTTTTGCTAGAGAGAAGACACATGTTAGAGCAGTGGATGGAGTGGACTTAGTAGTTAATGCTGGAGAAACATTGGCTTTAGTAGGAGAAAGCGGAAGTGGAAAAACGACTCTAGGAAAATTGATCTTGAGGCTAATCGACCCAACTTCCGGTAAGATCTATTTCAATGGGAAAGATATAACAAACGTTACTGGAGAATCTCTTAGGAGGCTTAGGAGAAGGATGCAGATAATCTATCAGGATCCATACGCCTCGCTTAACCCTAGAATGACTATTGGAGAAATATTGGAGCATCCATTAAAGATACATAAGATTGTTAGTACAAAACAGGAAGCTAAAGAACAAATTTTAAATGTTTTAGAGAAAGTTGGTTTGACGCCTCCAGATGAATTCTACAATCTTTATCCCAGGAATCTGAGTGGCGGTCAGAGGCAGCGTGTAGCTATTGCTAGAGCAATAATATTGAAACCAGAGTTGATCGTAGCAGATGAGCCTGTCTCTATGATAGATGTCTCGCTAAGAGCCTCAATATTGAATCTTATGATCGAGTTAAAGAGCGAGTTGAACCTAACTTACATATTCATAACACATGACCTTGCAGTAGCGAAATATATTGCAGATAATATAGCAGTCATGTATCTTGGAAAAATAGTTGAGAAAGCTCCAAGCATAGAATTATTTACCAACCCACTCCATCCATATACGCAAGCTTTACTATCGGCTATCCCTATCCCTAAACCATTACATGAAAGACGGAGAAGACTAAGTATAAGCGGTGAGATCTCAAGCCCTATCAACATACCTACAGGCTGCAGATTCCACCCGAGATGCCCATTCTCTAGGGAGAGGTGTATAAGAGATGAACCATCCTTCATAGAAGTATGTAGAGAACACCATGTTGCATGCTGGCTCACAACTAAATAACATGGATACGATCACTAGTATACTGACTTGATGTTAGCAGGTCCAAGATGTCCTATGCTTGTCTGGACTATTACTGTTTTTAGTCCTCTCTCTTCAAGTATCTTTTTCACCTTTAGCATTTCTTCCACAGTAGGTCTCTTCAACAATCTCCTTCTAAAAGATGGAAAATAATCTAGAGCAGTTACTTGAAGGCTTGGGTCTATTGAGGCTACCTTATCTCCTATTTCTTCTAATTCTTCAAACGTCATCCATTCTCTATTGTATGCTATGCCTGCTCCAACGTAGACTTGCCCATTATACTCGTCTACGATATACTTTAAGATATCCCATGAGTTCTTAAGATACGTTTTTGCAACATCATAATCTTCTAACCCAGTTATCTTCATATATGTTTCCACCCTGAATGCTTTAGGCTCAACACCTATATTATTGCATCTTGATTCAACGAGTTCATCAACATAATCTCTTGTCAAGACTGTCCCATTACTATCGAGATGAAGTCTCTTACTAGGATTTAATCTCCCAAGTTCTTGAAAGAATTTCACCAGCCACCTTTTATTTAGAGTTGGCTCACCACCACTTACAGCTATCCCTCTAGTATTATATCTCCTACTACATGCTGTAACCATTCTAGCTGCATCTTGTGGAGTAACTGGTTCAGTAGAATTATCGTAGGTTACTATATAATTCTGGCATTGTGGGCATCTTAGATTACATCCAGCAGTCCATATTGCTGCTTCAACGTATCCATATCCAACCTCCCACCATGGAGTCGCCTTCCCACCGACTCTGTGAGGTTCAGGACCATGAATTATCCTTAAAGGCTCCCTATCCTCTATGTTTAACTCTATCTTCATACCATCTTCCACAGGTGTAATACATGTCCTCTCTAATTCTCCATTCACTACTACACTGCAAGCCCAACATCCACCTAGATTGCATGGAGTAGATATCTTTCCTGTACTTGGATGATGGAATACTACACCTATGTTGATTAATGCATCTTTGATGGTTGAAGGATGAGGTACAGAGTATCTAATACCATCTACCCAGACCTCAGCATACTCATCTTTTACCTCTTTGATCTTCTTTATTCTGGCTTCGTAAGGACATGCATAATAACATGATAAACATCCAATACATTGAGCTGAGCTTCTACAAATGTTTACTTGAATGCAGAATCCACAATTCCTACATTTATTCTTATCAACTTCTACGATTAACTTATCCATTTGTAGCTGTCTCCTATCTAGCCTAGCATGTTAGATGGAATGCTCCACCTACTCTTACATTTTCATCTACTAGCCGATTATACTTTTTCCAAGCATTTCTAGAGTCAGTTATGATTAGCTTAATCTTCCGTTTCTCTAATTCTTGAATTACTTCATCAGTCACATGCACTCTACCAAAATAACCAGTACCTATTACGAGGTATTCTAAATCTATGTTTAATACATCCTTCAAGTCTTCTAAATCTATTCTATGCCCTTCTTTTCTCCACCAATTAGTTATCAACCTATCTGGAAGTATTATTAGATCCCTACTATAAGTTACACCATCTACAACTATGTAGCCGAACCCATAGTCATCGATTTTCTGAGCCATTCTATAAGTTACTGCAAAACTCGAAGATATATCTCTTTATAGTATTTTACATGCTTCATAAGCATCTCTTCTCCAGCCATAGTAATTCTTTAGTAATCTATTGATCTGGTACCCCATCTTAAAATATAGATTAAGAGCAGGAAGGTTTGAAACTTCAACTTGTAATATTATCTTTTCTACATTTCTTTTTAATGCTTCTTTCTCAAATGCTTCTAGAAGCATTGATCCTATACCTTTTCTTCTAAAATCTTTCTTAACATTAAGAGTATAAAGAGTACATGTACCGGTACGGCATACTCCAGCGATAAAGCCTATGATCTGGTCCTCTTTTAAAGCTTTCAAGAAGATAGAGTTTGGATTACTTAAGAAGTAGTTAAAGATAGATTTTGGATAAGCTTCTTCTCCAAAACATTCTAGTTCAATCTTGTAGATCTCTTCTAAATCATCTACTGTAACAGGTAAGATAATGATAGTTAATGCCTCCTTCTCATCATATATCTCCTGCATCTCAAGGTAACCTCAACAAGACTACTTCAAGCATACTATATAATCGTGACTTACCCTAGAGCCGAAAACTAAACATACTCCTTATTTTTTGTTCAGCAGGGTTTTAGAAACGAAACCTTAATAATCTTAATGGCTTTAGTTGCTGGATAAATGGTGTTTTATGTTTAGCAAATGTTCCTAGATATAATAGCCGTAATATTATTGGATACAAGGAAAAATGAGAATATATGGACTGCGGACACAAGTTTAAGTTAGTTACTTCGGGTAAAGATTGTGAATTTTTAAAACTGCTTGAGTGGAAAGATTCAGGCGTCGCAGCGATTTTCACCCTAGTTTTTGGGTTAATTCTACTTATGGTTATAGGGCATTTCTACATTGAGGAGATAAGAAGTGGTATAATAATAATGGTAACTGGTTTCATACTCATTATACTTTTCTTACTTTCGTTTCTAACCCTTTCTCAATTTGGTTTTGGAATTTTTGTTCTTCTTATTATTGTCTGGCTCACATTCTTGGTACGGCAAATATATGGTGTTAATAAGCTTGTTAAAGAATCCGATAGAATCCTTCGAGAGGCTGGTAGAGTAACGTGGTAACTAAAGACTTGAGAAAGAGTCCTATTGTTACATGTAGAGATTCAGATAACCTCACGCAACTCTATTTTTAATTCGTATTGCATGAGTTTAATAATGTTACCGAGAAATGATTTTACACTATCGATTAGTAAATCGTCAAACTCATGCGCTATTATAATGCCTCGTAAATTTTTTTGAGGTGATTCACGTCTGACTGATGTCATATACTTGAGGATCTGGCCGAGAACCTCGATGTCGGCATCACCGCTTTTTAGCTCAATTATGACTAAGTCCCCATTTTTATCCTCAGCTAATATATCTATAACTCCACCGCCTGTCCTATACTGTCTTCCTTTCAACCTTAAGCCAGCCTCGATAGCTTCTAAATTTAATAATATTTGTTTTTCTAGTTCTGTTTCCAGTGTGAATGCACCTTTAATAAGCTCTCTTTGTTGCACCTCCATTTTTACCTCCAAATCTTCTTCTAACTTTTCGCCAAGTATTGTTGTTTATGCAGTTTCAGACCTGACGACTTCCCATACACGATATCCCGCAGTTGATAGCTTAAGTCCGAATTTACGAGCTACTTCGCCAGCTAGTCCAGATGAGCCATAGAGTGCTTCAACACCCTCTTTAAGCCGTCTTTTTATATATTCCCGTATTTCATAAAGAGACAAATTCATCACCTACCGATTACCAAATATGTTTTTCCGAAATTTAGGAATTTAGAAGACTCTAGTGGTAATTTCGGGATGAAAGGTATGTTTAAAGGCTGGTGAGTATGTTTTGATTATATCGATATTATAACTATGGTCTCTAGCTGTTTTAAGCGTGATAGAATAGTAAGGAGATGGGTCTTTAGCAGTCTTAGAATACATGCTCCATGGTAGCTGTAGGAAGGCCCATAGAATGCCTAGTCATAGTCTATAATATATGATATGAGGGCTTCGAGATATTGTATTACAACAGTATCGCCCGGATGAACCAGAAACTTGGAGAAAATAAGATGCCTCCCGGTTTCCAGAGAGAACGGTCAGTATTTACATTTAGATGAATGTAATGTAATCATAGCACACAATGTCAAGGCTTCGTGGATCTGAAGGAAATATTCTTGAACTAGTTTAGATGATAACTTATTGGTGTTATTTGGATGGGTTTAATAGAAGTTAAGCCTCGTTCTTTTGTTTATCTTCTACAACCTAAACCTGTAGCTATAATTGTTTCTATAGATTCTTCTGGGAAGCCTAATGGTATGTCTGCTGCATGGCTTACACCTACTTCTAGAGATCCTCCATTATTAGCTGTAGCAATCTCTCCAAAGAGATATACTTATGAATTGATTAAGCGGTCTAAAGATTTTACAGTTAACATCCTCGACGCCAGCATGGTTGATGAATCAGAACTTTTTGGAAGCTATTCTGGAAGAAGCGTGGATAAGTTTAAGAAATCTAAGCTCACCCTGGCTAGATCGAGGATAGTTAAGTCTCCATATATTGCTGAAGCAGTCACTGCACTAGAATGTACTCTATACAATGATTATCCTGGAGGAGACCATCAATTGATTGTAGGGAAGGTTGAGAAAGCATATGTTAGAGAAGAAGCATTAGAAGAAGACATATACAATATAGCCAAAATCAAGATACTATTGTATCTAGGAAGTGGAAAATATACGACAACGTTAGAAAAACAAATTACATGAAGATAATTTACTAGAATATTTTTATATAATGAGATCTCCAATTGCTTAAGATGATTTCTGATTTACTTGTATGGATTACCAGTGGAGATCTAGTTTTAATGGGGTTAATCGGAGGAACAATAGGAGCGATACTAAACCTCCTAGGAGCTACTCCTATACTCTTCTTTAAATCATACCCAAAGAGATTGATGGAGGCTGGGCTTGGCTTCGCAGCAGGAGTTATGCTAGCTGCAAGCTTCACTAGCTTAATTCTTCCCGGTGTAGAGTACGGAGGTATATT
>CAZKRR010000051.1:0-9716 GCA_964555135.1 uncultured Nitrososphaeria archaeon
TGCAGGTAGTAGCGTTGCACCTGCCGCAACTACTGTAACAGAGACTAAGACTGTAACAGCAGCTGCTGCAACAGTAACTATGCCCACAACAATTACACAGACAGTAACTAAGACTGAGACTAAGGTAGCTGAGATAGCTCGTAAAATCGTGATGGGGATGGTTTTAGGGGGTTATATCGAGGGATCTACCTGGGATGGTCGGCAGATCAAAGCTGTAGAAAGATTGAAGAAGCTTTACCCATGGTTTGATTATGTCTACGATGAAGGAGTAGTTTTGAAAGGTAAAGACCCTATATCATCAGCAAAGGATTTCATCACTGTAAATAAGGCAAACATTATTTTCGGAAGCTGGGAGCCTGCAGCGGTTCCAGCGTTCCATAGAATAGCAGGAGATTATCCTGACGTATACTTCACAGGAATAATTGGAAGCGACATATCATCGCAGAGAAATTTTATGAGAGTCTTCGTAAGACAATACCAAGCTATGTATCTTGAAGGATTGATTGCAGGTGCTATAACTAGAACTAATAAGATAGGTATTGCAGTAGGTCCAGCATGCGTTCAGAACTGGAGAAGAATGGCGGCCTTCTATTTAGGGATAAAAGATGCGAATCCAGATGCCACTCTATATATTAAATACGTTGGAGAATGGTATGACCCTCCAAAGGAGAGAGAAGTTTCACTAGCTCTAGTTGATCTAGGAGTAGATGTCTTAACACATTACACCGACTCCGTTGAGCCTCTGAAAGTTTGTGAAGAGAAAGGCATATGGTTTGTTGGTAAAGATACTGACATTGTCGGTTTATACGGATGGTCGACTACTGACACGGTAGCGGTATCATTCGATACAAGATGGGAAGTAATGTTCGATGTAATACTTAAAGAATATCTGGCGGGAATCACCCATCCTGATAGGTTAATCTTTGTCGGCATGAATAGACATATCTCTCTCCCACCTGATAATCCATGGGTGCCTGGACAAACTATTCTACCAGCAGTTGACTTACAGAACAATAATAAAGTTGGCTTAGAGGCTATAAGTCCAAAAGCAAGGCCTTTGATCTCAGAAAAGATATTAAGACTAATCGAGGCTAGGAGAGAACAGATGTTAGCTGGAGTTTGGGACCCCTTCTTCGAGCATGAAATCGTTAGTAGTGGTGAGGGAATACCGATCCCTGAGCTAGGACTAGACGTGCCGCCGAAGGGCACCGTAGTCAAGCCAGCCGGCGTAATGCCTTCCGATGAGTGGCTGCTTGGAAAACTCAACTTCCAGCTCGAAGGAATAGTATTGGTGAAGTAGACCTCCTATTCTTTTATTTCTACAACCTATCTTTTTTATTCTTTTATGTATGGTTCTCCTAATGCTTCAGGCTTGGATAAAGCCCACTTCCTCCTAAATTTCTCTCTAGATATCGTAATTAGAACAGCGATCGTTGCAATGAATGGGAGCATCCTTAATATAGGTAGAGGGGCTGGAATACCTGCATATATTGTTTCCGGAGAGATTGCAAACTGCCAAATGAAGCCGAAGGTTAAAGCGCCTCCTAAAAGTATCATCGGTCTCCATAGTGAAAACATTACGAGGGCAAACGCTATCCACCCCAACCCCTTCGTAGGTAGATGGCTCCAAGCTCCTAAATAAGTTGTGGATAGGAACGCACCAGCTAAACCTGCAAGCATCCCTCCAATTATAGTGCAGAGATAACGTGTCCTGATTACCTTCACCCCCGAGACTTCTGCCGCAAAAGGATTCTCACCCACAGACTTAATCTTTAACCCTAGGTGAGTCTTAAAAAGTATAAGCCATATTACGACCACTATTATTAATGCTATGAAGAACATTGGGGATAATTCATATATTCGTGGAGAGACAACTCCACGTGGGAGTGGACCAGAGTATCTATCAGCCCAGTAGGTAACAAAGCCCATTGCGAAGAGCCATATCCCCATACCGCTCACAACTTGATTGACTTTAAGCGATGTCGACAATATTGCATGTACAAGACCGAATAAGCCTCCAATCATCATTCCAATTATGAATGCTGGTATAAGACCCCAGATCGAGGCAGTTATGAAAGCTGCCGCAGCTCCTAGAAGCATTAAACCTTCTATACCTACGTTAATGACTCCTGATCTTTGATTCAATAACTCTCCTATCGCTGCTATAAGTAAAATTGTTGTTACCTCTAGTGATCTAGCTATGAAAGGCCACATTATTTCATCCTCCTAATCCTATACATGTAAAAGAATTGAAAAGCAGCAAAAGTAATAGACACCAATCCAAGGAAGAGTACGTCTAGGCCGAAGGGTAAACGGAGCCTTCTCACCAGAACCGTTGACCCCGTCATTATCGAGCCTATGAAGATAGATAGGGGGACTGTTGCTAGAGAGTTTAGGAGGCAGACTAGACCTATTATTAAACCCCAATACGTAAGATCTCCTATAGCTTTATATGCTTCAGGTCTAGGAATCATGAGAAACGCTGGATCTCCAGCCCACATGTGGTATCCTGAGAGACCTGCGATGGCGCCTCCTATAGTCATGACTAGAATGTATGTTCTAGGAGCGTTTATACCTACATGCTGGGCAGCTGTAGGGCTATTTCCGAGAACACGTATCTTGTATCCCAATACTGATTTACTTAAAAATACATGTAACACTGCAGCTATCCCGACTGCTAAATAACTAGTAAAAGGTGTATAGAATATTATTGGTGCATGAGCATTTGGTGGAAGGGGTCTGCTTGTTGATTCTGCGATGCCAGCCCATGGCCCCCCAACGGTTAGAAGATAAACAAGCCAGAAAGCAATGTTATTAAGCATTAAGCATCCTACAACTTCATTCACGTTAAGCTTACCTCTTAAGTATCCTGCAAGCGCTCCATAACCTGCGCCGAAGAGGGCTCCCGAAAGCAACATAAGCGGAATCAAGAGTGCTGGATGTAGAGTGGGTAGGCTATACGCAACAGCAAACGCTCCAATCGTCCCGAGATAGAATTGTCCTTCCATTCCTACATTCCATAAACGAGCACTATATGGGACGATGAATGCAAGTGTACTGAGAAGTAGGAAGAGACCTCTATGGAGAGTGGTCGGAAGCCCGAGATTAGGATCAAAAGCAAATGAGAATATATTTGTATATGCATCTACAGGGTTAGCTCCTTCAATGGATAAAAATATGCTGAAAATTATGAAGGAGAGAACCAATGAGAGAAGAGAGATCCTAGCAGCTTGACTACCCGATACTACGGGGATCCTCTCAAGTTTCAGCTTTAAAGTTTCAAGACCGATCATTCTTTTTCTCACCTCCCCGAGTAGGCACCCGTCATCATTGCTCCTACGACTTCCTTCTTGGCTTCCTCGGCTGGGATGATACTTACGAATCTACCTTCATAGATTGGTGCTATTCTATCACTTAGCTGTAAGACCTCGTCGAGATCATCTGATATCAGGAGCACACCCATCCCCTTCTCTTTACAATCAAGGAGTCTTTTTCTAACGTATTCTGTAGCAGCAATATCTAAACCAGTTGTTGGTAGATTAGCAATAAGTAGTTTTGATGTTCTCGGAATGACTCTACTCAATATTAGTCTTTGAAGGTTTCCACCTGAAAGATGCGCAGCTTTAGTGTTTATACTCGGAGCTACTACTTCAAATTCCGAGACGACTTTCTCCGCATACTCACGTATCTTCTTATAGTTTAAGAGACCTCTATTTACGAATTCTTTATCAAAATATAGGCTCATTAAGATGTTTTCAACAAGTGAGAAAACCCCTATGACGCCGACCCCCAACCTCTCCGATGGGATGTATCCAACACCCATCTTCAATCTTTCGAGGACAGGAGCATTAGTAATATCCTTTCCCATGAAGATTATTCTCCCACTCTCAGCTCTTCGAAGTCCTGCCAAAACCTCAGCTAATTCTTGCTGACCATTACCGCTTACACCCGCGATCCCGAAGATTTCTCCTTCTCTAATAGTAAAGGAGACATCCCTTATAGCCGGAAGACCTTTATCATTCATAGCTGAGAGATTCTCCACCTTCAGTATTTCTCCCCCAATATTTACTTTGGGTTTGCTCAGAGCAAACAATACTTCTTTCCCAACCATGTATTCAGCTAGAGCCTTCATAGTAGCATCTTTTGTTTCGAGACGCTTTACTACCTTCCCTCTTCTAAGAATCGTCACTCTATCACTTATAGCGAAGACTTCAGGCAGCTTATGTGTAACAAATGGAACCAAGGCTATGTCCTGCTTACTCATAGTTTTGAGAGAATTGAGAAAAGCTTCAGTCTCTAGAGGTGTTAGAACAGAAGTTGGCTCATCAAGTATGAGTATCTTTGCACCACGGTAAAGAGCTCTTATGATCTCCACTAGCTGTTGTTCTCCAGCAGATAGCTGCCACACTCTAGCATCCAAGTCTATCCTGAAACCATACTTTCCACACAATTCTTCTACTTCTCTCCTCATCTTCTTGAAATCTAAGATTCTACCAGCTTTAGGATGACCTAAAATGATATTCTCTAATACTGTATGAGCAGGTATCAGCTTTCTTAATTGGTGAACCATTCCTATACCCATATTGATAGCCTCCAAGGGAGACCTAAATCTAACCCTTCTCCCATACATGTAGATCTCTCCACGATCAGGCTGTAGAACTCCAAATAAGATATTCATTAAAGTAGTCTTTCCTGCCCCATTCTCTCCCAAGATAGCATGAATCTCACCCGACTTGAATTCGAGATCTACATTGTCAAGAGCAACGACTCCTCCTGGATATATCTTCGTTAACCCTCTAACTTCGAGTATAGTCTCTCCTCCTTCTACTTTCCCATCCATATCCTTATGCCCCATCCTTTTCCGATGCTATCTTCAATTACTACCCTATATTTTAAGATTAGATATGTGCTAACTGTCTTTAAAGAAAGAGGGTCAAATAAGTGGAAAAAGAAAGGTTGAAGAGCAAAATATTGATAGGCTAGCAAAAAGACCCTACTTCTTCTTTATCTTCTCTTTATCTTCTTCCTAGCTTGTTTTGGTTGAGGCTTCTTTACTGCCTTCTCCCTTAGATATAGGAAGACGCTTCTCTCAGCTAGCTTATTCATTTCTTCGAGAATTCTCCTGGCTTCCTCGCTTTCAACTGCTTTCTTGAATAAGTCTTCATTTCTAAACTCCATCTCTATACAGCAATCCACAGGCAGCTCTTCCACCTGGTATCCTCCATAAACAAACTTCACAGAAGCTGATCTTAACCCAGCCAGCTTCTTCAAGAACCCAGCATAATTCTTTAAGATAAATCCTTGAAATTCTTCTACTGAAACCTCAGGCTTCTTCTTTAACTCCTGAGCCACTCTAATCATACAGAATACATGTATAAACCTATTTTTATGATTTACTCTAATCAATCCAGCAAACCACATAACGATAGACTCTCTAAGAAACAGCTAGCCCTAGCATGTAAACTTAAAGTAAGAATAACCTCTAGTGTCATCTCGAAACCAGTATAAAAAAGGAGGAGGATGGAGCTAAGTATAAAATATGCCATGAAACATTTCTAAACCGAGTAAAGCTGCTCCGGTAGTATAGCCCGGACAAGTATACGGGCCTTTCGAGCCCGGGACCCGGGTTCAAATCCCGGCCGGAGCAAAACAACCCAAACATTCTTTCTCAGGCTTGTTCACGCGAAACACACTCGTTAACCAGATAAAATTTTTCAAATTTTCTAAAAACTTTAATGTTGACATTAAAGTTTGGAGGTGATTATTGGAATGATGGTTTCTTCCGAGCCTTCCACTTAATTGATTTCTAGCTAGATAGCTTATATATCCTATACCTGCTCCTATCTTTCGAGTACAGTCCTGAGTTTACCTATAAGCATTTTTACATCATCTACTGCAAGTTCAACTTCTCTACTCGGCATCCAGTTTTCATAGAAGTTTTGATGGAGATTGTTTGCTCTACCGCATAGATGTCTCAACTCTTTATCTCTTAATCTTTCAGCTAACTCATCCATATACTCCCATAGACTAGCATGGCTTCTAAGCTCTCTCCCCTCTTTTGCAGCTAGAGCTTTAACGATCTGGGATGCGGCACCCCATGCTTTCTCAGATGCTTGAATATATTCCCTCTTTTCCAGATACTCCTCAGCTTCACCCATATACTTCTCGGATAACTTCAAATGGATTTCAGTCTTTTCATCAGGGTTTAATGGTTCGTCAAGCATCTTTGTTAAGGCTTCAATTATAATCTCTTCTTCCGTAGCCCCTCTCTTCTCAGATTCTTCTTTTAGCTTCTTCTCAATCCTCTTCGGTAATACTATAGAGGCCATGTTCTTATCCTCTCTATAATCACTTTTAAACTTCACACATAAAAATCTATATCATAAATCTACACTATAGATGGATTTTGATAATAAAAATATTGGAAAATACTTTTAGACCTTGTTAAGATAGAAGAAGGGTTAGCAAAGATATTTGGACGTAAAGCTGACCCAGGATCTTCAGCAGTATAAACTCTTACATTATTAATGATGTTGAAAGGAAAATGAGAATTATATATGAAAAGAGATAAGGCGTATCTCAGGCATATCTTAGATGCTATATTAAGCATAGAAGGATTCTTAGAAGGACTAGTGGATGATAGGTTCTCTCAAAATATTGAAAAACATTATGCTGTTTTAAGAGAGCTAGAGATAATTAGAATAGCTACGAAGAATCTAGGTAGGGAATTAAAAGAAAAATGCCCTGAAGTTCCTTGGATAGAACTTGCAAGCATGAGGGATTAAGCTGATCTCTGAAATTTCCCTTTATGATTCTAGCTGATGATTATCTGCTTAGTATATTTCGTTAATTCAGGACCCACTTTAAAAACCTTAAATAATGATTGGTAGATGGTTACAGAGAATGAGATTGAAGAAGACATTTTTTTCAATGCTGGTTTTAGTGGTATTATTGTTTTCTTATTCCTACTATGTTGTTGAAGGTAACGAGCATGCTTTAGAGAGATTGATTGAGGTAGATAGATATGGTTTCTTGTACGTTATTGATAATATCCCATTGGATGGCGGATATGCTGAGGTTGGATTTCCTAAGCAGCTTCTATCAAACCTCATAGAATACTATACATTTGATGGTAGCATTGAACTTAAGATTGAGGGGCAGATATTCTGGCTTAAAGTATCTCCCAGACAATCTTCTAGTAGTGTAAAGCTTATAACAATCTTTGGAGATTTAGTGAAGAGAAGTGGGGCGGAGAATTTCAAGATAGAGTTCCCAGCGAATCCTGTAACTAGAAAAGACCTTGAAAACGTTAATGTTAGAATAATCGTACCCGAAGGCTCTAACATAAGTAAGATTTCACCTTCAACGATAGAGGTTAAAGAGAACAATATAGAAGCACTGGGAATGCTATCTACAGATACTACTCAAGTTCATAACCTACAATTAGAGTTCGCTGTAGGAGAGGTCAGCTTACTTAAGCCTGTCTACACGTATCTTACGCTAGACTTGTCTACGAAGCAAGCTGAGTATAATGTTAAGCTCACCCTAAGAGATGGAAAAACTATCGATAGCTTTTACTTCAATCTACCCAATGGGTCAAAGGTTCTTGAGACTAGAGATCATTTGAAGAAGCTCTCGAGTAGCTATGATGAGCAGACTGGTAAGCTTAGAGTATCTCTTGATAGAAAATTAAATGTAGGTGAGAGCCAGACAATAATAATCAGGTTTGAGCCTCCTGAGAATTTCTTCTATAAGATTGAAGAAGGATCTATATTGATATCTCCTTATCTACCATTTAATTTAAGTACTCCAGACTGTAGGGTCAGCGTAGTCCTACCATCCATGGAATATGTCTCTTCAAGCCTTGATCCAATAGAAGTTAAGAAGATTTATCCTGAGAAGACTCTTCTAACATTCTCTCTAGGGGTTGCGTCTCCACTAACCATAGATTTAAAGAAGCTTAATCTAATAGTTAAACCTCTTCCAAGCATTTTCTCATTCATTCCTTATATGTTGGGTGTATCGATGATAGTGATGATATTTGGTGTTCTAGCCTATTCATTGAAACCCGTCTTTAAGCCTTCTTTAAAAGAGTACGAAGAGAGAGCTAGGAAATTAATCGATGAAGTTGAGGAGCTGGTGAGTTCATGTAGAGTTCTCGGCGAGTTAATAACGAGTAAGAAGATACTAGACAAAGGATATGTTAGACCGAGAATACTAGGAATTAGGAATGATGTAGCTAGACACGTGAGCAAGATAGCTAGTTACTCTGTAGACCTGAAGAAGGCTTATCCGGAAGCAGTAGGTAGTATAGACTCGTTAATGGTAACATCTAAGATGATCCAGGAATCTATTGAGCATCTCTGGACTCAGACTCACAGATACTTAACAGGGGTAATCGCAAAAGCACTATTCAATAGACAAGTAGAAGAAAATTATAAGAGTCTTCTTAAGTATCTTGATAAGCTGGTCAAGGAAGGCGAGTTATTAAGAAAAGTTCTATCCAGATAGAGCTTCTACTAACCATTTAGCGATATCTTCTTCAGGATCTTTCATTATCTTCCAAAGCTTCCTAGACTTCTCCTTAGAGGTCTGGGAAACATCATCGATATTCTTTAAGATATTCTGTAGAGTCTTCAGTGACCTATCTAGGCTCTCATAATGCCTTACTAATCCCATCTTAGATAAGAATTTGAGTATAGTTGGTTGTTTACCAGGGTAGATCGATATACATGGCTTCCCAAGAAGCGCAGCTTCCTGAGTCATTGTCCCTCCTCCACCGATAAACATCTTCGAATAATATATGAGGTGAGTTGCAATAACAGGCTTACTCACTATTAGGGTATCTTTATTCATTAAGAGCTGCTCAGCTATTTGAGTTTGCTCTCTATATCTTGCTAAGACTAAGATTTTCATACAATATCTTCTTACAATGTCTATGAGGCTTGCGAGTGCCTTAATATATTGAGCATCATCAAGCATCAAGTAGGAAGCCGCGGATTCTGGGAGTCTAACCAAAACATATTCGCCTTCAATGCCGAGACCCCTCACTATAGTACTATCTGGATGGAAGTCTTTCAGCCAGAAGTATGGGTCAAGTACTCTATACTTCTTAACCTGGATAGGTCTTACGCCGTATCTAGCCCATTCGCTGGTTTCTATTATCCAAGGTGTTAAGATTCGTCTGGAGGAGGGTGCGGTGAGGAAATTTACTGGAGAGTGTGGAGAGTCTGATGCAAGTATATGTGGCTTCCGGAGACCGTAAGCAATTCTTGATGCTTCAACCGAGCCGCTTGAAACTACAAGGTCTATTTCCTCGATTGGTACCTCATCAATAAGTAGGTTAAGCCTCTCAATACTTGCTTTAAGTTTATCTCTTAAACTGTATCCACCGAATCTACCAATAATCTTTATTCCCCAATCTCTAAAAGCTTCCTCGATTAAACTATCCAGCTGCTCATATCTTCTAGAGGTGAGGAATGTGCTGTATCCACGCTTCTTGAGAATTTTAGCTATTGATGTAAAATAGAAGAGCTGTTTAGGAGTCAGTATATCAAACCAAAGCATCATCTTATCGCTTAGAAGCATTTACTATAATGTTTTTCGTTATAGATTACTTAAGTATAAGCATTAACATGTGTTACCTAGAATATACGTAGTGTGTGTTTAAAGAGATTCGCATTTTCTAACTGAAGACGAAGGAGGAAATCCAAAAA
>CAZKRR010000052.1:0-9686 GCA_964555135.1 uncultured Nitrososphaeria archaeon
CTTACCATTACTAATTACATCCCTCAATTGCTGCCACATGTTTGGGAATATTGATGAGTCAAGATATATCTCATCATAATCTTTGAGTTCGGCAAGACTATCAACCTCAAAGAATACGTCTTTCTCAGGGTCATAGCATATATGCTTCTTAGAGTTCCATGCAGTATCTATGAATACTCTCCTAATCATCCTCGGCACCCCACTCTACTTCTCCACCACATTCCTTGAAGAATTCTGCTAGGTCTCTAGCCAACTTCTTAGAAGCCTTCTCCATACTGGTATTCTTAAGGTATCTCAATGCTATACTGTCTAGTGGATGTAGCTGATGACCCCTTATACAGTAGAAATCTATCCACTCCTTGAAATCAACGAATACTGCTGGAAGCTCTCTACCATTTATCCTCCTCCAATCTTCCTTCACTCTAAAGAATACCTTGAAACATCTAGCCACTTCCTTGGCCGTCCTAGAGTCTTCGAATATCATCCAATATATACCTTTAGAGGAATATAAGGATGTTTATGCCTGTATCAATTCATATATGTTCATGGTTAGGCTTGCTAAGGTTTCCAAACTAGACTTTTTCCAACATATCCGCTATATCCTGCTTGGTGATGATTGATGGATAGATGCTGTTTCGATGGATGCTTTAATGAGTCTAGATGGATACGTGTAAAGGATGTAGAGTTATAGTATATTACTGTGATAAGCACATGACATACCTAGCCTTAAAAGAAGACTCTACGAATAATGGATTGTATGAGGTTCAAGATGGCTCAGGATAGGAGAATTTAGAGAGAAGAGTCTAAGAGAGGTTTTAGAAAAAGAGGGTGGTGAGGCAACAGTAGAAAGGATGGCATACCTGCTAGGCAGAAGTATCAATGAAATATCGTATATGGGTGAAGTAGAGGAAACCAAGATTGTTAGAGAGAACTATAATGATAGATACATTACATTACTATCCCTGAAAGGACTACGTTAAAAAATAAGGGGGTTAAAGAGGTTTATTCTTTAATCTTTTTGAAAAACCTTTATAGGTAATACTCTCCTCAAGTAGTTTATAATCCTCTTGATTAGTTTCCGTACATAATCCCTAATAGAGAAGCTAGTAATATAGGAGAAGACATATCTCATAAGGGCAAGCAACTTCTCTGTGAGAGACTGACCTGTATGTTTATGT
The DNA here is from genome assembly GCA_964555135.1 of uncultured Nitrososphaeria archaeon. Taxonomy (GTDB): domain Archaea; phylum Thermoproteota; class Nitrososphaeria_A; order Caldarchaeales; family Wolframiiraptoraceae; genus Geocrenenecus. The sequence continues at coordinate 1,179 of CAZKRR010000052.1, forward strand.
TAAAGGAGAGGTTAAGAAGAGGGGGATAGAATATGGTGGCCTTACGGTTAAATTTAACAGTTAAATTTATTGGATACTACAAGAAATTGTTTTACGAAATAGACTGACAGAGTTGATTCATGTATGGAATTAGATATCTTAAAACTCTTCATTAATAGATTAGAGGATCTAGGAGCGAAAACGTACTTATGCCATAGCATAGAAGACTTAATTCAACATATAAATAACTTAATTAGAGAGGTGAAAGCTCAGATACTCATAACAGGCTCTGAGACAGAATACAGAAAACAAATAATTGAAAAATTAAAAAAGAATAACCAGAACATACGGGTTATAAGAATAGACTGTACTACTCCAGCCAATGATGCAGAGTTATCTATAGGCTTCCCAGAGCTTGCTCTCGCTAATACGGGCACAGTTATCTACACAGCTTCTTCAGGCATAGAAGAAGCATCAATCTACTTTCCAGAAATACATATCTCAATAATATCAAAAAATAAGATATTATATGATATCAATGATATAGAGACTCATGTTGAGAATTTTCTAAGAAAAGGCGAATCTATATATTTTGTAACGGGTCCAAGTAGTACTGCAGACATAGAAGGAGAGATAGTTAAAGGTGTTCACGGCCCAAGGACATTCTACGTCTTTATAATTGATGGTGAGTCAGAATGAGCTTAGAAAAACAAGTACTCGAGAAACTCTCCCTCTTCAAGGATAACTGGCCTATGCTGAAGAACAATCTAAGGATTAGAGAAAGAAAAGATAAGATTGCCTCAGAGATTAGCTTAGAGCTTCTAAAAGAAATTAGAAAAATCAAGGAAGAATCCATAGAGAACCTAGAACAGAATATTGAGCGTTTGAGAAGAGCACTTGAGGAGAGAGGTGCTGAGTTAAAGATTGCCAGGGATGGTTATGAAGCCTCAAAGATGGTTTTAGAAATCTGTAAACAGTATAGGGTCAAACTCGTCGTTAAATCTAAGTCTCTAACAACAGAAGAGATAGAATTGAACAAAGTTCTAGAATCAGAGAATATAGAAGTTATAGAGACAGATCTTGGAGAGAGAATAGTCCAACTTGCAGGGCAGAGACCTTCACATATTCTAGGTCCCGCATTCCATATGACGAAGGATGAAGTAGCAGAAATATTTACAAAATATTATGGTAGACCAATCCCTCCAGATCCTCAGCAGATAGTCTTAGAAGTTAGGAAAGAATTTAGAGAAAAATATCAGAGAGCTGGGATGGCTATAACTGGAGCAAACTTTATCATTGCAGAGAATGGAGCCATGGTCCTGGTAACTAATGAAGGGAACGATAGATTAGCGTTAGCCTTCGCTCCAATCCATATAGTTATAGCAGGTGTAGAGAAGATTGTATCCTCGACTAGAGATGTATTAAAGATTCTAAAGATTCTACCTAGAAATGCTACTGGTCAACGCTTAAGCTCATATGTATCCTTCCATCTTCCGAATATGACCGCGTATCCTAGAGAAGCTAGACTAAGTCATCGTAGAACAATCTACATCCTTATAGATAATGGGAGGATGGAGGCACGTCAAGATCGAGAAATGAAAGAGATACTATACTGTATTAGATGTGCTTCTTGTCTACAGGTTTGTCCACCATATAATATGGTTGGAGGCCATGTCTTCGGGTATATTTACAGTGGTCCTATGGGGATACCTTGGACGATGTTAGCTCATGGGCTCGAGAAGACATACTTCTCACAACTCTGCAATACATGTGGATTATGTAGAGAAGCATGTCCACTCGATATAAACCTCCCATACATAAACTCTATAGTGAAAGAAAGATATGGTAAAAGATTTGGTTATCCACCTCTAAATAAATCATTAAAAAGATATGAATCGTTAATTACACTGGCAAGTAGAGCTCCACACCTATCCAATAAATTGCTAGACTCTAATTTTGCCAGGAAGATTATGGAGAAGTTTATAGGGATAGATTCAAGGAGGCCTTTACCTAGATTATCAGAGAAGAATCTAGGAGAAATCTTTACTGAGTTAGGGCTGCCTGAGAAAGGCAACATAGTACTATATACAGATTCATTAATCTATTACATGTATCCAGACTGGGCGGTTAAAGCAGCCAAGATTCTATCATCTCTAGGCTATAGAATCATTATACCATCTTTGAAGAGTTGCGGAATGCCTCTAATCCAGTATGGTTTCATGGATGAGGCTAGAAGAGTAGCAGAATATAATGTGGAATATCTCTACGGCTTAATTGAGCAAGGCTACATTGTAGTCTCTCTCGAACCTACAGCTCAAGAATGTTTAACAAACTATTATCCTAAACTTTTAGGAAACGAGAAATCTAGAATAGTAGCTGAGAATAGTTATGGATTCTTCGAGTTCTTAAAGAAGATAGGCTGGAAAGAAGTTACGAAAGTACTAAAGAGTCTACAGGGAGTATACGTTACATATCATCTACCATGCCACTCAAGAACTAGAGATGGAAGCATAATTGTTAAAGAATTTCTTGAAGCTTTAGGAGCTAAAGTCTACTTTAAGAGGATTGGATGCTGTGGGCTTGCAGGAACATGGGGGATGAAGAAAAATGGACACGGCTACGATATCAGTATAGAAATCGGTAGATACCTGGTAAGAGAATATGAAAAACTAGGAGGAGAATTTATCGTAACAGAATGCAGTATATGCCTTCTCCAATTCCAGCATCTCTCTAACCTACCGAGCAGGAACCCACTCCAACTAGTACAACTAGCATCCATCAAATAAAAAGATCTCTCATCGTAAAGATTGAAATCAACCCGAAGTAATATGTATACGGATGAGTAAGATGGGGGAGTATGGTCGAGGAGATATTGGTGAAACATACCTCCTAACTGGTGAGAAGGTTTGGAAAGATGATCTAAGACTTGAAGTTATTGGTGGTCTCGACGAACTCTCATCGATCATCGGTTTAGCAAAATCATTTATTGATGAAGAAGATATATGTAAAATTTTAGAAGCAATCCAAGGACACTTATTCACCATAGGTTATAGAATCCAGTTTGCTGAAGAAGGTGTAGAAGATATCGACGAAGAGATTAAGAATTCACTTGAGGATTTAGAGTCTTGGGTTAAAGGTTATGAATCTAAATTACCTATCCTTAAGAAATTCATATTTCCAGGAGGTCATGAATCTGCTGCAATACTCCACTTTGCGAGAGCTATAGCTAGAAGAGTAGAACGTAGAATAATAACCCTATCTAGGAGAGGACCTATCCAATCAGAGATCTTGGCTTACATAAACAGACTATCAACACTATTATTCCTGATGGCCAGATACATGAATCTAAAGAAAGGATACAAAGAGAAAGAATGGACGCGAAAAATCTAGTAATATATGAGGATGATTAAACGTACATCTACCTTGGACCGACTGCCAGTCAATATGTTAGAGATTGAAGGGAAGCAAAACTCTTTTAATCTCTCTTGACGGTTAATAGATAGATATCATGGAAGAAGAATACAGACGGCTGATGGCTAGGATTCTAAAAGCAATCCCAGGATTAACCATAGAAGAATTAGAAGCATTAGTAAATGAGAAAGTTAAAACCCATCCATACCTAAATAAGGTTGGTGCAATTTTACTAGTAGCTGAAGAATTAAATGTTTTAGAATCTAAAGAAGAAGCTCCAGAAGAAGTTTTAGAAGAGTTAGCGTATGCAAGGATCAGAGACTTAGTTCCAGGGCTTAGTAGCGTATATGTTAAAGGTGTAGTCTATGCAGTTATCGGACCTAGAGCTGCCGGAGAACATAGACTGCTTAGACTGAAGATAGGTGATAGGTCTGGAGTAGCTGAAGTTTACGCATGGAATGAGAAGATAGATGAGATTAGCAATCTCTCAATAAAGATTGGGGATAACATAGCTATCATGAATGCATATACCAAAGAGAGGATTGAAACAGGGACTGTTGAGATTCATTTAGGTAGAAACAGCATTGTGAAGAAGCTACCACAAGACTCAGCTCAACCACAGCCCTACTCATTCTATAAGACTCTAACTCAGGTGATAGAGGAGGGCGACGGAGTGTATGACATAAGAGGATATCTGATATCAATAAGTGCAGAGAAGAAGCTCGTTACCAGATACGGGGAAGTTTCCATCATTGAGATAACTTTATCTGATGGATCTAGCTTGGCAAGGCTGACTATATGGAGGGATATGGTTGACCAGTTTAAGAATCTCTCACCAGGCATGGAGGTATTCATCACAGATGTTAGGTTGGAAGACAATAGATTCTATCTAACTTCTAAGAGTACTCTATCAATGATTCATGAGATTGGATTGGAGAAGATTAAAGAGATTAGGGGAAAGCTGGGTGAGAAGAAGATTGTGAGAGTACTCGATGTAGAAGTCCTGCCAAATTATACTATGGTAACAGTTACAGATAGCGTAAAGATATTTCAATTAACATGCCGTGAAGAATTAGACTTGAAGCCTGGAGAATATGTTGAAGTATACGGTGTAATTGATGATGTGCGGGCTCCTAGGAGGATTATAATGATAGACAAGGAAAAGCTGAAGAAGATTGAGAACCCAACTATAGAGATACCCATACCTAGCAGATTAATCAGTTTAAGAGAGATAGCTGAGAAGAAAGTTCTAACTGGTGAAGATGTAATCGTTGAAGGAATATTATATACGAAAACGAATATTGTAAATGTTGAGACGAGATATGGTGTTGCAGAAAAGATCCTGTTCTGGCTTAAGGACGGAGAAGTTGCTCTACAAGGAGTAGCATGGAGGTCTAAAGCACAAGAGATCTCTATGATCCCTGAAGGGACTAGAATAAGGATAAAATGGATGAACATAAAACAAAACATATTCGGAGAACCAGAAATACATCTCAACTCATACTCGAAAATTGAGAAACTGTAAAATCATCAACAGCTTTAACGATCTTCATCATGAGGAAAGAATACAACACCTATACGTAGTTTATTGATAGAAACATCCAGTTCTCAGGATACATAAATAAAGTAGAATTCTTCTCATAAAATATCTCTAAAGTTTTCAGAGCTTCTCACTACATCCCTCACCTATCTATTTTTAAGCTAATCTATTTTGAAACTGCTGATAACGGGAACCTGTTGTTGAAAATTTTGAATGGAATTACTTGTGTTAAAGTAGAGCGTTTAATAAATATGTTGATATAAATAATTTAAAATCGCATATATTGATTGTAGGTATTAATAGTGCATTGTGGAACAATGATACGTGAGAGATGTTGAGTTTAAGTGGTAAAGAGTTTCTAGATTCAGCTATTCTGCAGTTTGAAGAGGCAGCCGATATACTGGGTCTTGAGGATAGCTTTAGAGAGATGTTAAAGATGCCTAAGAGGACTCTCATAGTTTCTGTACCAGTTAAAATGGATGATGGGTCGATTAAGACGTTCATGGGTGTACGTGTCCAGCATTCCGATGCTCTTGGACCATTTAAGGGTGGGATAAGGTATTATCCAACCGTGACAGTGGAAGAAGTAACTGCACTTGCTATGCTCATGACGTGGAAGACGGCTGTCATGAATCTACCATATGGAGGAGCGAAGGGGGGTGTTAGATGCAATCCAAAACAGATGTCTCTGAATGAACTTGAAAGACTTACTAGAAGATACACGGCCATGATATACAATATAATTGGTCCACACATAGATATTCCAGCACCAGATGTATATACTGATGCTCAGACAATGGCTTGGATAATGGATACTTATAGCCAGCTGAGAGGTGAGCCTACTCCGGCTGTCGTGACCGGTAAGCCTGTTAATCTAGGAGGTTCTGAAGGTAGAGCTGAAGCAACATCTTATAGTGTATCAGTATGTGTTAGAGAATCTGCTAAAAAATTCGGCATGCCTTTAAAGAATGCAAGGATAGCTATCCAAGGATATGGTAATGTTGGAGCGTATGCTGCTGAGATACTGTATGATTGGGGGGCTAAGATTATTGCTGTAAGCGATTCTAAAGGTGGAATATTATCACAAGATGGACTTAACCCCTATAAAGTTGGTGAACATAAAAAGAAGACCGGAAGCGTCATAGGATTCAATAATACTAGGAAGATTACGAATGAAGAACTACTTGAAATTGAATGTGATTTCCTTATTCCAGCAGCCTTGGAAGGTCAGATACATAAAGGAAATGCAGACAATATTAAAGCAAGAGTAATCGTTGAAGGAGCTAATGGACCGGTTACATCTGAAGCAGATAAGATCCTCAACCAGAAAGGTGTAAAGGTCATACCGGATATATTAGCGAATGCAGGAGGAGTAACAGTAAGCTATCTAGAATGGGTTCAGAATCTTCAAAGATTCTACTGGACTAAGGAAGAAGTCCTTAAGAAGCTAGATGATAAGATGGTTAAAGCATTTAATGAGGTTGCTCAATGCCAAGAAAAATATAATGTAGATTATAGAAAAGCTGCAATGGTTCTCGCTGTAGAGAGAGTAGTTAATGCAATCAAATCTAGGGGGTTGTGGCCATAGATACACTCATACACTCCGATAATTTGAGCAGTAGGATGGGGCCCTCAATCTAGTAACGATAGCTAACCCGGGATCCGAATCCAAAACTATTGGAACATAATTTAATACTACAGCTGAGGTAGCTATATCTCCAGGAGTCCCATCGATACTCCTCCAAGCAATCCTTGGAGTCCCCTCTATAATTATTTCTTCAAATTCTTCTTCAGCACCAGCAACAGCAGTAAACTCTACTCTAATTACCTCTCTGCCCCTTATTAACCCGACACCGTATCCTCTAATGCCTCTAACTCTTCCAGGTTGAATTACCATGTCCTCTATTCTTATTTCTCTTTCAGCTGTGATCGCATCCTGCTTTTCATATACAGAGTCTAGCTTCAGCTTTAATGCATCAGCTAACAAATATACAGATTCTGCATAACCTACGTGAGCTGTAAGTTCTCCTTTCCCAATCTTCTCATTGAATGTTACCTGGTCAAGCCCCAAGCCGATCTTCCTCCTAAAAGATTCCCTTCTCTTTGAAGCATCTATAACCCTTCTAGCTGTAACCTCCTCTACCTTGATGCATGAAGTTGTAAGAACTGCTGGAAGAAGGTCTAGCAGGAAACCAGGATTTATACCTGCACCAAGTATTGTTGAATTATTCTTCTTAGCTTCTAGATCAAGTCTACCTGCCAAGTCTGGATATCTATAGTAAGGATAGGAAAGAGTCTCACATGTAGAGATTACATCAGAGCCAGCTCTCACAGCATCTAGAATCTGCTCGTACACCTTGTCTAGGAAGCTTCCAGTAGCATGGAGAACGATATCAGGCTTAACAGTTCTTAAAACATCTATGCTGGGTCTCTCAACTACTACTCCAACCTTCTCACTTAAACCGATAACTTCTCCAACATCTCTTCCAATTTTCAGCGGATCAATATCAAATGCTCCTACAAGCTCCATCCAATCTTTCTCCAACCCATATCTAGTGATTAAAGAGCCGATTGGTCCAACACCATATATTGCAAACTTAACCTTCTCCATGATTGGATCACGTTAAGACCATTCGAATGGTATTATAAATATACATTCGAAGGAGGAGAGTAAACTAATACGTCAAACAGTTTCCACTAATGATTACGTTATTCTAAGCAGGAAGAATAAGTGAATGGAATATGGTTCCACATATTTAATTCTCACCTTTCCTTGCACTGTTTCATTAATGTTTCATCAAGTTCCTTATAGCGTCCCTCCTTAATTTATAATGCATGAAACCAGAAATGTCTACGAATGAAAATATTGAAGTTCTTAGTCAAGACTCTGTTGATCAGACATTATCCAAGGGCAGCGCTATTATTGAGATGATCGATGTTAAGAAGGTTTATGTTTCTGACGGTGTCCCTACGGAAGCTCTAAGAGGCGTCTCACTTAAAGTTAAAAGAGGAGAATTCATTGCTATTGTCGGTCCTTCAGGGAGTGGTAAATCAACTCTCCTGCATCTTGTAGGTGGATTAGATAGACCGACAAGTGGAAAAGTACTCATAGGAGGGAATGATATTAACAAGCTTTCAGATGACAAGCTAGCTGAACTTAGAAATGAAAAGATTGGTTTCGTCTTTCAATTCTACAACTTGGTACCTTACCTGCCTGTTATCAAGAATATTGAACTACCTCTAATTGTAAGGGGTGTATCCTCACAGGAACGTAGAATAAGAGTTTTAAAACTACTTGAAGAAGTTGGGTTGAAAGATAAGGCGTTCACTAGACCCACAAGATTAAGCGGTGGAGAGCAGCAGAGGGTTGCGATAGCTAGAGCTCTCATAAATAATCCTGAGATACTGCTTGCAGACGAGCCTACTGGAAATCTAGACTCAAAGAATAGTATAATGATTGCTGAAATCTTCAGGAAACTTAACGATAGAGGTAGAACAATAGTCATGGTTACACATAATCTTGAAGTTGCATCTTATGCAAAAAGGATACTATACATTAGAGATGGATTAATCGAGAG